>NZ_JBEOYR010000024.1:0-138663 GCF_040297165.1 Streptomyces sp. NPDC001851 | reverse complement strand
GTTGATTTTTGGCACGCTGTTGAGTTCTCAAGGAACGGTCGCTTCCTTTGTACTCACCCTCTCGGGCTTTCCTCCGGGCTTCCCTTCGGTGTTTCAAACTCTACCAGGGTTTTTCCGTCTCCCTGACCACCCTCTGCGAGCATGCAGAAGCGGATCCGAAAGTAGGATCTGACGAGTTTGGGTCCTGCCGAGTGAGGGCGCTTTCGCGGCCCTCCGTCCCAAGCAGGAGTACGACTGTACACGGGGCCTTGAAGCGGGTGCAAATCCGTCGGGTTGGTGGTCTAGACCACTAGCTGCTAGCTTCCATACGGAACGGCCACTTCACATGACATACGCTGCTGCTCAGTGCGCAGCTCCACTCTTTGGGAGGCTTCCCATGACCACCGTGACGTCCCCTCTTGCTGGACGTGCCATCGGACTGGCCGAAGTGCCTGATCCGGTCTTCTCCGGGGCCATGGTCGGCCCGGGTACCGCGATCGACCCGGTGCGTGAGCCTTCCGAGGCCGTGGCGCCCGTTGACGGAGTGATCGTTTCCCTGCACCCGCACGCCTTCGTCGTGGTGGACGACAGCGGGCACGGCGTGCTCACCCATCTCGGTATCGACACGGTGCAGCTCAACGGAGAGGGTTTCGAGCTGCTCGTCAACAAGGGCGACACCGTGACGCGCGGTCAGGCCGTCGTGCGCTGGAACCCCGTCGCCGTCGAGGCCGCCGGCAAGTCCCCGGTCTGCCCGGTCGTCGCGCTCGAAGCCACGGCCGAGTCCCTTTCCGATCTCCGTGACAGCGGTGACGTGAAGGCCGGCGACAGCCTCTTCTCCTGGAACTGACGGTACGGCCGTCGCAGGACGGCGAAACAGGACAACCATCACGGCGGCGAAATCCGCCGCACTATCGGAGACGGGTGAGATGGAGACAACGCTGCGAGGCGTCGGCGTGAGCCATGGCGTGGCCATCGGCGAGGTTCGGCACATGGGCACGGCGGTGCTGGAGCCGCCGGCGAAGCAGATCCCCGCCGAGGAGGCCGAGCGCGAGCAGGGGCGGGCCCGTCAGGCCGTGGACGCCGTCGCCGCCGATCTGATGGCGCGCGGCAATCTGGCGGGCGGCGAGGCCCAGGCCGTGCTTGAGGCGCAGGCCATGATGGCCCAGGACCCCGAGCTGATGGCGGACGTGGACCGGAGGATCGCCGTCGGCAGCACCGCCGAGCGCGCGGTGTACGACGCGTTCGCGGCGTACCGGGAGCTGCTGGCCGGTGCCGGTGAGTACCTCGCCGGTCGGGTGGCCGACCTGGATGACGTGCGGAACCGTATCGTCGCGCGGCTGCTGGGCGTTCCGATGCCGGGCGTGCCGGACAGTGACCAGCCGTATGTGCTCGTGGCGCGGGATCTCGCTCCGGCCGACACCGCGCTGCTGGACCCGTCTCTGGTGCTGGGTTTCGTGACCGAGGAGGGCGGCCCGACCAGTCACAGCGCGATCCTGGCGCGTGCGCTGGGTGTGCCTGCGGTCGTGGCGCTGCCGGGTGCCGGTGAGCTGGCCGAGGGCACCGTGATCGCCGTCGACGGCAGTACCGGCGACATCTTCGTGAACCCGAGCGAGGAGAAGAAGGCGCAGCTGGTGGCCGCGGCCGCCGAGCGCAGGGCCGCGCTGGCCGCCTCGACCGGGCCGGGTGCGACGGCGGACGGTCACAAGGTGCCGTTGCTGGCCAATGTGGGCGGCCCGGCGGACGTGCCGGCTGCCGTGGAGGCCGGTGCCGAGGGCGTCGGTCTGTTCCGTACCGAATTCCTGTTCCTGGACGACAGCAAGAACGCTCCTTCCGAGCAGAAGCAGGTGGAGGCCTACCGGCAGGTGCTGGAGGCGTTTCCCGAGGGTCGCGTGGTGGTGCGGGTACTGGACGCGGGGGCGGACAAGCCGCTGGACTTCCTGACTCCGGCCGACGAGCCGAACCCTGCGCTGGGTGTGCGGGGCCTGCGGACCCTGCTCGACCACCCGGAGATCCTGCGGACCCAGCTGACCGCGCTGGCGAAGGCCGCCGAGGGGCTGCCCGTCTACCTTGAGGTCATGGCGCCCATGGTGGCGGACCGCGCGGATGCGAAGGCGTTCGCGGACGCGTGCCGTCAGGCGGGGCTGCGGGCCAAGTTCGGCGCGATGGTGGAGATCCCGTCGGCCGCGTTGCGGGCGCGTTCGATCCTGCAGGAGGTCGAGTTCCTGTCGCTGGGGACCAACGACCTCGCGCAGTACACGTTCGCGGCGGACCGGCAGGTGGGTGCGGTGTCCCGGCTTCAGGACCCGTGGCAGCCGGCGCTGCTCGACCTGGTGGCGCTGTCCGCCGAGGCGGCCAGGGCCGAGGGCAAGAGCTGTGGTGTGTGCGGCGAGGCCGCGTCCGACCCGCTGCTGGCCTGTGTGCTGACCGGTCTGGGTGTCACCTCCTTGTCCATGGGTGCGGCGTCGATTCCCTATGTCCGGGCGACGCTGGCGAAGTACACGCTGGCGCAGTGCGAGCGGGCGGCGGCGGCGGCGCGTGCCGCCGACAGTGCCGAGGAGGCGCGCGGCGCGGCTCAGGCGGTGCTGTCCGGCGAGTAGCCGTACGGGCGTGTCCGGCGTGCCGGGTTCAGGGGCGTCTCACCTTCGGGTGGGGCGCCCCTGGTGCGTTTGCCCTGTCGCCGGCGTGATCAGCGCGTTCGGCGCGTCGGCTCGCTCAGTGTCGGTGGCCCGGTGTCACGCTCTCCTCTCCGAGGTCGGGGGGCTCGCAGTAGTCGACGCCGGGCTCCGGGGAGATGAGGTCGCCGGATTCCACGTCGGTGCAGTAGGCGTCGAACACTTCCGAGGCGGTGAGCGGTTCGAGGGCGCCGGCTCGCAGGCGCCAGCCGTAGACGCGGTCGGGTGTGCCCGGGGCACTGGTGCGCAGGACGAGTCCGCCGGGGCTGCGGGTGGCGAGGCCGAGTGCGAGGACGCTGGTGAATTCCAGTGCCTCGGCCTCGTCGAGTCGGGTGGCGCCGTGGCCGTCCTGGTCTCCGTGGAGGACGGAGACCAGGGTGTCGGGTGGTCCGGAGACGCTGCAGACGAGGTGGTTGTCTCCGGGCGGGGCGGTGTCAAGGATGCGGCACAGGAGGTCGGAGGCGCGGGTGAAGCCCGCCCTGCCGATGTCCTCGCCGCAGGTGGGGCAGGGGCCGAGTCGGGAGAGCAGGGTGGTGGCGTACTCCCATGTCGCCTGCCGTACGGCTTCGTCCACCAGGGCGGGTACGAGCGTGGCGAGGGGCCGGCCGTCGTACGGGATGGTGGGGCCGGTGGCTGCGAGGTGTGCGGTGAAGCGGGTCCGGCTTGCCGGGGCTTCCGGGTCGAGGCCGGCTTCCGCGCAGTAGGCGGCGTAGTCCTCGGGGTCGAACAGGGCGAGTGTGGTGTGGGTGCCCTGGTCGGCGCGGGCCTTGAGGACGGCCTCGACCTGCTGGAGGTAGGTCGGGTGGTCGTCGAAGGTGAAGCTGCGGTAGCGCCGCATGGCGCGGAAGTCGTGTTCGTCGGTGAGCAGCCCGATGGTGCCGGCGATCTCGCGGCACAGGACGCGCCGCATGGTCTGGTGGTCGTTGTGCGCCATGTTTCCCCCAAAGTGCGCAGTCGATCAATGCTCACTCAGCGTAATCGGCGGCACTGACAACGGGCCGGTGCTGTGCGGCCGGCCCCGGGCTTCGCCCCCTGTGCTGGGCGGTCCGGGGTCGGCCGGGGGGTGGGGCCGACGGCGTTCAGGCGCGCTTGCGGGCGAGTTCCTCGTAGAAGCCGAGCAGGGCGAGGTTGTCGATGGAGCCGGGGTTGACCGCCTTTTCCAGGGGGGTGCCCTGCAGCAGGCGCTTGACCGGGACCTCGATGCGCTTGCCGGTGAGGGTGTGCGGGACGCCGGGGACCTCGATGATCTCGTCGGGGACGTGGCGCGGTGACAGTTGTTCGCGGATGGTCTGCTTGATGCGGTGCAGGAGGGCCTCGTCCAGAACTGCGCCGGGGGCGAGGTGCACGAACAGCGGCATCCAGTAGCCGCCGTCGGGCTGCTCGATGCCGATGACCAGGGACTCCTTGATCTCGGGCAGGCGTTCGACGACCTCGTAGATGTCGGCCGAGCCCATCCGCACGCCCTGCCGGTTGAGGGTGGAGTCGGAACGGCCGTGGATGATCACGGTGCCGCGCGAGGTGACGGTGATCCAGTCGCCGTGCCGCCAGACGCCGGGGTAGGTGTCGAAGTAGCTGTCGTGGTAGCGGCTGCCGTCGGGGTCGTTCCAGAAGCGGATCGGCATGGAGGGCATGGGGTTGGTGACGACCAGCTCGCCGACCTCGTCGATGACGGGCTTGCCGCTGGGGTCCCAGGCCTGCAGGTCGGTGCCGAGGCCGGGGGCCTGGAGTTCGCCGGTGTACACCGGGAGCGTCGGTACGCCGCCGGCGAAGCAGGAGCAGACGTCGGTGCCGCCGCTGACGGAGGCGATCCAGAGGTCGGCCCCGCTCTCTGCGAACTCGTCGTGCAGCCAGCGGAAGCCGTCGGGCGGCAGCGGCGAGCCGGTCGTGGCGACGCACTTCACCGCGGTCAGGTCGTGGTCGCGGGCGGGGTGGACGCCGGCTTTGCGGCAGGCCATGACGTAGGCGGCGGAGGTGCCGTACAGAGTGGCTCCGGCGCGTTCGGCGATCCGCCACTGGGCGCCGGTGTCCGGGTAGCCGGGGCTGCCGTCGTACAGGACGATCGTCGTGCCCGTGAGCAGGCCGGAGACGAGGAAGTTCCACATCATCCAGCCGGTCGAGGTGTACCAGAAGAAACGGTCCTCGGGGCCGAGGTCGCAGTGCAGGCCGAGCTGTTTGAGGTGTTCGACGAGGATGCCGCCCTGCGACTGGACGATGGCCTTGGGCAGGCCGGTGGTGCCGGAGGAGTACAGCACCCAGAGGGGGTGGTCGAACGGGACCTGCTCGAAGACGGGCTCGGTGGTGCCAGCCGTCAGTGCCGCCCATTCCAGGGCGCCCTCGGGTGCCTGGGTGCCGAGCAGCGGGATGTGGACGACGGCACGCACGGTGGGCAGCTCGCGGCGCAGCTCGGTGACGATCTCGCGGCGGTCGTGGTCCTTGCCGCCGTACCGGTAGCCGTCGACGGTGAACAGGACGACGGGTTCGACCTGCTGGAAGCGGTCGAGGACGCTGCGGGCGCCGAAGTCGGGGGCGCAGGAGGTCCAGACGGCGCCGACGGCGGCCGTGGCGAGGAGGGCGACGACGGCCTGCGGGATGTTGGGCAGGTAGCCGCTGACGCGGTCGCCGGGGCGTACGCCGAGGGCGCGGAGTTCGGCGGCGAGGGAGCCGACCTGGCGGCGCAGCTCGGACCAGGTCACGGGGCGGGGTTCGTGGGTTTCGTCCACGTACAGCAGGGCGGGTTCGTCCGCGCGGTCGGCGGCGGCGCGCAGGGCGTGCTCGGCGTAGTTGAGGGTGGCTCCGGGGAACCACTGGGCGCCGGGCATGGCGCGGTCGCCGAGCACGCGCGCGTAGGGCGTCGAGAACCGGACGTCGAACCACTCCGTGACGGCTTTCCAGAAGGTGTCCAGCTGGTCGACGGACCACTGGTGCAGGGCGGGGTAGCCGCCTTCGGCCGGGGCGCCGTGGTGCTCGGCGGCCCATGCCTGGAACCGGGTGATGCGGGCCTGGGCGATCCGCGCGGGATCGGGCTGCCAGAGTGGCTGGGGGTTCGCGGTCGACATGGGGCGGCTCCCGGGCTGTGCGCGTCGTGTGCGTCGGTCCGCGCACGGGCTGGGGTGTGCGCGTGACGCGGCTGACAGGGACGATGCCATGTGATCGACTTCTACACCAGGGTGCGCCCCACATAGTCCGTGTCGTGAAGATGTGGTCCCGGCACGGGTGAACGCCAGTTGAACGACACACGCGCGTGGGGTGCTCAGTGGCAGGGTGAGCAACATGGACGGTCGTGACCTGGTGCGTTCGGTGAGTGTGGTCGGTTCGGGGAGGGCGGCTCGGGGGTTGCGGACCGTGCGGGCCGCGTGGCGCAGGAGGCGGATCGATGCCGCCGGGCTGCCGCGTCGGGGGGCCGAGCGGGCGCGGGTCCCGGGTCAGGTGGAGGGTGTGGAGCCGGGGCCGGGTGGCGGGCTGATCCGGTTCGGCCGGTCCGAGCTGCGGATCGTCGTGGCGGTGAACGGTGCGGTGTTCTGGGGGTGGGACGGGGCCGGTCCGCAGCCCTCGTACGCGCTCGCGGGGAGCGGTCCGGAGCCCGATGCGCGGGCGGTGCTGGAGCCGGACAAGGACGGTGGCTGGCGGGTGGTCGCCGAGCGCGTGACGGTGACCGTCTCGCGGCACGGTGCGGTCGAGGTGTGTACGCCCGGCGGAGTGACCCTGCGGCGGGATCTGCCGCCGCGCTGGTGGGAGCCGGTCGGCGGGGGCACGGCACGGTGGATGCAGCGGTCGGAGGTGGCGGCGGACGCCCGCTTCTTCGGTCTGGGCGGCAGGGCGTCGGGGCCCCGGCTGAGGGACGGCACGTACCGGTTGTGGAACACCGATCCCGGGCGGGCCTTCGGTCCCGGCGACGATCCGCTGTATCTGACGATGCCGGTGCAGCTGGTGGTGGCCGATGCCGGCACGCATCTGGTCTTCCACGACACCACGTGGGACGGCACGGTGGTCCTGCGGGAGGGTGAGGAGGGCGCGGGGTCCGGGCACGACCGGGCGGGGCGCTGCGAGGTGCGGATGGACGGCGGTCCGCTGCGCTGCTGGGTGATGGTGGGTGCGCCCGCGCGCGTGCTGCACACCTGGGCCTCGCTGACGGGGGCGCCGGCGCTGCCGCCGTCGTGGGCGCTCGGCCACCATCATGCGCGGTGGGGTTTCGGCAGCGAGCAGGAGGTGCGCCGGATCGTCTCGGGCTACCAGGAGCGCGGTCTGCCGCTGGACGCCGTGCACCTGGACATCGACCACTTCGACGACCACCGGGTGTTCACCGTCGACGAGGACCGTTTCCCGAAGCTGCCCCAGCTCGCCGACGAGCTGCGCCGGGAGGGGGTCCGGTTGGTGTCGATCGTCGTTCCGGCTGTGCGGGCCGCGCCGGGCAACGCCGTGTACGACGGTGGTTCGGCCGTGGACGCGTTCGTGCGGGACGCCTCAGGGCGCGAGGTGCGGGGTGTGGTGTGGGCCGGGGAGTCGGTCTTCCCGGACTTCACGCACGCGCGCGTGCGCGCGTGGTGGGGCGGGCTGTACGAGGAGCGGCTGGGGCAGGGCTTCGCGGGGTTCTGGCACGACATGAACGAGCCGACGTCGTTCAACGCCTTCGGGGAACCGACGTTGCCGCGTTCGGCGCGGCACGCCTTGGAGGGGCGTGGGGGCGACCACCGGGAAGCGCACAACGTGTACGCGCTGTGCATGGCCCGTGCGGCTTACGAGGGGCTGCGCCGGCTGTCGCGCCAGGAGCGGCCCTTCCTGTTCTCGCGCTCGGGCTGGGCGGGGCTGCAGCGCTACGGCGGCACCTGGTCGGGGGACGTGGCGACGGGCTGGCCGGGGCTGCGGGCGTCGCTGTCGCTGGTACTCGGGCTCGGCCTGTGCGGGGTGCCGTACTCGGGCCCGGACGTGGGCGGTTACGACGGCAGTCCGTCGCCGGAGCTGTACCTCAGATGGTTCCAGCTCGGCGCGTTCCTGCCGCTGTTCCGCACGCACGCGAGTCTCCGGGCGGGGCGCAGGGAGCCCTGGGAGTTCGGTGCCGAGGTGCTGGAGCACGCGCGCGTGGCTCTGCTGGAACGACGGCGGCTGCTGCCGTACTTCGTGACCCTCGCGCATCTGGCGCGGCGCACCGGCGCGCCGTATGTGCGGCCGTTGTGGTGGGGGGCGCCGGAGGACCGGGCGCTGCGCGACTGCGAGGACACGTTTCTGCTCGGGGACGGTCTGCTGGTGGCTCCGGTGCTGGACCCGGGCGCCGACCGGCGGGCTGTGCAGCTGCCGAGGGGCCTGTGGTACGACACGGTGACGGAGCGGGCCTACGAAGGACCGGCGCGGGTCCTCGTCGACGCGCCGCTGTCGCGGATACCGGTGTTCGCGCGCGCGGGCGCGGTCATCCCCGTGCGCGGTGCCGACGGCGGCCTGGAGCTGGAGGTGTGGGCACCCGCGCGTGGCCGCACGGGAGGCGGCCTCGTGGTGCCGGACGCGGGTGACGGCTGGGACGAACCGGAGATCGAACGCTACGTCGTCCGCCGGCAGGGCGGTGGGGTGGTGGTCACCCGGGAGCGGGAGGACGGCTCAGCCGAGCCGCCGTACCCGGTGCGGGTGCGGGGGCTCGGCTGAGCCACGCGGCTAGACGTACCGGCCGTCGAACCAGGCCCGTACGGCCACGGTGTGCAGCGGGAAGCCGAGTTCCTCGGGCCTGCGCAGCAGCTGCCAGCCCTCGCTCTCGTCCGTGCGGTGGGAGGGCGGGAGTCCCTCCACCGGACGCTCCGGGAGGAGTCCGAACAGCAGCAGGTGGCCGTCGGGCGAGCTCATGGCGTCCACGAGCCGTACGTCGCGCGCGGCCGCGTCGATGCCGGTCTCCTCCTTGAGTTCGCGTACGACGGCCTGCTTCCAGTCCTCCCGGTCGTCGATGTATCCGCCGGGCAGTGCCGTGCCTCCGCGCGCGGGGGTGACGGTCCGGGTGATCACGATCAGGGCCGTACCCTGGGTGTCGTACACGGGCTGGAGCGCGATCGCGACCGGCAGCGGATTGCGGTAGGCGACGGTTCCGCACGACGGGCAGGTGCGCGGCCAGCCTGAAACGCCCTCTCCATAGGGCGATCCGCAGCTCGAACAGTGGGAGTTCGGTGCGGAGTTGGCAGTCGAGTGCTGAGTTTCGGACACGCGCGGACTGTATCCGATCAGAAGAGGGGCGTCTTCCGCCGACGGCTCACTGCCCGCTGATGAGCGACTTCCAGGACACGGGGAAGTCGAAGTAGGTGTCGGGATAGGGCTCGGGCTGGTACGTGAAGTGCCACCATTCCTCGGCGAGGTTCACGAATCCGAGGTCTTCCAGGGTGCTCTTGAGCAGCAGGCGGTTGGCGCGCTGCTCACCCTGGATGCGCGGGTCGAGTGTGTGCGCGAGGGTGTCGAAGCAGTCGAATCCCGTGCCCATGTCGACAGAGTTGTCAGGGAAGCGCTCGCCTTCGGGGGCGTAACAGGGCACGAGCGGCTGCCCGGGGTGGTAGGGCCGGGTCGGCCTCGCGGGGAGCTTGACGATCGTGAGGTCCATGGTCGAGCCGCGGCTGTGGCCGGATTTCTCCGCGATGTAACCGTCCTCGAACAGACGGGTCTTGTCGACATTCGGGTAGAACTCGCGCTTCATCGCCTGGTCGTCGAGGTCCTCGGCCCAGCGGACGAAGTGGTTCACGGCGCGCTGCGGCCGGTAGCAGTCGTACACCTTGAGGGTGTAGCCCTTGCGCAGCAGCTTCAGCTGGGCCCTGTGCAGGGCTTGTGCCGCGGGGCGGGTGAGGATGCAGATGGGTTGCTCGTAGCCGTCGATGCGCTCGCCGACGAAGTTGTGCGGGGTGAAGTAGCGCATCTCCTGGATGATCGTCGGGTCCACGGCGGACAGGGCCACGAAGTCCTTCGGCGCCACGGGGTCGGACTTCGCCTGGGCGGTGGCGGATGAGGCGGTCACGGCCAGCAGGGCGGCGAGGGCGGTGACGAGACCGCGGACCGCACGGGTGAGTCGGGTCATGTCCCTGCATCTATCACGACGCGCTCGGCGTGGGTTGGGTTCACGGGAACGCCCTGCCCTTTTCCGGCCGCCCGTGACACACTCCTGACACTCCGTCAGACACTTGGTGAGGAGAGGCTGTGCCGCACACACGCACACCCGCGGTCGCCGGCTGGTTCACCGGCGAGGGAGACGACTTCCGGCTCCTGGGTACCCGCTGCTCGTCCTGCGCCACGGTGTTCTTCCCGCGCGAGGACGCGTACTGCCGCAACCCGCACTGCGACAGCGGCAGCGACTCGCTGGAGGAGATCCCTCTGTCGAAAAGGGGGCGAATCTGGTCGTACACGGACAGTCGCTACCGTCCGCCGTCACCCTATGTGAGTAATCCGGAACTTCCGTGGGAACCGTGCGCGTTGATCGCGGTGGAGCTGGAGGCCGAGCGGATGGTGGTGCTGGGGCAGGGGGCTCCCGGAGTCACCGTCACCGATCTGGCGGTGGGCATGGAGGTGGAGGTCGTCCCCGGAGTGCTCCACGAGGACGCGGAGACGATCTGGACGACCTGGCACTGGCGGCCGACGGGGGTGAGGGCGTGACGATGGACGTGGCGGTGCTCGGCGCGGGCATGCACCCATGGGGCAAGTGGGGACGCTCCTTCGTGGAGTACGGAACGGCGGCGGCCCGCGCGGCGCTCGCGGACGCCGGTGTCGGCTGGTGCGACGTCGGCTCGATCGTGGGCGCGGACACGGTGCGTGGTGGTTATCCCGGATATGTGGCGGGAGCGACGTTCGCCAGGGCCCTGGGCTGGCAGGGGGCCAGGGTCGCCAGTGTGTACGCGGCGTGCGCCTCCGGGGCCCAGGCGATCGCCGTGGCCCGGGCGCAGATCCTCGCCGGGCTCGCCGACGTCGTCCTCGTGGTGGGGGCGGACGCGGCACCCAAGGGGTTCTTCCGGCCCGCCGGCGGCGAGCGCCCCGAGGATCCGGACTGGCTGCGCTTCCGTCTGCTGGGCGCGACGAATCCAGCGTACTTCGGGCTGTACGCCCGGCGGCGGATGGCGGTGCACGGGGACACGCCGGAGGACTTCGCGCTGGTCAAGGTGAAGAACGCCGCCATGGGTGCGCTCAACCCCTACGCGCGCTACCGCAAGCGGGTCACCGCCGAGGAGGTCGCCGCGTCCGCGGTGGTCGCCGACCCGCTGCGGCTGCTCGACATCTGCGCCACCTCCGACGGCGGGGCGGCCCTGGTGCTCTCCAGCCTGGACTTCGCGCACCGGCACGGTGTCGCCCGGCCGGTGCGGATCCGGGCGGTGTCGACGGTGACCCCGCGTTTCCCCAACACGGTGCTGGATCTTCCGGACATCGCCACGGACTCGGCGCTCGCCGTGCAGCCCCCCGGCGAAGACTTCCGGGCCTCCATCGCCCGGGCGGCCTACGAGGAGGCGGCCACAGGCCCCGAGGACCTCTCCCTCGCCGAGGTCTACGACCTGTCCACCGCACTGGAGTTGCAGTGGTACGAGGATCTGGGGCTGTGCGGCGAGGGCGAAGGGGCGAAGCTCCTGCGGGAGGGCGCGACGGCCCCGGGCGGCCGGATACCCGTCAACACCAGTGGCGGTCTCGCCTCCTTCGGGGAGGCGGTGCCGGCCCAGGCCATCGCCCAGGTCTGCGAGCTGACCTGGCAGCTGAGAGGCACGGCGGGCGACCGGCAGATCGCCGGGGCGCGGGTGGGGATCTCCGCCAACCAGGGGCTGTTCGGGCACGGTTCGGCGGTGATCGCGGTGAGGTGACGCAAAGAGCCCGAGACGGTCGTATGGCGCGCACCAGCGGCCAAGGAGGTCGCCCACGCTGTGTGATCACGCCGGAATGCTGCGTGAACGTCTCATGAACTGGGCCTGGGCGTACTCGGGCGGCGCCATCATGCTCCCGTGCACTCCTGGACGGACACTCTCCGCTTCGCCTTCCAGCCGGTGGTCAGCCTCAGGACGGGCGCGGTCGCCGCACTGGAGGTACTCGCCCGCCCGGAGACCGGTGACATCCTGGCCGAGGCCCGCCGGGACCCCGAACTCGACGGGAGGCTCGCGGTGTTGGCGCTGCGCGCCGCGACACGCAAGGAGACCCTGCTGCCGCTGCACCTCAACGTGTTCGCGGCCACCCTCGCCGACCTGGGCGGCCTGACCCCGCTGCACGACGCCGTGCGCGCGGCCGGGCGGATGCCCTGGGAGGTGACACTGGACGTGGTGCCGCCCGTGACGCACGTGCCGCAGCGGGCGCTGCTGGAGGCGGTGGCCGCGCTGCGCGAGCAGGGGTTCCGGATCAGCGCGGACGGCATCGGCGACGGCGACCTACCGCTTCGGCTGCTCACCGACCTCTCCCCCGACCTGGTCAAGCTGGATGCCTCGCTGCTGTCCCGGCCGGCCGCGGTACGGGCGATGCGCACACTGTGCGAGGAGCTGGGCGCCCTGGTCGCGGTGGAAGGGGTGGAGACCGAACTGCAGTACGCGGCGGCGATGTCGGCCGGGGCGCAGCTGGCCCAGGGCGAGCTGTTCGCGCCGCCGGCCCGGATCCCCGCCGCGGACGTATACGTTCCGCCCCGCTCCCCCGGCGCCGTAGGCGTGCCCCGGTCCGGGCCGTCGGTGCGGGAGTTCGTGCGCCCGGCCGCCGTACTGCCGGTGACCGTCTCGGCGGGGCAGGTGCGCGCGCTGCTGACCGGATCGCCGGAGGTCTCCGGTGTGCTGCTGGTGGACCAGGCCGGCCGGCCCGTGCGGTCGGTGCACCGCTCCCGGTTCCTGCTGTCGATGTCCGGCCGCTACGGGCACGCCCTGTACGCCGACCGGCCGGCCTTCAAGCTCGGGGACGCGCCCCGTACGGTCGGCGTGGACGCCACCGCCTGGGAGGTGCTGGACGTGGTCGCGATCGGCGGCCGGGACCGTACCTCGGACGATGTCGCGGTGGTCGACCGGCACGGGCGGTGCGTGGGCGTCGTACGGCTCGCGGACCTGGTGCGGGCGCTGGCCGAGAGCCGGGTCGAGGAGGCGGCCGGGCTCAACCCGCTGACCCGGCTGCCCGGTTCGGACGCGATCACCAGTGAGGTGAACCGGTGGATCGCGGACGGCCGGACGTTCGCGCTCAGCTGGCTGGACATCGACCACTTCAAGCAGGTCAACGACGGTGCCGGGTTCGCCGCGGGCGACGAGCTGATCCGGTCGGTGGGGCGGGCGCTGCAGCACGCCGTGTCGGGGCACGCACGCGTGGGGCACATCGGCGGGGACGACTTCCTGGTGCTGGCCGACGAGGAGGCGCTCGGTCCGCTGGTCTCCACCGTGCTCGACGCGCCCTGGCCGGCGGGAGACCGGCCGGTCACGCTCTCCCTCGCGACCATCGTGTGCGCCCCGGGAAGCGTGGGCGACCACCGCCAGGCCGCCGCGCACCTCGCTCCGCTGAAGAAGGCGGCCAAGGCGCTGCACGGCGCCAGCTGGGTGCTGGGACGCGCCGGACTGCCCGGTCACGAGGTCCGGCGCGGTCAGGGGGCGACGGCGCAGGCCGGGTACGCGGCCGCCGAGCCGGGGTGGTGAACGTACCTCCCCTGTACGGCCGTTGCGTCCCGGCAGCAACGGCACAGCGCCGGGTGCGTGGGTGTCACCGTCGCCGTCGGCAACCTTGACGCCCCCGTGGCGCCGGTGAACACTTCCCGGTGTCAGCCGACATCGCCGTACATTCTCGGTGTTATCAGGCACTGGGCCACGGGTCTGTCCTGTTCCACGGCCCGTCCCCTCCTGGCGATACGGCTGCGACGGCACGCTCGTCACGGACGCCGGCGGGGCGGGGGGCTCTCCGCCTCCGGCTGGAGTCGCCACGAACTTTCCTGCACGGGGGCCGGGGCCGAGCGCCCCCGGCCGGCGCCAAGGGAGCCGCCATGAGCAACGGAGACATTTTCGTCGGCGAGGTCATCGGCACCGCGATCCTGATCCTGTTCGGCGCGGGTGTCTGCGCCGCCGTCACCCTCAGGTACTCCAAGGCGCGGGCCTCGGGCTGGGTCGTCATCGCGTTCGGCTGGGGCTTCGGCGTCCTCGCGGGCGCGTACACCGCGGCTCCCCTCTCCGGTGGCCAGCTCAATCCCGCGGTCACCATCGGCATCGCCGTGGACACCGGCAAATGGGGAAAGGTCTGGGTGTATCTGCTGGGCGAGATCGTCGGCGCGATGCTGGGCGCCGTTCTCGCCTACCTGGTGTACCTCGCACAGTTCCAGGCCAACGTCCGCAAGGAGGGCACCACCGAGGGCACGGCCGACGAACCGGTGCCGACGCTCGGCATCTTCTCGACGATCCCGGAGATCCGGAACTGGATCGCCAACCTCATCACCGAGATCATCGCGACGATGGCCCTCGTGCTGCCCGTGCTCGCCTTCGGGCTGACGAAGGGGCTCGGCGAGTCCGGCACCACGGTGCTGATCGTCTCGCTGCTCGTCGTCGGTATCGGCCTCTCCCTCGGCGGGCCCACCGGCTACGCCATCAACCCGGCCCGCGACCTCGGCCCACGCATCGTGCACACCTTCCTGCCGATCCCGAACAAGGGCACGTCCGACTGGGGCTACGCGTGGATCCCGGTGGTCGGCCCGCTGATCGGCGGGGCGCTCGCGGGCCTCGTCTACAACGCGGCCTTCTGACCCAGCGACCGAGGGACAGCCATGACGGACACCGCCGAGAAGTACGTCGCCGCCATCGACCAGGGCACCACGTCCAGCCGTTGTATCGTCTTCGACCACGGCGGTGCGATCGTCGCCGTCGACCAGCGCGAGCACCGCCAGATCTTCCCCAAGCCCGGCTGGGTGGAGCACGACGCGACCGAGATCTGGTCCAAAGTGCAGGCCGTGGTGGCCGGAGCGCTGGCCAAGGCCGGGCTGCGCGCCGATCAGCTGAGCGCGCTCGGCATCACCAACCAGCGGGAGACGACGGTCCTGTGGGACCGCGCCACGGGCAAGCCCGTGCACAACGCGATCGTCTGGCAGGACACCCGTACCGCGGCCCTGTGCGGCGAACTGGGCGGCGCGGACGGCCAGGACCGCTTCCGCGAGCAGACCGGACTGCCGCTGGCCAGCTACTTCTCCGGGCCCAAGGCGGCCTGGCTGCTGGACCACGTGCCCGGCCTGAGGGAGCGGGCCGAACGCGGTGAGATCGCCTTCGGGACCATCGACTCCTGGCTGATCTGGAACCTCACCGGCGGCACCGACGGCGGCCGGCACGTCACCGACGTCACGAACGCCGGCCGTACCCTGCTGATGAACCTGGACACACTCCAGTGGGATCCCGCCATCCTGGCCGCCATGCAGGTGCCCGAGGCGGTCCTGCCCGAGATCAGGTCCTCCGCCGAGGTCTACGGCACGGCGGTCGGGCAGCTCGCCGGCGTGCCGGTGGCCTCCGCACTGGGCGACCAGCAGGCCGCCGTCTTCGGGCAGGCCTGCTACGACGTGGGCAGCGCCAAGAACACGTACGGCACCGGGAGTTTCCTGCTGCTGAACACCGGGAACCGGCCGGTGCCGTCCAAGAGCGGGCTGCTGACGACGATGGGCTACAAGATCGGCGGGGAGGCGCCGGTGTACTGCCTGGAGGGGTCCATAGCGATAACGGGCGCGCTGGTCCAGTGGTTCCGCGACCAGCTCGGGATCATCCGCAGCGCTGACGAGATCGAGACGCTGGCGGCGAGCGTCGAGGACAACGGCGGCGCCTACATCGTGCCCGCGTTCTCTGGTCTGTTCGCGCCCTACTGGCGCTCCGACGCGCGCGGTGTCGTCACCGGTCTCACCCGGTACGTCACGAAGGCGCACCTCGCGCGTGCGGTGCTGGAGGCCACGAGCTGGCAGACCCGGGAGGTCGTGGACGCCATGTACCAGGACTCCGGGGTGCGGATCACCACGCTGAAGGTCGACGGCGGCATGACGAAGAACAACCTGCTCATGCAGCACCAGGCGGACGTCCTCGGCGTGCCGGTGATCCGGCCCCGGGTGTCGGAGACGACCTGTCTGGGCGCCGCCTACGCGGCCGGTCTGGCCACGGGCGTGTGGAACGACCTGGACGAGCTGAAGTCGCACTGGCAGCGCGACGCGGAGTGGACGCCGGCGATGGAGCCGTCGGTGCGCGACCGCGAGTACCACAACTGGCGCAAGGCCGTGGAGAAGAGCCTCGGCTGGCTGGAGGAGGGCGCGTAGAAGACGCCGTACGCGCGCGTGTCCCGCACCGGACCACGGCCCGTACCCCGGTCGGCGGGGGTACGGGCCGTGCCCGTCGGCCGGCCGGGGGCGGACGGCGGTGGTCAGCCGAGTGCGGCCTGGCGGCGGTCGGCCGCGAAGTCCATCGCATGCTGGACGACTCCGATGAGCACGTCCTTGACCGATGCCCGGTCACGCGCGTCGCACAGCAGGACCGGTACGTCCTCGTCCAGGTCGAGGGCCTGCCGTACGGCATCGGCCGGGTAACGGGCGGCTCCTTCGAAGCAGTTGACACCGACGAGGAAGGGTATGGAACGCCGCTCGAAGTAGTCCACGGCGGCGAAGCAGTCCTCCAGACGGCGGGTGTCGGCGAGCACGACCGCGCCGAGCGCGCCCTCGGACAGCTCGTCCCACATGAACCAGAACCGTTCCTGCCCGGGCGTGCCGAAGAGGTACAGCACCAGGTCCTCGCGCAGGGTGATGCGCCCGAAGTCCATGGCCACGGTGGTGGTGTGCTTGCCTTCCACACCGCTGGTGTCGTCGACCGGGCGCCCGGCCTCGGTGAGCACTTCCTCGGTACGCAGCGGCCTGATCTCGCTGACCGCCCCGACGAGGGTCGTCTTGCCCACGCCGAAGCCACCGGCCACGAGGATCTTGAGCGTGACCGGCTCGACCGGGGGCTTGCCGCGCTCAGAACGCCCGAAGATCATCGGTCTCTTCTCCTGCTTGATGGTGGTCGGGCGACGGCCGGCCGTGGCCGCCGCCAGGGGTGTCCGCCAGAGACATCGATGCCGGTACGTCGCGTACGTCGTGCGGCGAGTGCCGGCCTGTCACCTCAGTGCTCCGTTCCCGTGCCGGTCACAGCGCGCGGAGGCCGTTGATCACGTCGCGCAGGATGCTCTCGTCCGGCAGCTCGGCCGGGGGCACCGGACGCGTGACATGGACGAGTTCCGTGTGCACGAGGTCGCCGACGAGCACGCGCACCACACCGACCGGCAGTTCGAGTTCGGCAGCGAGTTCGGCGACCGACTGCGGTTCGTCGCGGCAGAGCCCGACGATCTCCACGTGCTCGGGCGACAGCGTCGGATCCGTTTCCGGGTCGCCCGCGTCCGGTTCCGTGACGACCACCGCGATCAGGTCCAGCCGGTGCTGGGCGGGACTCGTGGTACGGCCGCGCGTCATGGCGTACGGACGGACGACCGGTCCGGCCTCGTCGTCGAACCAGTGGTTTCTTCCCTGACCGTCTCCGCTCATGTCATCCCACTACCCGCCTGCGGGCAGATCGGTGCGCGGAGCGGTGCCCAGATGCACGCCGACCCGCTTGACCAGGAGCGTCATCTCGTAGGCGACCTGTCCGACGTCGGATTCGGCGTCGGACAGGACGGCGAGGCAGCTGCCGTCACCGGCGGCGGTGACGAACAGGAAGGCGTCGTCCAGTTCGACCACCGTCTGCCGGACGCTGCCCACGTCGAAGTGACGGCCCACGCCCTTGGCAAGGCTGTGGAAGCCGGAGGCGACGGCGGCCAGATGCTCGCTGTCCTCCCTGGACAGGTCCTTGGACACACCCGTTGGCAGCCCGTCGCCGGACAGGACGACGGCCTTGCGGATGCTGGCGACCCGGTCGACCAGGTCGTCCAGGAGCCAGTTCAGCTCCCCCTTGTTCGTCGCCGTGTGGCCGGTCGCCTTCGGTGCGGTCATCGACCGTCCCCCTTAGTCGTTCCTTGTGCTGTGCCGTTGTGGGCGCTGTCGCCCGCGGCATTCTCCCGCCGGCCGCGCTGCCAGCCACGCTGGAGCGAGGCCATCCGGTTGCGGACCTCCTCGGCGTCGCGGTCGGCGGGCTGCGCCGCGCGGTCGGCGCGCTGCGCGGTGTCCTGCTTGAGCTGGGGGGCCAGGTTAGCCTGGCGGACCCGCCGGGGCAGGAGCCCGGGGGCGGGTTCGGGAGCCACCGCGGCGCCCGAACCGGTGGCTGCGGGGCTGCCGGCGGGGATGACGCCGCTGGTGCCGGTGGCGCCGGTCGGCGGGGTGCCCCGGGTGGGCAAGGCCTCGCGGCCCGACCGGGCCTCGTCCGGCCGGGGTTCCACGGCGGAGGGCTCGGCGGGTTCACCACGGGGACGGAACCTTTCGCCGGCCGGCTCGGCCGAACGACCGAAACGGTTCCGCTCTGCGCGCGTCTCGGCCGCTTCATCACCGAAACGGCCGTGCTCACCGGCGCGCCCGGCCGCACCGTCGCCGAAACCGCCCTGCTCAACGAGGCGCTCGGCCTCGCCAGCACCGAAACCGCTCTGCTCACCGACGGACTCAGCGCCGCCCGTACCGAAACGACCCCGGTCACCGGCGCGCTCAGCGCCGCCACCGTCGGGCCGGGCACTCCCGCCGGCGGCTCCGGTCTCGCGGCCGAAACGGAACCGCTCACCGGCCGGCTGGGCCGTACCCTCGTCCGGCCGGTCCATGGCGCCCCGGTCCGACCAGCCTGGGGTGCCGCCACCCGGCGGGCGAAGGGCCGCATCCGACCGACCGGTGACGGCCGCGTCCGACCGCTCCGTGCCGCCGCCGTCCGGCCGGCCCGTGGCACCCGCGCCGGCCCCGCCGGGTGACCCGGGTCGGGTGCGGCGGGGCAGGCCGGGGACATCGGAGGGCGGGGCGGTGCCGTCGGCGGGAGCCGTGCCGCGTTCCTGGGCGCGGTCGGGGAGTTCGGCGGGGCGGCGGGAGGCCGTGGTGCGCCGGCGTGCGGGCAGCGGAGCCAGTCCGCCCATGTCGGGTCGGCGGGAAGCGGCGGGGGGCTGCTGCTCCGGTTCGTCGCGGCGGGTCCGCTGGTCGGTGACGGGCTTGCCGTGCGAGCTGACCAGTTTGGGGGTCTGCCGGCGCGGCAGCGGGATGGGCCCGCGTTCTTCGGCCTCCTCGCGCGGCGCGCGGTCGGCGGACGCGGAGGGCGGCTGCTCTTCGGCGCGGGAGAGGGAGCGGCGGGGCAGGAACAGCCCGCCGCGCTCACTGTCCTCGTCACCCAGGACACCGGGGAAGTCGTCGATGGCGTCGAGGTCGACGGGTGCCTCCAGTTCGACGGGGCCGTCCAGCAGCGAGGTCGGCAGGCCGGGCAGCTGCGCCGGCGCGGCGGACCGTCCGCCGGCACGGCCCCCCGCCTGCCCGATGCTCTTCTCCTGGCGGTCCCGGTCGAGGCGGAAGCCGACGCCGTTGGTGTCCGGCACATCGTCGCTCAGCAGCGCGTCGGGGATGAAGACGACGGCGGTGGTGCCGCCGTAGGGCGACGGCTGGAGGGAGACCCGGACGTTCTGGCGCTGGGCGAGCCGGCTGACCACGAACAGGCCGAGCCGGTCGGTGTCGGACAGTTCGAACTCGGGTGTCTCGGCGAGGCGCAGATTGGCGTCCAGGAGCGCCTCGGCGGTCATGCCGAGGCCCCGGTCGTGGATCTCCAGCGTGAAGCCGTTGGCGACCCGCTCACCGACCACCTGTACGGCGGTGTGCGGGGGCGAGAAGACCGTGGCGTTCTCCAGGAGTTCGGCCACGAGGTGGGTGAGGTCGGCGACGGCCGGCCCGGTGACGGCGACCCGGGGCAGGCGCCGGACCTCGATGCGTTCGTAGTCCTCGACCTCGGCGACGGCGGCCCGTACGACGTCCATCAGCTGCACCGGGCGGCGCCACTGCCGGGAGGGTGCGGCGCCGGAGAGGATCACCAGACCCTCGGCGTGCCGCCGCATGCGGGTGGTGAGGTGGTCCAGGCGGAAGAGGTCGGCGAGTTCGTCGGTGTCCTCGGTGCGGCGTTCCATGGTGTCGAGCAGGGTGAGCTGCTTGTGCAGCAGCACCTGGCTGCGACGGGCGAGGTTGACGAAGACCTCGGAGACGCCGGACCGCAGTTGGGCCTGTTTGACGGCGGCCTCGACGGCGGCGCGCTGGAGGGTGTTGAGGGCCTGGCCGACCTCGCCCATCTCGTTCTTGTCGTACTCCAGACGCGGCACCTCGGTCTCGACGTCGACCTGTTCGCCGGCGGACAGGCGGCGCATCACGCTGGGCAGCCGGACCCCGGACGCCTCGTGCGCCTCCAGGCGCAGCTGGCGCAGGTCGCGGATGAGGCCGCGGCCCACACGGACCGACAGGACGACGGAGAGCACGAGTGCGACCAGGCCGAGGAGGCCCGCGACGGCCGCCTGCAGGATGACGCCGATGGCCACGGGACGCGTACGGTCCTGGAAGCGGTCGCCCACCTGGTCGTCGAGGGTGCCGAGGCCGGCCAGCACGCTCGCGGCCGCGGAGTCCCAGCTCTGGGCCGTGACACCGCGCGGAGTGCCGGAGCCCGTGCCGATGGTGGTCCGTTCGGCCGCGCGCAGCGGTGCGGTGGTGGCGCCGTTCCAGAAGCGTTCGTAGCGTTCGCGTTCGGCGGCCGGCAGCAGCGGCAGGCTGACGTCGTACAGGATGGTGCGCTGGGCGACGAGGTCGGAGATGTCGCGGGTCTCGTCGCGGGAGAGCCGGCCGACGACCAGGGAGGAACCGAGCAGGGCGTCCTCGCGGGAGAGGAGCTCGCGGGCGCGGCTGATGTTGACCATCGCGCGGGCCTGCGTGTCCAGGTCGACGTCGTCGATGCCTTCGAGGGCGCCGAGCAGCGTGAAGCAGGGGTCGACGAGGCGGTTGTACTGCTCCAGGGCCTGGGCGCGGGTGACGGTGCCCGCCTCGACGCTGCGGCGCAGGGAGTCGAGGCCGCCGAAGGCGTCGAGGACGGCGGCGAGGCGTTCGCTGTCGTCCGCGTCCATGGCATCGAGGACGTCGTGGTCAGCGGCGTTCTTCCGGATCTCGGCGATGGCCCGGTCGGTGGCGGTGCGGGTGCGCTGCAGCGCGGTGAGGGCGTCGGCGGCTCTCGGGTCGGCGAGGTAGACGAGGGTCTGGCGGCGTTCCTGCTGCAGGACACGGACGGTGTCCTCGGCGGGGTAACCGATGTCCTCCTTGACGTCCGACACGTGGAACAGCCGGGCGACTTCGCGCCCGGTGAGTACCGTGGTGAAGGCCCAGACGGCGGTCAGGGACACCAGCGGCACGAGAAGCAGCGCCACGATCTTCCGGCGGATCGACTTCCCGCGAAAGCGCATGGCCTCCCCCAGCTCGACCCCCGCGGGCCGGGGGTGCACATGTGCGTCAACAAACGGCGCGAGCCTACTACCGCCTCACGGTCAACTCGAAGACACGTCCGGAGGGTGAACTTCCACTTCGACTGCGAGACATGGCGAGTTGTCCGGGCATTACGGGAGATTGCCACCGCGATCTGCCGGCCGCACCGGGGGTGACCGTGCTGCCGTGGCCGGGCGGTTGGCTTGTTTTTTTCGCTGGGCGGGAATCTTCCCGCGATCTCGTTCGTCCTTCTCTACGGGAAATGGGGGCGGAATGGGCCACAGGAGCCGCATGCCGCACCCCGGCGGCGTAAAACTGCGCAAGCCGGGCAGCCACTGGGGGAGCCGGAGTCTTGTGACACCGGGGGCGAGCGGTCTGCTGGCGGTGGGGAGTGACACGGTGATGGGCACGGCGGAGCGGCGCGAAGCGCCTGAAGAGAGCGTGGCGGGGCGCTCGGCGGCGGGGCGGCGCCCGGGGGCGCCGGATCGCGACATCCCGGCGCGTGGGAGCGCTGCGGAGTCCACCGGCGAACAGCAGCAGGACTACCGGCCGTTGTGGGTCGAGGAGCCCGCCCGACGGCACCCGCTGCCGGATCCGGTGCGTACGGCGGCGGTGCGCGCGGTCCTGATCACGGCGGTGACCCTGATCCAGGCGATGGTGGCGTTCCTGTGCACGATGGCCGGGTCCTGGCTGGCGTTCCCCATGGTGATCAGCAGCGTGGCGAGCACGGTGGTGGCCACCTGGGCCGTGGTGGACGTGTGGGTGACCCGCCAGGTGTGGAGCCAGCGGTACGGCGTGATCTCCGAGCCGAGCAGCACGGCCCGGGCGCTTCGCCGCGAGCGGCGCGCCCGCCGGCGTGAGGAGCGCGCGGCCCTGCGTGAGCAGGAGCGGATACGCCGGCGGGGCGGCGCCGGGCAGTTCTCGCATAGCTGAGCGGGAGTGGCCGGGGGCGGGCGCGGATCTCGGCAGGGGACGACCCGGGCAGGGCGTAGGCGGGGCGGGGTGTGACCCCTGCCGGACGGCTCCGGTCCGGTGTCACAGGGCGGCCGGTGCGGCCCGTTCCCGCTCCTCCCGCTGGAGTTCGCGGCGGGCCCGCATGAAGGCGCGCGGCCGGTCCACTCCGAGGACAGCAACCGTACGGCCGTCCCGCTCGTAGTGGGCGAGGAAGCCGGCCTCGCCCGGGCCATCGTCGGTGATCTCGCCCTCGGTGACGCGGACGGTGTCACCGTCACGGTGCCGGCCCGCGAACTGGATGCGGGAGCCGTACTGGTCGGACCAGAAGTACGGCACCGTGCGCAGCGTTTCGACGGTGCGGCCGGCGAGCAGGTTGGTCACGGCGACGCGGGGCTGCTCGGTGGCGGAGGTCCAGTGCTCGGACCGGCTCCCGCCCACGCGCGCGACGTCCCCCACCGCCACTACCTGGGGCAGGGCCGTCGCACAACCGTCGTCGCACAGGACGCCGTCGTGGAGGGCGAGCGTCGAGCCCACCAGCCAGGAGGTGTTGGGTATGGCGCCGATGCCGACGATCACGAGGTCGGCGGGCAGCGCGCGTCCGTCGGTGAGGTCGACACCGGTGACGGTGGCGGTGCCGCGCAGGCCGACCACACCGGTTCCGGTGATGAGCTCCACCCCGCCGCGACGGTGCAGGGCAGCGCACGCGGCGGCCATCCCGGCGCCGAGCTGGGGCACCAGCGGCAGCGGTGCGGCCTCGACCACCGTGACCTCGTGCCCCAGGCCGGCGCACGAGGAGGCGGTTTCGGCGCCGATGAAGCCGCCGCCGATGACGACGACCCGGCGGGGTCCTCGGCAGAGGTCGGCGCACAGGGCGCGGGCGTCGTCCAGGGTGCGCAGGGTGTGCACGCCGGCGAGGCTCTCGCCGGGGATCCGTCGCGCGGCGGCGCCGGTGGCGATGACGACGGCGTCGGTGGAGACCGTACGGCCGTCTTCGAGAAGAACGGTACGGCCGCGCGTGTCGAGGCCTCGGGCGCGGACGCCGAGCAGCCACTCGGCGTCGAGTCCGGCGGTGTCGTCGGCGTCGGTGAGGGCGAGGTGCTCCTCGTCGGTGCGGCCGGTGAGGAAGTCCTTGGAGAGGGGAGGGCGGTCATAGGGGCGGTGGGTTTCCTCGCCGACGATCACCAGACGGCCGTCGAAGCCCTGGGCGCGCAGTTCACGGGCGGCGTAGAGCCCGGCGAGGGAGGCGCCGACGATGGTCACGGTCTTCATACGGCACGGCTCCTCGCGGGGGCGGCGGGGTGGTCGGTGCGGGCCGCTGCCTCGTCGGAGGGAGGGCCCATGGGTGTCCTGCCGGTGGGCCAGGAGCTGGGGGATCGGGTCACGAGCTGTCTCCGGGCACGGGCCGTGCGGCACCGGCGCCCGCGTAGGGAGTTGTCGTCGCCGTGGCGATCGCCGACGGAGTCCAGCCGTTCCGCCCGGCCCCGGGCCGTCTTCACGCGGACCGGCCGCCCCTCG
Organism: Streptomyces sp. NPDC001851; assembly: GCF_040297165.1. NCBI lineage: Bacteria > Bacillati > Actinomycetota > Actinomycetes > Kitasatosporales > Streptomycetaceae > Streptomyces > Streptomyces sp. NPDC001851. The sequence goes on along the minus strand of NZ_JBEOYR010000024.1, from coordinate 115,224 downwards.
GCCGGCTTCACACGGTCCCACCGGCCCTCGGCCGTCCCCACGCAGTCACACCGGCGCTGGGCCTCCTTCCCACAACCCCACCGGCCCTGGGCCGGCTTCACACAGCCCCGCCCACCACCAGCGGGCTTCACCCGATCCCACCGGCCCCTCGCCAACCTCATGCAATCCCACCCAGCCCGGGCCGGCCTCACCCAGCCCCACCCGCCCCGGGCCGCGTTCATGCGATCGTCCCTCGGCCTGGCGAAGTTCGGTCGGCTCCGGCAGCCGCGGGCGCTCCTCGTTCGGTCGCGGCGGTTCTGGGTGGTCTTCATGCGGCCGTGCCCTCCTCCGCGGTGAGGTGGACGTGGATGACGCCGTCCTCGACGGTGACGCGGTGAGTGCGGACGGGCCGTCGGGCCGGCAGGCAGGTCGGTTCGCCGGTGCGCAGGTCGAAGGACGCGGCGTGCAGCGGGCATTCGACCAGGCAGCCCTCCAGCCAGCCCTCGGAGAGGGACGCGTCCTGGTGGGTACAGGTGTCGTCGACGGCGTAGAGCCCGCCGTCTTCGGTGCGGAACACGGCGATGGGCGGTGTGGTCTCGACGCGGACGGACTCACCCTCGGGGAGGTTTTCGAGGCGGCAGACGGGAATCACGGGCCCCCCTCTCGGTCCGGGACGCTCGGTCCGGGACCTGCTCGATGCAGGCGTCAGGGATGCAGCCGGGAGCCGGACCCGCGGTGGTCCGGCCGGGCAGCGGTAAGGGAGTGCAGCGGCACAGCAAGGCCGGACGTCTGGGTCCGGGTCGTCCGGCACCCTTCCGGGATCCGGACGCTTCGGTAACATGATGTTTCGTATGGCGCACGAGCTAGCGCCATGCGCAACAGAATCCGCGCGGGACGACCGCCGCGTCAAGGGCTTCCCGCAGATGCGGCCCGAACCGGGCCCACAGGTGGTGAGAGTTGAGCCATGACCCGCACGCAGAAGCAGTCTGACCGCAGCGAGGAGACCACGGAGAACCCCCGAGTCCCGGAGAGGCAGAACGGCCGCGGCGCGGTCAGCGCGGTGCAGTCGGTGGACCGCGCCGTGAGTGTGCTGGAGATCCTCGCCCGGCACGGCGAGGCGGGCGTCACCGAGATCGCCGAGGAACTGGACGTGCACAAGTCCACGGCCTTCCGGCTGCTCGGCGTCCTGGAGAACCGCGGCCTGGTGGCCCAGGCGAAGGACCGCGGCAAGTACTACCTCGGGGCCGGCGTACTGCGCCTGGCGGGGGCGGCGGCAGTGCGGCTGGACATCTCCCAGGAGGGCGTCCCGGTCTGCCGCGAGGTCGCCGACGAACTGGGCGAGACGGTGAACATCGCCGTGCTCGACGAGGACGCGGCCGTCAACATCATGCAGGCCCGCGGCACCGCCTCCGTCACCGCGCAGAACTGGCTCGGCAGACGCACCCCGCTGCACGCCACCTCCAGCGGCAAGGTGCTGCTCGCGCACATGCCGCCCACCCTGCGCGAAGGCCTGCTGGCGCGCTCGTTGCCGCGGTTCACCGACCGGACGATCACCGGGGCGGCGATGCTGCGCGCCGAGTTGGAGGCCGTGGTCGAACAGGGCTACGGCGTCACGATCGAGGAACTGGAGCTGGGGCTCGCCGCCGTCGCGGCACCGGTGCGTGCGCACGACGGCAAGGTGATCGCCGCGATCAGCGTCTCGGGGCCGGTGTACCGGCTGAATCCGGACCGGCTGCCGGAGGTGGCGAAGCGGACGGTGGCGGCCGGCGCCGAGTTGTCGCGCCGTATGGGCTACGGCTTCTGAAGGAGTTGCGGCAGACCGTCACGGCGGCGCGGGACCGGTGGGCGACACCGGTCCCGCGCCGCCGTGTGTCCGAAGGGTTTCGCCCCGCGGATTCCTTTTGCCAAGGGTTAACGCGCACCCCTTGACGGCCGTGTGACGCCGTTCTCAGTATGTTCCCCATCGCGCAACCCATCGTGCAATGCGCAACAGCAGAGGAGCTTGTCGTGCCACACGAGGTCCGTGCCGTAGTCGCTGTGAAGAAGGGCGCACCCGTGGAGGTGCGGACGATCGTGGTTCCCGACCCGGGGCCCGGCGAGGTCCTGGTCAGGGTGCAGGCCTGCGGGGTGTGCCACACGGATCTCCACTACCGGGAGGGCGCGATCAACGACGACTTCCCGTTCCTGCTGGGCCATGAGGCGGCCGGCACGATCGAGGCGGTCGGCGCGGGTGTCACCGACCTGGAGCCCGGTGACTACGTGGTGCTGGCCTGGCGGGCGCCCTGCGGCGGCTGCCGTTCCTGTCGCCGTGGCCGGCCCTGGTACTGCTTCGACTCCCGCAACGCCGCCCAGCCGATGACCCTGCTGGACGGCACCCCGCTCAGCAATGCCCTCGGCATCGGCGCGTTCGCCGAGAAGACGCTGGTCGCGGCCGGGCAGGCGGTGAAGATCGACCCGGCGGCGCGTCCGGAGGCGGCCGGTCTCATCGGCTGCGGGGTGATGGCCGGTTACGGGGCGGCGGTCAACACCGGCAAGGTCGGGCGCGGTGACTCGGTCGCCGTCATCGGCTGCGGCGGTGTCGGGAACGCGGCCATCGCGGGCGCCTGTCTGAACGGCGCCATGAAGGTCATCGCCGTGGACATCGACGACAAGAAGCTCGACCAGGCGGAGAAGTTCGGCGCCACCCACACCGTCAACTCCCTGGGCACCGACCCGGTCGAGGCGGTTCGCGCCCTCACCGACGGGCACGGCGTGGACATCGCCATCGACGCGGTCGGCCGGCCGGAGACCTTCGAGCAGGCCTTCTACATGCGCGACCACGCCGGTCTGCTGGTCCAGGTCGGGGTGCCCTCCCCCGAGATGAAGGTCGAACTCCCGCTGATCGACGTCTTCTCGCGCGGCGGCGCCATCAAGTCCTCCTGGTACGGCGACTGCCTGCCGAGCCGGGACTTCCCGTTCCTGGTCGACCAGTACCTGTACGGCCTGCTCGACCTGAACGCCTTCGTCTCCGAGACCATCTCCCTCGACCAGGTGGAGGAGGCGTTCGGCAAGATGCACCGCGGCGAGGTGCTGCGCTCGGTGGTCGTCCTGTGAAGGGCGCCGTACGCATCGAACGCGTCGTCACGCAGGGCACGTTCAGCCTCGACGGCGAGACCTTCGACGTCGAGAACAACGTCTGGCTGGTCGGCGACGACGAGGAGGTGCTGATCGTGGACGCCGCGCACGACGCCGAGGCGATCCACCGCGCCACGGCGGGCCGCCGGGTCGGCGCCGTCGTCTGCACCCACGCCCACGACGACCACATCGGCGCCGCGGCCGCGCTCTCCACCCGTACCGGAGCACCCGTCCTGCTCCACCCGGACGACCACGAGCTGTGGTCCCACGCCCACCCCGACCGCAAGCCGGACGGCGAGCTGACCGACGGCCGCGTCCTCACGGTCGCCGGGATCGAACTCCAGGTCATCCACACCCCCGGCCACACCTGGGGCAGCTGCTGCCTGTACGCCCCCTTCCTCGGCTCCGTCTTCACCGGCGACACCCTCTTCCACGGCGGTCCCGGCGCCACCGGCCGCTCCTACTCGGACCGCCCCACGATCCTGGCGTCACTCCGCGCCCGGCTGCTCACCCTGCCGGGCGGCACCGTCGTCCACACCGGGCACGGCCAGGACACGACGATCGCCGCCGAGCGGCCGAACGTCCCCGCCTGAGCGACTTCCCGCACCTGCCATCCCCGCCACCACAAGGAGGGGCATGTCCAGCACCCCCGAACACCGGTCCCAGGGCCCCCGCGTCGTCGTCATCGGCGCCGGCATCGTCGGCTGCTCCCTCGCCGACGAGCTGACCGCCCGCGGCTGGACCGACGTCACCGTCCTCGAACAGGGCCCGCTCCCCGCCCCGGGCGGCTCCACCTCCCACGCTCCCGGACTCGTCTTCCAGACCAGTCCCTCGAAGACGCTCGCGGAGTTCGCCAAGTACACCGTCGAGAAGTTCTGTTCCCTCCAGGTCGACGGTGTCTCCTGCTTCCAGCAGGTCGGCGGCCTGGAACTCGCGACGACCCCCGAGCGACTGGCCGAGCTGCACCGCAGGGCCGGCTACGCCGCCTCCTGGGGCATCCGCGGTGAGGTCGTGAGCACCGCCCGCTGCAAGGAACTGTGGCCGCTGCTGGACGAGTCGGTCGTCCTCGGTGGATTCCACACGCCCGACGACGGCCTGGCCCGGGCCCTGTTCGCGGCCCGCGCCCAGATGGACCGGGCCACCGCGCGCGGCGCCCGCTTCCTGGACCGCCACACGGTCACCGGCATCGAGCAGGCGGACGGCCGGGTCACCGGCGTGGTCACCGACCGGGGCACCTTCCCCGCCGACCACGTGGTCTCCGCGGCCGGGTTCTGGGGGCCGGTCATCGGCCGCATGGCCGGGGTCGACGTACCGCTGCAGCCGCTCGCGCACCAGTACGCGGGGACCAGGCCGCTCCCCGAGCTGAGCGGCGCCACGGCCGAGGCCTCGAAGCCGATCCTGCGTTTCCAGGACCGCGATCTGTACTTCCGTGAGCACACGGACCGCATCGGCATCGGTTCGTACGCGCACCGGCCGCTGCCGGTGGACCCGTTCGCCGTGTTCCCGTACGACGAGGCTCGGGCGCGGGACATGGAGATGCCGTCCTCGTACCCGTTCACCGAGGAGGACTGGGCGCCGAGCTGGGAGGACTGCCGGCGGCTGCTGCCCGCGCTGCGGGCGACGGAGATCGAGACCGGCTTCAACGGCGTCTTCTCCTTCACCCCGGACGGCATGCCGGTCCTCGGAGAGACCCGGCAGCTGCGCGGCTTCTGGCTGGCCGAGGCGGTCTGGGTGACGCACTCCGCCGGGGTGGCGAAGGCGGTGGCCGAGTGGATGGTCGACGGGCGGCCGTCGGTGGACGTGCACGAGTGCGACCTCACGCGGTTCGAGGAGGCGCAGCGTTCACCGTCGTATGTCCGTGAGCGCGGTTCACAGCAGTTCGTCGAGGTGTACGACGTGCTGCACCCCCTCCAGCCGATGGAACAGCCCCGGCCGCTGCGCGTCAGCCCCTTCCACGCCCGTCAGCAGCAGCTCGGCGCCTTCTTCCTGGAGGGCGCCGGTTGGGAGCGTCCGCACTGGTACGAGGCGAACGCCCCGCTCGTGGACGCCCTCGGCGACCTCCCCGAGCGCGATGCCTGGTCGGCCCGCTACTGGTCCCCGATCGCCGCCGCCGAGGCCAGGGCGACCCGCGAGAAGGTGGCTCTGTACGACATGACCCCGCTGCGCCGCCTGGAGGTGACCGGACCCGGCGCGCTCGCCTTCCTGGACCGCATGACCAGCAACAACCTCCGCAAGAAGCCCGGCGCGGTCACCTACACCCTGCTCCTGGACGAGACCGGGGGCATCCGCTCCGACCTCACCGTCGCCCGTCTCGCCGCCGACCGCTTCCAGGTCGGGGCGAACTCCCCCGCCGACCTCGACTGGCTGCTGCGGCACGCGCCCGACGACGTCCAGGTCAGGGACATCACCTCCGGCACCTGCTGCATCGGCGTCTGGGGGCCGCTCGCCCGCGACCTGGTCCAGCCGCTGGCCCGCGACGACTTCTCCCACGAGGGCTTCGGCTACTTCCGGGCCAAGCAGACCTACCTCGGGCACGTGCCGGTGACGGCGATGCGCCTCAGCTACGTCGGCGAGCTGGGCTGGGAGCTGTACACCACGGCCGACCTGGGGCTCCGGCTCTGGGACACGCTGTGGGAGGCCGGGCAGGAGCACGGCGTGATCGCGGCCGGGCGGTCCGCCTTCAACTCCCTGCGGCTGGAGAAGGGGTACCGCGCCTGGGGCGCCGACATGACCGACGAGCACGATCCGTTCGAGGCGGGCGTCGGCTTCGCGGTCCGTATGGACAAGGAGGACTTCGTCGGCAGGGCGGCACTGGAGCGGGCCGGTGAGCCCTCGCGCCGGCTCACCCCGCTCCTCCTCGACGACCCCGCGGCCGTGGTGCTCGGCAAGGAGCCGGTGTTCGTCGACGGCGTCCCGGCCGGCTATGTGACCAGCGCGTCGTACGGCTACACGCTCGGGCGCTGCATCGCCTACGCCTGGCTCCCGGCGGGCCTTGCCACCGGCACGGGCGTGCACATCGCGTACTTCGGCGAGAAGGTGCCGGCCACCGTCGCCGACGAGCCGCTCTTCGACCCGAAGATGACCCGCATCCGCCGTTAGGAGACGTCCGTGACGACGACCCCGATCTCCCCGAGCCTCATCGCGACGCTTCCGGGCCGCTACTACACCGACCCGGACGTCTTCCGGCAGGAGCAGGAGAACCTCTTCGAGTCCCTGTGGTTCTGCGCGGTCCGCAGCGCCGACCTGGACAAGCCGGGTGCCTTCCGCACGGTCCAGGTGGGCCGCGAGAACGTCATCATCACCCGCACGCGTACGGGTGAGCTGCGCGCCTTCCTGAACGTGTGCCGGCACCGGGGCGCCCGGCTGTGCATGGAGGAGTCCGGCGAGGTGCGCCGCACTCTGCAGTGCCCGTACCACGCATGGACATACGACCTTGACGGCAAGTTGATCGCCGCACCCAACTTGATCAAGATGCCGGACATCGATCGAGTCGCGTACGGGTTGATCAACGTGGCCCTGCGCGAATGGCTCGGCTACGCCTGGGTGTGCCTCGCCGACGAACCGCCCTCCTTCGAGGACACCGTGATGCACGCGGCCGTGGAACGGCTCGGCGACGCCGCCGCCATCGAGCGCTACGGCACCGAGCGGCTGGCCCTCGGCAAGCGCATCACGTACGACGTGAAGGCCAACTGGAAGCTGATCGTCGAGAACTTCATGGAGTGCTACCACTGCGCCACGATCCACCCCGAACTCACCGAGGTGCTCCCGGAGTTCGCCGACGGGTACGCCGCCCAGTACTACGTCGGACACGGCGCGGAGTTCGGTGAGCGGATCAAGGGTTTCACGGTCGACGGCAGCGAGGGTTTCGGCAGGCTCCCCGAGGTGAGCGACGACCAGGACCGCCGCTACTACGCCATCACGATCAAGCCGACCGTGTTCGTCAACCTGGTCCCGGACCACGTCATCCTGCACCGCATGGTCCCGCTGGCCGAGGACCGCACGGTCGTGGAGTGCGACTGGCTGTACGCGCCGGAGGTGGTGGCGTCGGGCGCGGACGTGTCGAAGTCCGTGGAACTGTTCCACCGGGTCAACGTGCAGGACTTCGAGGCGTGCGAACGCACCCAGCCGGCCATGTCGTCGCGCGCGTACCGCGGGGGCGGGGTGCTGGTCCCGAACGAGCACCACATCGGGATCTTCCACGAGTGGCTGCTGACCCGGCTGGGAGACGCCCGTGCCTGATCTCTTCATCGACGGCGCGTGGCGCAGCGCCCTGGACGAGCGCACCCGGGAGATCCGCTGCCCCGCCGACGGCTCGCTGGTCGGCGTCGTGGACGAGGCCGGCGGCAAGGACACCGTGGAGGCGATCGCGGCGGCCCGGCGCGCCTTCGACACCGGTCCCTGGCCGCGTACGCCCGCGCAGGAGCGCGGCGACCTGCTGCTGCGGGTCGCGGACCTGCTCGTCCGTGACAAGGACGCCCTGGCCCGCGCCGAGTCCCTGGACACGGGCAAGCGGCTGGTGGAGAGTGCGTACGACATTGACGATGTCGTCAACTGTTTCCGCTACTTCGGGCGGCTGGTCGCGAGCGAGACGGGGCGGGTGGTCGACACGGGGCGGGAGGACGTCGACAGCCGGGTGGTGTACGAACCGGTCGGCGTCTGCGCGCTGATCACGCCCTGGAACTATCCGCTGCTGCAGACCGCGTGGAAGGTCGCGCCGGCCCTCGCGGCGGGCAACACCTTCGTGCTGAAGCCCAGCGAGCTGACCCCGCACACGGCGATCCACCTGGTGCGGCTGCTGGCGGAGGCGGGGCTGCCGGCGGGCGTGGCCAATCTGGTGCTGGGCGCCGGTCCGGAGGCGGGCGCCCCGCTGGGCGAGCATCCGGACGTCGACCTGGTCTCCTTCACCGGCGGTCTGCAGACCGGCCGCAGGCTGATGGCGGCCGCCGCCGGGACGGTGAAGAAGGTCGCACTCGAACTCGGCGGCAAGAACCCCAACATCGTCTTCGCGGACGCCGACTTCGACGCGGCGGTCGACATGGCGCTGACCGCGGTGTTCCTGCACTCCGGGCAGGTGTGCTCGGCCGGGGCCCGGCTGCTGGTCGAGGACGCGCTGCACGACCGGTTCGTGGACGAGGTCGTACGCCGGGCCCGGCTGATCCGGCTGGGCGGCCCGTTCGACGAGCGGGCGCAGGCCGGGCCGCTGATCTCGGCGGCCCACCGGGCGAAGGTCGAGGCCTATGTGGCGCGGGGCATCGAGGAGGGGGCGGTGCTGCGCTGCGGCGGCGCCCGGCCCTCCGGCCCCGGCCACGACGAGGGCTTCTACTACCTGCCGACCGTCCTGGACGCGTGCACGAGCGGCATGTCCGTGGTCCGGGAGGAGTCCTTCGGGCCGGTGCTGACCGTCGAGCGGTTCACCACCGAGGAAGAGGCCGTACGGCTCGCCAACGACACGATCTACGGCCTCGCGGGCGCCGTCTGGACCGGCGACGAGGCCAGGGCGGCCCGGGTCGCGGCGGGGCTGCGCCTGGGCACGGTCTGGATCAACGACTACCACCCGTATGTGCCCCAGGCCGAGTGGGGTGGTTACAAGCAGTCCGGGTTCGGGCGTGAACTCGGACCGGCGGGGCTCGCCGAGTACCGCGAGACGAAACACATCTGGCGCACCACCGCGCCGGCACCGCAGGGCTGGTTCGACTGACAGCCAGAGGAGTCCGCTCATGACGACCACCGACCAATCGCCAGGCCCCCACCACCACGACGACGCCGAGCTCGCGGAGTTCGGCTACAAACCCGAGCTCAAGCGCACGCTCGGCAACTTCCACACCTTCGCCGCCGGGATCAGCTACATCTCGATCCTGACGGGCACCTTCCAGCTGTTCTACTTCGGCTACGGCAGCGGCGGTCCGGCCTACTGGTGGTCGTGGCCGATGGTGTTCGCCGGCCAGTTCGCGGTCGCCCTGTGCTTCGCCGAACTCGCCGCCCGCTACCCGGTGGCCGGCTCGGTCTACAACTGGTCGAAGAAGATCGGCAATCCCCATCTCGGCTGGCTGGCCGGGTGGATGATGTTGATCGCGTCCATCGTGTCCATCTCCGCGGTCGCGCTGGCCTACCAGTTGACGCTGCCGCAGATCTCGTCCACGTTCCAGTTCATCGGGGACGGCACCGGCAAGTACGACGTGGCGACGAACGCGGTCGTCCTGGCTGCCGTGTTGATCCTGTTCACCACGCTGATCAATGCTTTCGGCGTCAAGTTGATGGCCACGATCAACACGGCGGGCGTCTTCATCGAGTTGATCGCCACCGTTGTATTGATCATCTTGTTCGCCGTCCACATCACCCGTGGCCCTCAAGTCGTCATGCAGACGAACCACATGGGATCGGGCTACTCGACGGGTTACCTCGGCGCCTTCCTGGTGGCCTCGCTGGCCTCCGCGTACGTCATGTACGGCTTCGACACCGCCGCCTCGCTCGGCGAGGAGTCCCTGGACCCGTCCCGGAACGCCCCGCGCGCCATCATCCGCGCGATCGTCGCCTCCTTCGTCCTGGGCGGACTGGTCCTGCTGCTGGCGCTGATGAGTGTCTCCAGCCTCAAGGGCGACAAGCTGTCCACGGACGGCCTGCAGTACATCGTGCTCGACGTGCTCGGTCCGACGGCCGGCAAGGCGATGCTGTGGTGCGTGCTGATCGCGGTCACGGTGTGCGCGCTGGCCGTGCACACGGCGGCGATCCGGCTGGCGTTCGCCATGGCACGGGACAACAACCTGCCCGCGTCCTCGCTGCTGGCCCGGGTCAGCCCGCGCTTCCAGACCCCGGTCCTGCCGGCCGTGATCATCGGCGTGCTGGCGCTGGCGATCCTCGTGGTCAACATCCGCCAGCCGCAGATCATCACGGTCGTCACCAGCATCGGCATCATCATGATCTACCTCGCCTACCTGGGCGTCACGGCGCCGATGCTGGTGGCCCGGCTGCGCGGCAGGTGGCAGCCGGCGGGCGGGGGCCGGTTCTCGCTGGGCCGCTGGGGGCTGCTCGTCAACATCGTCGCGGTCGTGTGGGGCGCGGCCATGACGGTCAACCTGATCTGGCCGCGCGCCGCGGTCTACAACGCGAGCGCGCCGTACCACTGGTACCTGCGCTGGGGCGCGGTGCTGTTCGTCGCGGTCATCGCCGGAGGCGGCTTCGCCTACTACTGGTTCGTCCAGCGCCACCGCACCGGTGTGCTCGCCGAGCACCGCCTGGAAGCGGCGTCCGCCGCGGCCTCGGCTCACCTCACCGCCCCGGCGGCCGACTGACGCCGCCCCACACCCACCGATTACGACCGACAACGACTGATTCCGGCCGGATTCCGGCCGGCAAGGAGGTCATATGAGCATCGACGAGTTCGACTACGTGGTGGTCGGCGGCGGCACGGCGGGCAACGTGGTGGCGGCGCGGCTCTCCGAGAACCCGTCCGTGACGGTGTGCGTGCTGGAGGCGGGGCCGAGCGACGTCGGCGACGACGACGTCCTCAGGCTGGAGCGCTGGATGGGCCTGCTGGAGTCCGGCTACGACTGGGACTACCCGGTCGAGCCGCAGGCCACCGGCAACAGTTTTATGCGGCACGCGCGTGCGAAGGTGCTGGGCGGCTGTTCGTCGCACAACTCCTGTATCGCCTTCTGGGCGCCGGCCGAGGACCTGGACGACTGGGCGGCCCAGGGCTGTACGGGCTGGAGCGCGGCCGACCTGTTCCCGCTGTACCGGCGGCTGGAGAACAACGACGCGCCCGGCGACCACCACGGCCGCACCGGCCCGGTGAAGCTGCGCACCCTGAAGGGCGGCGACCCCTGCGGCGCGGCCCTGCTGGAGGCGTGCGCGCAGGCGGGGATACCCACGGTCCCGTTCAACACCGGGAAGACGGTGGTGCGCGGGGCCAACTGGTTCCAGATCAACTCCGACGAGAACAACGTCCGCCAGTCGTCCTCGGTGGCCTATCTGCACCCGGTCATGGGCAAGCGTCCGAATCTGGACATCCGTACCGGAGTACGCGCCAAGAAGCTGGTGCTGGAGGGCCGGCGGTGCGTGGGCGCCGAGTACCTGGACCCGGACCTGGTGCACACCCGCACGGTGAGGGCCCGGCACGAGGTGGTCGTCTCCTGCGGCTCGATCGACTCCCCGAAACTGCTGATGCTGTCCGGCATCGGCCCCGCCGGGCATCTGCGCGAGGTCGGCGTGGACGTCGTCGTCGACTCCCCCGGCGTCGGCGAGAACCTCCAGGACCACCCCGAGGGCGTGATCATGTGGGAGGCCAAGCGGCCCATGCCCACCACGTCGAGCCAGTGGTGGGAGGCGGGCATCTTCTACGACACCGAGCCCGGCCTGGACCGGCCCGACCTGATGTTCCACTACGGCTCGGTGCCGTTCGACATGAACACCGCACGCTGGGGCTACCCCACCTCGGAGAACGCGTTCTGTCTGACGCCCAACGTGACCAAGGCGAAGTCGCGCGGCACGGTGCGGCTGCGGACCCGGGACTACCGGGACAAGCCGAAGGTGGACCCGCGGTACTTCACGCACGAGCACGATGTGCGGGTGATGACGTACGGGCTCAGGCTGGCCCGCCGTATCGCAGCGCAGCCGGCCCTGAGCGGCTGGACCGGGGCCGAGCTAACGCCCGGCCCGGACGTCCGTACCGACGACGAGCTCCTGGACTACATCCACAAGACGCACAACACCGTCTACCACCCGTCGTGCACGGTGAAGATGGGTGCCGACGGCGATCCCTCGGCCCCGCTCGACGCGCGGCTGCGGGTCAAGGGGGTCGAGGGGCTGCGGGTCGCCGACGGGTCGGTGATGCCGGACCTGATCGCGGTCAACCCGTGCGTCACGACGATGATGATCGGCGAGAAGTGCGCGGACCTGATCAAGGACGACCGCTGACGACTACGCCGGCTTTCTGAACATCCGGGTCGCCGTGATCTCGCTGTGCACCGTCTCTCCGGCCTGGGGCTGCTGGGGCAACCCGGGCCGGAGGTGTTCCTCCACACTGATGTACTTCAGGCCCGCGCGCAGGTCGGCGTCGTTGCGCAGGCGGATGACCAGCGGGAACTCCGCCAGGGCGGTCGTGTCGAACAGGCCGGTGGTGTACAGCAGCTGCACACCGAGCGCGTCCGACACGGCCCGCTGCAGCTCCAGCAGGTAGGTGGCGTTGGCGCGGCCGATCGGGTTGTCGAGGAACAGGGTGCCGGCGTGCCGGTGCTTGTCCCGGCCCCGGTCGTTCGAGCGCAGCGCGGCCATCGTGCAGTACAACGCGATGGCCGCCGTGAGCAGCTGGCCGCCCGAGAACACGTCGCCCATCTGCCCGACGGGCACCCGCTCGGCGCGCAGTACGGCGTCGGGCTTGAGGATCTCGACGGCCACGCCCTTCGGCTGCAGCGCCGCCGCGACGCCGCGCAGCAGCAGGGACATGCCGTCGCGGCGCAGGTCGGAGTTCTTCTTCACGGCCGCGCGGGTGGCGTCGTCGATGACCTCGCCGAGCCGTTCGGCGAGCGTGGCCTGGTCGGGCTCCTCGAAGCGGATGCGCAGGAACTCCTGCCCCGACCACTCGCCGAGGCCTTCCGGGAGGCGGGAGAGCCGCTGGGCGGAGCGCAGGGTCGCGAGGGCGGACTCCACCAGGCCCCGCAGGCGGTCCACGATCGAGTCGCGGTTGCGCTCCAGCTGCGCCAACTCGTCGGTCAGCACGCGCAGTCGGGGCGCGAAGGCGTCGGCCCACTTCTGCGCGTGCTCGGGCAGCGCGGCGGCGGGCAGCTCGCGGATCTGCTGCCGGGCGGGGGTGCGGACCTGCTCGTAGCGCGTGGAGTTGGCGTGCCGGACGAGCACGTCGCTCGCCTCGCGCACGGCCGCCTCGGCGGCGGACAGGTCGGCGGCGCAGCCGCGCAGCGAGCGGCGGGCCTCGGCGGCGGAGTGCCGGGCCTCCTCCAGGCTGCCCGGGTAGGGTTCCGGCTCCTCCTGCTCCTCCTCGGCGGCGTGCTCGCGCAGCAGGTCACGGAGCATCGCGGCGATCTCGTCGAAGCCGCCGGCCGCGTCCTCGGCGGCCCGGTTGGCCTCCAGCAGCTCGGCATGCGCGTCCCGGGCCTCGGCCAGGGCCCCGGTGCGGGCGGCGAGTTCGCCCGTCGCGGTGCGCAGCAGCGCCTGGGCGTGCTCGGCGTCGCGCGGGACGAGTTCCCCGGGCAGCTCGGTGTGCGCCTCGCCGTCCTCGGGGGCGTGCCGCTCGGCCTCGCCGCGCAGCCGCCCGAGCTGCTCGCTCGCGCTGGACATGCGGGTCTCCAGGAGCTGCACCAGCTCCTCCGCACGCGCCGCGGCGGCCTGCCGGGACGGGCCGTCGGAGCCGTCGGGCGACTGGAGCAACTGCTCGGCGCGGGTGCGGACCTTGTTGCTGAGCCGGTCCAGTTCGGCGCGGGCAGCGCTCTCGTCGCTCTCCGCGCGGGCCTGCTCGGCACGCAGGTCGGCGCCGACGCCGACCTTCTCGTACACCTGGGAGGCCGCCCGGTAGGCCTCGCGGAGGGCGGGCAGGGACGCCTTGGGGGCGTCCGCCTCCTCGACCGGTACGTCGTCGGGGGCGCCCGCGATCTCGGAGCGCTCGGCGCGCAGGGCGCGCGCGGTGCGGCGCGCGTCGTCGGCGGCGCGCTGGGCGGCGCGGCGGTCCTCGTCGGCGGCACGGGCGCGCTCCAGGCAGGCCTGGGCGCGGGCCTCGGACTCGGTGGCCTCGTCGGCGAGTTCGCGCAGTTTCACCTGCCAGCCGGCGCGCTCGCGGAGCCGGTAGGCGAGTCCGGCGAGGGCGTCGGCGGCACGACGGGCCTTCTGCGCGGCCTCCTGCCGTTCGTCGCGGACCTGTACGGCCTCGGCGGCGGCCTCCTCGGCCTCCGCGCGCAGGGTGCGCGCCTCGGCCAGCTCGGCCTCGGACTCCTCGGCGAACGCACGGGCCTCCTGGGCGGCCTGGGCCAGTTCGGTGAGGCGTCCGGCGGGGCAGCCGGTGCGCCAGGAGGCGAGCCGGGCGGCCAGTTCACGGTCCTTGCCGAGCCGGGCGGCGAGGGCGCGGATCTCCTCGTCGCGCGCGGTGGCCCGCGCGCGCAGCGCCTGGCGCTCCTCGTCGGCGGCGTGCTCGTCGTGCATGGCCGGGTTCGGCGGCACGAGGAACACGTCACCGGGGGCGGCGCTGTCGGCGGGAGTCGGGGCGAGCAGGGCGGCGGCCGTGCCGACGGCGACGGCGGAGCGCGGCAGCAGGGCGGCGTCGGCGAGCGCCTCGCGGGCACGCGCGTGCGTGTCCGGGTCGGTGATGATCACACCGTCGACCAGTTCCGGGCGGGCGGCGAGCACGCGTGCGTGGTCGGCGGGGTCGACGGCCTGGGCGAGATAGCGCCAGCCGGGCAGCGCCGGGATGCCGTGCTCGCCGAGGAACTCCACCGTGGCCAGGACGTCCGGGCCGGGCGGCAGCAGTCCGCCGTCGCCGAGCGCGCCGAGGATGCGGGAGTCGTCGGCGGCGGCGGTGCGCAGGTCGAAGAGGTGCCGTTCGGCGGTCGAGACGGCGTCGTCGAGGAGTTCGCGCAACTCGTCGGCGAAGCGGTCGAGTTGCTCGGGGATGAGGGGGGCTTCGGCGGCCGGGCGAGGAGCGCCGTCGGCGCCCGCTCCCGTGGGATCTGCGGCACCGTGGCCCTCACCCTCGTCGGTCGCGCCGCCGCGCGTGCCGCCCCGGGCGCCCAGCGCGTCGTCCGCCCCCGACCGCGGCCCGGGCACTCCGACGTGCCCGGACGCGAACGCACCCGGCAGGCTCAGCAGCTCCGCGAGCCGTTCCTCGGCGGCCAGGGACTCGGCGAGCCGCCGCTCGGCCTCGTGGGCGCGCTCGGCCGCCGTGGCGGCGTCGGCCGCGCGGGCCGCGGTCAGTTCCGCGCGCGACTCGGCGGAGGCCGCCTCGCGCGCGTGCTCGGTGACCTTGCGGGCGGCCTCACGAGCCGCGTCCCAGGCGGCGACGGCGGTCTTCTCGGCGTCGCTGGCGGCGAGTGCGGCACGGGCCGGGTCGGCGTCCGGGGCGCTGTCGTCGAGCCAGCCGGCGCGGACGGCCTCGGCGGTCTCCTGCTCGACCTCGGTGAGGCGCTGGCGCAGGTGCCCGGCCTCGCTGCGGGCTCGCTGCGCCTCGGTGGCGGCGGTGGTGGAGTCGCGGTAGGCGCAGTCGCTCACCTCCTGCAGGGCGGCGGAGCGCTCCTCCTCCTCGTTGGCGAGGGCCTCGGCGCTCTCGGCGGCGGCGTGCAGGGCCCGTACGAGGTCCACGGCCGCCTTGGCCCGGGCGGCGAGCGCGGGCGCGGCGTCCCGCTCGGCCTCCTGGATGGCGGCGGACACGCGCGCGACACGGTCGGCGGCGGCCCGGTGGCGCAGCACGGCCTCGGCGGCCTGCCAGGCGGAGTGCAGGGTGCGTGCGTCGGCCAGCTCGCGCTTCTGCGCGGCGGCGGACTTCTCGGCCGCGGCCAGCGCCAGGGAGGCGTGCCGGTAGGCGAGCTCGGCGGCGATCAGGGCGCTGCGCTCCCGCGCGCCCTCGGAGTGGGTGACGGCGTACGCGGCGGCCGTGACCCGCTGGGCGAGGTCGGCGGCCCGGACCCGCTCCCGCACGGCCCGGGCGGATAGCCGCCGGGCGAGCGTGCGGGTACGGCGCTCCGCACCGGCGTGCACGTCACGCGCGCGTGAGCGGGCGTCGGCGGCCTCGACGATCCGCCCGAGCAGGTCGACCGACCCGGCGGTGAAGTCCCGTTCGGCGATCAGCTCGGCGCGCCGGCCCAGCTTGTTGCCGAAGCCGCTGACGAGGTCGGCGAGGCCGTCGGTGTCGCGGGTGTCGGTGACGGCGCGCAGCAGCAGGTCGGTGAAGTCGGAGTCCTTCTTGACCGCGAAGAGACCGGCCGCCTCGCCCTCGTCGGCGTTCATCTCCCGCTGGTAGCGGAAGAGTTCGGGGTCGAGGCCGAGGTCGCCGAGGTGCTCGATCCAGCGGTCGTGGATCTCCTCCCAGTGCACCTCCAGGTGCGGGTAGGCCTTGCCGGCCTCCATGAGGGCGTCGCGGAAGCCCTTCATGGTCCGGCGGCGTCCCTGGGCGCCCGAGGCGCCCTCGACGGGGGGCCGTACGGCGGTGGACTCGGCGACGGGCAGGTTGTCCAGACTGAGCCCCGGCCCGGGCCGGAACGAGTACCAGGCCTCGGCGAACTTGCGCGGGTCGTTCGACACCTGCCGTCCGCGCCATTCGCTGACCTTGCCGACGACGACGCACTCGCCGGTCTGCACGTGCTGCCACTCCAGCGCCACATGACCGCAGTCGTCGGCGAGCAGGAACTTACGCAGCACACCGGAGCTGGCGCCGCCGAGGGTGTTGCGGTGGCCCGGCAGCATCACCGAGAAGATCAGCTTGAGCAGCACGGACTTGCCGCCGCCGTTCTCCAGGAAGAGCACGCCCGCGGGCGCGGGCCGGCGCGGCGGGCCGGAGGGCTCCTCCGCGAAGAACTCCGCCTGCGTGGGCGCCGGGTCGGGCACGGGCTCGCCGACACCCCGCAGGTCAAGCACGGTGTCGGCGTAGCGCGCACCGGCGGGACCGATGGAGTAGAGGCGGACCCGGGACAGCTCGTACATGGCGGACTCTCGCGTTAAGTCTTCGGAAAACGTGCGGTGGTTCTGGAGGTTCAGGAGTGGAACGGCAGCCCGGCGTCGGCCACCAGCTCCAGGTCCTCGGTGTCCTCGGCGGGCAGCAGGCTGGCCGTGCCGTCGGTCACCGGTACGACGCCCAGTTCGAGCAGTTCGGCCATGGCGGCGCTGCCGGCCAGGTCGCGGACCTGGAGCTGGTAGCGGGCGGTGGTGCGGTAGGTGCCGCCGCTGTCGTCGCCGGTGCGCTGCAGAAAGCCCGAGTCGGTGAGGAAGGCCAGGGCCTTGGCAACCATGCCGGTGGTGGAGGCGGCCGGCCGGCGGGCGTCCTTGGTGGCACCCGTGGCGCTGCGTCTGGCCCAGATCCGCCAGGCGGCCTCCAGTCCGGGTGCGTCGGTCGCCGGGTCGGTGTTCTCGCCCAGTTCCTCGGCCCGCTCCTCCAGGCGCCGGCAGGCCTGTCGTACGAAGGCGTCGACGCCGTTGACGGTGACGCGGCCGATGTAGGAGTCGTCGGCCAGGTCCTCCGGGCGCGGGAAGGCCAGGGCGGCGGCGGCGAGATGGGCGAGTCCGTGCAGGAAGCGGTCGCCGGAGTCGGCGGCGGTGCGACGCGCGTAGTCCCCCATGCGGACGGCGAACACCGAGTCCTCGGCGGCCGTCACGGCCATGCCCGCGCGCGGGGACACCTCCAGCACGACGAGCCCCAGACCGGCGGCGACCGCGTCGGCGAGCCGGGCGAACGCCGGGTCCTCGCGGTAGCGGCGCAGCAGGTCGGTGTACTCCTGGTCCCGCGCGGGCTGCAGCTTGGGCTGCAGCCCGAAGGCGACGAGCCGTGCCGCGTCGGCGGCGTCGGCGGGGGTGACGGCGGAACCGGCCGGCGCGGCGGCGGGCTCGGGCTCACTCCGGTCGACGTGCTCGGTCACGGCTTGGGCTCCTTGTCGCGTTGGTACTCACTCATGCTGCTTCCGTCCGGTCCGCGGCCATCCCCGCCGCGTCCAGCAGGGCGGTCCCCACGATGAGGTCGGCCCCGCCGAACTCCGGGTCGTCGAGCTCGGTGCCGTCGTCCACGGCGAACAGCAGCTTCTCCTCGCCCTGCCGGTAGGCGGTGCCGACGGCGGGGCTGGCCGCGTGGACCGCCAGCAGGGCGACCAGGTAGGCCAGGTCCCGGTCGTCCGGGTGCCGGCTCCGGGCCTCGGCCAGCAGTCCGGACAGCCTCCGCGGCGCGTCGGCCGGAAGATCCAGCAGCTCCATGGCGGCAGCGAGCTGCTCCTCGCTGAACCGGCTGTCGTCCGGCGTGGCGATCAGGTCGGGCTCGGGCATCTCCGCGCCGAGGTGCTCCCGCTCGACGGGCGGCGTCAGCAGGATGTCGACGAGATCGGCCACCCGCACGGACACAGGCGTCCGCAGCCCCGTGCCGTTCGCGAAGAACGCGTCCGTGACCCGGATCGCCCGCTCCACGGGCAACGGCAGGACGGGCGCGACGAGATGGCCGTACAGGTCTATCCCGGAGGTCGTGGCCGGTGTGGCGAAGGCCTGCCGGTCCTGCTCGGCGCGGAACAGCGGGCCCGCCTCCAGCAGCCGCGACTGGAGCTGGGTGTGCCGCCGGATGCAGTCCTTGACGATGTCGACCAGCTCGGCGGCGCGGCGCTTGTGCTCGGGCTCCTCGGTCTCGTCGCGGGCCTTGCGGATGTTGGTGAGGATGGCGTTCTCGTGGCGGTAGCGCTCGGCCACGTGGTCCAGGGCCTCGGCGATCATGTCGGGCACGGCGCCCAGCCAGTCGACCGCGCGGACGTTGCGCCGGGTGGCCTCCAGGGCCCGGCGCAGGGTCTCCGAGTACTGCACCGTGCGGTAGCGGGCCTGCTCGGCGGCGAGCTGGGCGTCGGCGAGCCGGCCGCGGTTGATCAGCACCTCCAGCTTCACCTCGGCGGCGATCTGGGCGCTGGTGACGTCGGTGTCGAGGGCGCCGACCAGGACGTTGACCGCCTCGTCCGTGGTGCGCAGATAGACCGTGCCGCCGGGGCCGGGGACCTCCTCGATCAGCTTGAAGTCGTAGTCCCTGCGGACGTACGTGCCGTCCGGCGCGAAGGTGCCGTACACGGCGCGGAAGCCGCGGTCGACGCTGCCGACGTTGATCAGGTTCTCCAGGACCCAGCGGGCCACGCGCTCGTGCTCGGCGGCCGGCCGGTGCGGGGCCTGGGCGGCGATGCGCGGGACGAGCCTGGCCACGATCTGCTCGTGGTCGGCGCCGGTGTCGAAGTCCATGTTGAGCGTGACCAGGTCGATGGCGGCGAGGGCCACCTCGGCCATGCCGTACACCGAGTACTCACCGGCCAGGTTGGCCTTGCGCGCGTCGAGGTCGTGCAGCGGCGCGGTGCAGGCGAGCGCGCGCAGCCGGCGCGCCAGCCCCTCGTCGGCGGCCGGGCCCGATGCCGGGCGCGGCCCCGCGCTGAGCTGGGGCGGAACGCTGTCCGTCGATGCAGGCGAAGTCACGGTGCACAGACTAGGTCCTTGGTCTGACATCGACCCAAACGAGCGGCTCCGCCGGTTTGGCACCGGCACGGCCGCGCGCCGCTTACGGGGCGACCCGGCGCCGGTAGACCTCGACCACCCGGTCCAGCGAGTCGGCGAGGTACGTCTCCAGCAGCCGCTCGGCCGTGCGCTTGTCGCCGGTCTGGAGCGTCTGCAGGATCTGGCGGTTGCGGGCGAGGTAGGGCTCGTGCAGCCGGCGCGGGTCGTCGACGACGTGGAAGGCGAGTCGCAGCTCGGCGAAGACGCTGCGCATCAGTTCGTCGGTGCGTTCGCTGCCGGCGAGGGCGACCAGTTCCCGGTGGAAGTGGATGTTGGCGGTGCCCAGCGCCTTCCAGTCGTGCCCGGCGGACGCCGCCTCTCCCTCGGCGACCGCCGCGGCCACGCCGTCCAGCCGGTACGGCGGCTCCCCGAGCCCGCGGACGACGGCGCACTCGACCAGGGAGCGCGTGCGGTAGATGTCCTCGACGTCCTCGACGGTCAGGACCCGCACGAACACCCCGCGGTTGAGTTCGTGCACCAGCAGTCGCTCGTGCGTGAGCAGCCGGAACGCCTCGCGCAGGGTGTTGCGGGAGACGCCGAGAGCCCCACCGATCGCGTCCTCCGACAGCCGCGTACCGGGCGGGAAGTACCCGTCGGCGATACGGGTGCGGAGGATGTCCGAGACGCGCTCCGCCGTGCTCGTGCGCCCCAGGAGCGCCCGGTCGTCGGCCAGTGCCGTCAGCTGCTCTGCCATGCCCGGAATTCAATCGCACACACCGGAACGAAACAACGCGGGTATGGAAGGATTGTTCAACGATCCATCGTCGCACCCGTCAGGCGCTCGGCACCCGCGACGGGGTGGTGTGTCAGGGCGGCCAGGGCCGCGGTCGCCGCGGCGGAGGCACGGAGGTCGAGGTGGGCGCCGGTGCCGCGGGCCCGGTGGTGGAGTTCGTCGGCCGCCAGGCGCAGCAGCTGGGGCAGCAGGTCCTGGCAGCGCCTGGCCACCCATGCGGTGCCGGCCGTGGCCAGCCACAGCAGGCTCGCCGTCCGGGTCGGCGCGGGGAACTCCGGCACCGGGGACGGCGGTTGTCCCGTCGCCCGGCCCGCCCCGGCGAGCAGGGCGTGGAAGCGCACGGCGAGCTGCCGGTGCCCGCGCTCACCCGGGTGCAGCCGGTCCGCGCTCCACAGGGCCCGGTCGGTGATCCAGGCACCGTCCGCGGCGTGCAGGTGGACGGCCCCGTAGCGTTCGGACAGCGCGTGGACGACCGTGTTGACGGCCCGTTGCCTGCGGGCCAGCGGGCGGGCCAGGGCGCCCGGCAGACCCAGCATCGCGCCGGGGTCGGGCAGGCAGGCGGTGAGGACGGTGGCACCGTCGCGCGTGAAGGCCGCGTAGACCTCGTCGAGGTGGGCGGCCACCGCCTGGATGTCGAAGGTGCGGCGCAGCGTGTCGTTGACGCCGATCACCACCGACACCAGGTCGGGGCGGAGCGCGCGGGCGGCCGGGGTCTGCCGTTCCAGCACGTCCCGGGTCTGGGCGCCGCTGACCGCGAGGTTGGTGAACGCGACGGCGTGGGGTGCCGCGGCGAGGGAGGGTGCCAGCAGGGCGGCCCAGCCCCGCCAGCCGTCCCCGGCAGGGTCACCCACGCCCTCGGTCAGCGAGTCCCCGAGGGCGACGAAGCGGACGGGGCTCATGCCACGCCCTCCGGTACACCGCGACGGACGCCGGTGGGGCGGAGCACCTCCGCGTCGTGCGCCGCCAGGAACGCCTCCACGGCCGCTCCCCAGCCGAAGCACTCCGCACGCGCGCGTGCCGCCTCGCGCCGGGTGTGCTCGCCGCGGTCCAGGAGCAGTTCCACGGCGTCCGCGAACGCCTCGCCGCGGTCGGCCGCGGTCGCCCCGGCGGACCCGATGACCTCGGACAGCGCGGACGACGCGCTCGCCACGACGGGGGTGCCGCACGCCATGGCCTCCAGCGCGGCGAGCCCGAAGGTCTCGGCCGGACCGGGCGCGAGGGCGATGTCCGCGGTCGCCTGGAGGGCGCCGAGCGCGGCCCGGTCGGAGACGTGCCCGAGGAACGTCACCGGCAGCCCGTGCTCCCGCGCGCGCTGCTCCAGCCGGGCCCTGAGCGGCCCGTCCCCGGCCACCACGAGCACCGCCCGCCGCCCGCGTCGTATCAGCGCCTCCAGGGCGTCCAGCGCGGTACCGGGGCGCTTCTCGACCGACAGCCGGGAGCACATGACGAGCAGCGCCTCGCCCCCGCGCGCGTGCAGCGTGCGCAGGCCCGGGTCGCGCAGCACCGGGTGGCGTGCCGTCAGGTCGACGCCCAGGGGGGCGCGTACGACGTTGCGCGCGCCGATGCGCACGAACTCGCGCTCGGCGAACTCGGTGGTGCACACCACCCGCGAGTAGAAGTGCGCCGTACGGGTGTTGAGGGCGTCGGCCGCCCGGCGGGAGAGGTTCTCGGACAGGCCCCAGGTGCGCAGCACGCCGTCGGCGGTCTCGTGGGAGACCATCACGGAGGGAACGCGCGCGCGGCGGGCCCAGCGGCCGGTCCAGCGCAGGGTCGTACGGTCGGAGACCTCCAGGCGGTCCGGGGCCAGCTCCTCCAGCAGGGCGGCCACGCGCCGCTTGTCGGTGAGGACGCGGTAGCCGCCGGTGCCGGGCAGCAGCGGGCCGGGCAGGGTGATGACCCGGCCCTGCTCGGTGTCGCGGTCGGTGTGCCGTTCGCCGGGCACGATCAGCACGGGGTCGTGGCCGGCCGCCCGGAAGCCCCTGCCCAGTTCACGCAGGGCGGTACGCAGGCCGCCGGAGGCCGGGGCGACGAAGTTGGCGAGCCGGACGATGCGCAGGGACTGGCCGGTCATGCCGCCACCACCGTCCTGCGCACCGCGAGGACGTCGTCGTAGTGGGCGATCAGCTGGTCGCCGACGGCGGCCCAGGTGCGGCCCTCGACCATGGTGCGCGCGGCGGTGCCGAACGCGGTCCGGCGCGCCGGGTCGGCGGCCAGCGTGCGGATGGCCTGCGTCACGGCGGTGGCGTCGCAGGGCGGCACGAGGAGTCCGGTGCGGCCGTGGGCGACCAGGTCCAGCGGGCCGCCGGCGGCCGGTGCGACGACCGGGACGCCGCTGGCCATGGCCTCCTGGACGGTCTGGCAGAACGTCTCGAAGGGGCCGGTGTGCGCGAAGAGGTCCAGCGAGGCGAAGATCCGCGCGAGGTCGTGGCCGGTGCGGCGGCCGAGGAAGACGGCGCCGGGCAGGGCCTCGGCGAGGTGCGCGTGGCTCGGGCCGTCGCCCACGACCACGACCTTGACGCCTTCCAGGGCGCAGGCCCCGGCGAGGAGTTCGACGTGCTTCTCCGGGGCGAGCCGGCCGACGTAGCCGACGATCAGCTCGCCGTTCGGGGCGAGTTCGCGGCGCAGCGCCTCGTCACGGTGGTCTGGCCGGAAACGTACGGTGTCCACGCCCCGCGGCCACAGCCGGACCCGGGGCACGCCGTGCGCCTCCAGGTCACCGAGGGCGGCGCTGGAGGGGGCCAGGGTGCGGTCGGCGGCGGCGTGCACGGAGCGGATCCGCCGCCAGGCGGCCGCCTTGCCGGCGCCCATGTAGGTGCGGGCGTAGCCGGCCAGGTCGGTCTGGTAGACGGCGACGGCGGGGATGCCGAGCCGGGCGGCGGCGGCCATGCCGCGCACCCCGAGGACGAAGGGACTGGCGAGATGCACCAGGTCGGCGCGGTGCTCGACGAGCGCCGCGGCGAGCCGCCGGCTGGGCAGGGCGACGCGGACCTGGGGGTAGCCGGGGAGCGGGAGGGAGGGGGTCCGGACGACCGGGCACGGGGCGTCCGTGTCCGGTCCGCTGCCGGGAGCGGGGGCGGGGGCGACGACGAGCGGATGGTGACCGCGATCTACGAGGTGCCGGGCGGTCTGGAGCGCGCAGTGGGCCACGCCGTTCACATCGGGGGGAAAGGATTCGGTCACGATGACGACACGCATACGGGTGTTGTCGCCGCGCCGGACGTGGCAGCGTCGACTTCGATCTTTCCGCCCGGGGAACGTCCCATGAGCGTTGGGCTGCACACCCGAGCAGGTCAGACGGCCGTCATGACCGCCTGACCTGCGGGACACCCGGTGTTCACCCGGCGGGCGGTCGTCCGCCCGGGTCGTGCGGGTGCGGTGGGGGCTCAGCCGAGGGCGGCGTCGGGTCCGAAGCGGCTGCGTACCGCCGTCTGCACCTCCGCCTCCTCGGCCGGATCGGCGGCCAGGCGGCGCAGGCGCTCCACGACCCGGGTGTCACCGGTCTCGGCGTGCCGGGCGGCGAGTTCGCGGGTGGTCTCCTCGCAGTCCCACAGGCACTCGACGGCGAAGCCGGTGGCGAAGGAGGGATCGGTGGCGGCCAGGGCGCGGGCGGCCCGGCCGCGGAGATGGGACGACGCCGTCTCGCGGTAGACATGGCGCAGGACGGGGGCCGCGCAGGCGATGCCGAGACGTCCGGCACCGTCGACGAGGGTCCACAGCGTCGGCGCGTCGGGGCCCTCGCCGCGTACGGCCTCACGGAGGGCGCCGAGGACGAGGTCGCGGTCCTCGACGCCGCCGTGGCAGGCGAGCATGCGTCCGGCGGCGGCCCCGAGCGCGTCGGGGCGCTGGGCCCAGCGGCGCGCGCGGTCGACGGCGGCGACGCCGCGCATCCGTTCGAAGGCGTCGACGGCGGCCTCGACGACGACGCCGGTGCCGTCGGTGACCGCGGCCTCGATCAGGTCGAGCGCGTCCGGGTCGTTGCTGTCGGCGAGATAGCGCAGGGCGGTGCAGCGGGCTCCGTCGATGCCGCTCCGGGCGGCCTGGACGATCTCCGGCCGGTCCTCGGGGCCCGCCACGGCCACCAGGCAGCGGGCGGCCGGCACATGGAGGGCGGCGCCGCGCTCCATGCCCTGCTGGGCCCACTCGAACACGGCACGCACACTCCAGCCGGGGCGTGGACCGGTGGGCCGCAGCTGGCGCTGCCAGCGGTCGAAACAGCCGGTCTCCTGGGCCGCACGCACGCGCGTGGCGATCGATTCGCGCGGATCCTCCGCCCACAGCCGCCAGGGCCTCGGCTCGAAGGCGTCGCGTACGGCGGCGGCCAGCTCGGCCTCGCCCTCGGGATCGGCGGGGAAGCGGGCCAGGACGGGCGCGGCGAGGGCACGCAGGCCGGCGTCGTCGTCCCTGAGGGCCAGCTCGTCCAGCGCCCAGGCCCAGTTCGAGCCGTGGGCGGCGTACCGGCGCAACAGCGCGAGGGCGTCGCGCCTGCCGTAGGAGGCGAGGTGCCCGAGGACCGCCAGGGCGAGGCCGGTGCGGGACTCGTCGGTGTCGAGGATGTCCTCGGGGCCGAACAGGTGTGCCTCGATGGCGTCCAGCTCGCCGTTCAGGTCGAGGTAGAGCCGGGCGTAGTAGAGGGAGCGGTTCTCCACCTGCCAGTCGTGGCGGGGATCGCGCAGCACGCACTGGTTCAGGGCCGCGAGCGCTTCGGCGCGCGGGGCGGTGAGCGCGTGCAGTGTGCCGTCGCCGCGGCCCCGCTGGAGCAGGCCGAGCAGCGTACCGCTGGGCGCTATGACCGGATCGAACATGGGAAACAGCCTCACATCAAGCGTCGACGCAACCGGGGAACACGCACTACCTGGCCGCGTGACACAACGTCGGAGCGCCCGCCGTCTCTTGCTTGCTGAAGACCATCTCTCTCTGCCTCTCGTCTGTGGCCCATGCGGACCGCATCACGGCCCGCGCGGTGCGGCAACCCCTGCCCAGCCATCGCGTCCGTGAATCACGTCGTCATGATGACCCGGCCGTTTGCGCTGCCGCGACCGTATTTCCGGCGGCCCTTTACCGCCTCCCCCGTTTTCTGTGTCGTACCTGGTCAGGACATGCGCGTCAGTGCGCGCCGAACAGCTCCAGGAGTTCCGTCTTGCCGAACATCCGGGCGGTGTCGACGGCCGACGGCGTTCCCGCCGCGGGATCGGCTCCACCCTCCAGAAGCACCTTGATCACTTCGGTCTCGCCCTTGAAGACAGCGCCCGCGAGCGGGGTCTGGCCTCGGTCGTTGACCTGGTCCGCCGCGCCGCCCCGGGTGAGCAGGGCGCGCACCGCGTCGGCGTGGCCGTGGTAGGCGGCGAGCATGACCAGGGAGTCACCGCGGTCGTTGGTGAGGTTGGCCGGAACGCCGGCGTCGACGTACGCCACGAGCGCCTCGGTCTGCCCCTGCCGGGCCAGATCGAAGATCTTGGTCGCCAGCTCCACGACCTCGGGGTCGGGGGCTTCACTCATCGGCGGGACCGCCTCTCCTCAAAACTTCGGGGACTGCAGGGAGCGTACGGCAGCGAGCGGAACACGGCCGTACGAGTGAATCGCCAGCGTACTGGCTTCCGCGGCACATGACCCGATGTGTCGGAGGTAAAGATCAGCGACAGACCCCACCGGAGGCAACCGGCCTGGTCGACCGGGTCAGGGCAACTCCGCCGCGCGGGCGAAATCGACCGGATTTCACCCAGTTGCACCTTTAATCGTATGGATACATAGTGTGATCCTGGAAGAACTCATGGTGACTGTCCCCCACCTTCGACACCAGGAGGCCCGAAATGATCCTCTCCCTGTCCGGCGTGTTCATCCTCGGCATCGTCGTCTTCCTCTTCTTCCGCAAGGACGGGCTGAAGGGTTCGCACGCCACGGTCTCGGCTCTGTTCGGCTTCTACCTGTCGAGCACGGCCATCGCCCCGAGCATCAAGGCCGGCGGCGAGAGCCTGGCCAGTCTCCTCGGCGGCCTCAAGTTCTGATCCCGCCCGCCCCACCCGCACGCACGACCAGGAGTCAGCAGTGGCCCGGCGCCCCCTCCCCCGCATCCTGAGCAAGGACAGCGCCCAGATCGCCCGGATGCAGCTCGCCCGGAGCCGGGAGCTGGCCCGGACCGCGGCCGACAGCGCAACCGACGTCCTCCACCCGCTGATCACCGTCACGCGCGGGCTGCGCCGGCTGGCCTCGGCCGGGCGGCGCAGATGGGCGGAGACACCGAAGGACAAGCGCGGGCAGCTGCTGTTCCTGGCGGCCTCCGTGGTCCTGGCCGTGGTGCTGGTGCCGTACGGGCCGCTGCTCGCCGTCATCACCCTGATGTCGGCGGCGGCCTGGCAGGGCCGCGACCGCACCCCGCCGGCCCCCGAAGGGCCCGACGAGTCCCAGAGCGAACGGCTCCAGTCCCTCTACGATGCCCTGGTGCCGTACTTCTCCAGCCCCGAGGACCCGGCGCCGCTGTACGCGCACGGCGGGGAGTGGGGGAAGGCGTTCCTGGCCCACGAGTTCGACGACGCCGGGCGCGTCGGTCATCTCGTGATCCGCTATCCCGCCTACTTCCCGGACGGCGAGCACGACGCCCGCGCGCGGATCGAGCAGCTGCTCACCGCGAAGGCCGGGCGGGGCCGCGAGTACCACTTCACCTGGGACGAGGAGGGCAACCAGCTCACCGTCACCGTCCTTCCGCCGCTGCCCGCCGACATCCCGGCCCAGCACTTCGTCACCGCGCCGGGCGAGACCGTCCTCGGCTTCACCGACCCGAGCGAGGTGCAGCGCACGCTTCCCCTCTCCTACGGAGAGGAACAGATCGACGTCCCACCGGTCGTCTGGCGCACCGGCGTGCGCTCCACCGAGCCGCATCTGCTGGCCATGGGGCACCCCGGCAGCGGCACCTCGACCCTGCTGCGCTCGATCGCCCTGCAGGCCCTGCTGCACGGGGACGTCCTGATCGTCGACGGCGGCGGCACCGGCGAGTACGCGTGTCTGACCGGCCGGGACGGTGTGCTGGCCGTGGAGTGCGCGCTGCCCGGGGCGCTGGCGAGCCTGGAGTGGGCCGCGCAGGAGACCGAGCGGCGGCTGATCGCCATCAACCTGGCCCGGCAGGCGGGCGACCCGCCGCCGGCCGACGCCCGGCGCCCGCTGTGGATCATGCTGGACCGCCCGTCCGTCTTCACCCACCTCGCCGGGGCGGACGGCCACAAGGACCCGCAGGCTCTGCTCCAGGTGCCGCTGCGGCACGGCCGCGCGGCGAACGTGACCGTCGTGGTGGCCGAGCAGTTCGACAGCGCGGAGGCATTGGGCGAGGCGGTACGACAGCACACGCGCGCGCGTGTCGTGCTCGGGCCTGCGGTGCCCCGGCAGGTGGAGGCGGTGCTGGGGGCTCCGCCGCACACCACGCCGCTGGGGCATGTGCCGCCGGGGCGGGGATATGCGCGGCTGGGCGTGGGACCGGTGCACCGGCTCCAGGTGCCGCGTACGCCGGATCCGTACGACGACGCCACCAGCGACGCCGACCGGCAGGCGGTGCTGGAGTTGCTGCCGCCGCGGGCCACTGCCGTGCGGGCCGAGCCGACGGATCTCACGAAGCCGGCGGT
The DNA here is from genome assembly GCF_040297165.1 of Streptomyces sp. NPDC001851. Taxonomy (NCBI): domain Bacteria; kingdom Bacillati; phylum Actinomycetota; class Actinomycetes; order Kitasatosporales; family Streptomycetaceae; genus Streptomyces; species Streptomyces sp. NPDC001851. The sequence goes on along the minus strand of NZ_JBEOYR010000024.1, from coordinate 87,582 downwards.
CGATGCGCAACCGGTGACCGCTGAGGCAGCCGGTTAGCGCCGTTGGGGTTCGTGTCGTCTCCCGAACGCGGGTCCGTCGTGGTCGCCGAAGCGCCCGGCGCGCCGAGCCGGGAGGCGAGCTACGCCACGAACGTACGCGGCGCCTCCGTACCCCCCGCACCCCCGTTCTCCACCAGTCGGGCCGCGGCGGCCAGGCGGACCGCCGCCTCCTCCGCCACCGCTCCCCCGACGGTGAACGGCAGCCTGACGTACCCCTCGAAGGCACCGTCCACGCCGAACCGGGGGCCGGAGGGGACGCGGACCCCGGTCCGCTCGCCCGCTTCGGCGAGCCGGGAGCCCGACAGGCCACCGGCGCGCACCCACAGGGTCAGCCCGCCCTTGGGCACGTTGAACTCCCACTCGGGCAGTTCCCGGCGGAGCGCCGTCACCAGCGCGTCCCGGTTCTCCCGGGCCTGGGCCCGGCGCAGCTCCACCGCCTGTTCCCAACCCCCCGTACTGAACAGCCAGTTGACGGCGAGCTGTTCGAGCACAGGGGTGCCCAGGTCCGCGTAGGCCCGCGCGGCGACCAGGCTGCGGATGACGTCCGGAGCCGCCCGCACCCAGCCGATGCGCATTCCCGCCCAGAACGCCTTGCTGGCCGAGCCGACCGTGATGACGGTCGAGCCGGCCGGGTCGAAGGCGCAGACCCGGCGCGGCATCCCGCCGCCCGCGAACTCCTCGTCCAGCCACAGCTCGGTCATCGTCTCGTCGGCGACGAGCACCGTACCGGCCGAACGCGCCGCGTCCACCAGCCGGCGCCGCTGGTCCTCGTCGGCGAGGGCCCCCGTGGGGTTGTGGAAGTCGGCGACGACATAGGCGAGCCGGGGCGCGGCCTCGCGCAGGACCTGGCGCCAGCGGTCCATGTCCCAGCCGGACAGCCCCTCGGCCATCGCGACGGGGACGAGACGGGCGCCGGCCTCACGCATCAGCTGCAGGATGTTGGCGTAGGACGGGGACTCGACCGCGATGCGTTCACCGCGGCCCGCGAAGAGGTGGCAGATCGCGTCGATGGCGCCCATCGCGCCGGTCGTCACCATGATCTGCTCGGGCATGGTGGGGATCCCGCAGGCGGTGTACCGCTCGGCGATCATCGCGCGCAGGGCGGGCAGTCCGGCCGGGTAGTCGCCGTGCGTGTGGGCGTACGGCGGGAGTTCCTCCAGGGCGCCCCGCACGGCCCGGGTGAGCCACGGTTCCGGCGCCGGCAGCGAGGCACAGCCGAGGTCGATCACCGAGCCCAGCGCCTCGGGCGGCAGGGGTTCCAGGCCGCGGGCGGGCAGCGGGTTGCCCGCCGGTACGGCCGTCCAGCTGCCGGCACCCCGCCGGGACTCCAGGAAGCCCTCGGTACGCAGCGCCTCGTAGGCGGCGGCGACCGTCGTACGGCTCACGGACAGGGCGAGGGCCAGTTCGCGTTCGGCGGGGAGGCGGGCGGCGACGGGCACGCGTCCTTCGAGGACGAGCAGCCGGATGCCGTCGGCGAGGGCGCGGTAGGCGGGCGGACGGCGGGTGCCGGGGCCGGCCGGGCGGTCCTGCTGGGAGTTGAGGAGCCGGGCGAGCTGCGCGGCCCCCATCGCAGAGGTCCACTGCGCCATGTCGATCAGTCCACCTTCCCCGAATTGGCCATGGAAGCGAATTCTTCCCAAGCCACAGAGTGACATGTGTCAGGCCACCGCCACCACCCAGGGGGGTATCTCATGTCCACTCGGCACCACCTCGGACGCCGATTGATCCAGCTGTACGCCGGGCTCGCGCTCTACGGTGCGAGTGCCGCGCTGCTCCTGCGGGCGGGCCTGGGCATGGAACCCTGGGGCGTACTGCACCAAGGGCTGGCGAAGCTGACCGGGCTGACCATCGGAGTGGTGTCGATCATCGTGGGAGCGGCGGTGCTGCTGCTGTGGATCCCGCTGCGGCAGCGGCCGGGGCTCGGCACGGTCTCCAACGTCTTCGCCGTCGGCCTCGCGATGGACGGCACGCTCGCGCTCGTCCCGGACGCGCACTCCCTCGTCGTACGCGTCCCGCTCCTGCTGGCGGGGATCGCGCTGAACGGCGTGGCGACCGGCCTCTACATCTCGGCGCGCTTCGGGCCCGGTCCGCGTGACGGGCTGATGACGGGGCTGCACCGGCGCACCGGCCGCTCGATCCGGCTGATGCGGACGGGGATCGAGGTGGCGGTCGTGGTCACCGGGTTCCTGCTGGGCGGCACCATCGGGGTCGGTACCGTGCTGTACGCCGTGTCCATCGGCCCGCTGGCGCAGCTGTTCCTGCGGGTGTTCGCCGTCCCGGCGGCATCGGGCGGCAGCACGGTCGTTGCCACCGCGACACCGGAACAGGTCATACTGCGGCCGTGAGCCTCACGACACCGCCCATACGCCACCCGTATCTCGACCATCCCGGCCCGATCGCCTTCGCCCACCGGGGCGGGGCCGCCGACGGGCTGGAGAACACCGTGGCGCAGTTCCGGCGCGCGGTGGAGCTGGGCTACCGCTATATCGAGACCGACGTGCACGCCACGGCCGACGGCCGGCTCGTCGCCTTCCACGACTCCACGCTGGACCGGGTCACCGACGGCGCGGGCCGCATCGCCGACCTGCCGTGGGCGGACGTGCGGCACGCGCGCGTGGGCGGACGGGAACCGGTGCCGCTGTTCGAGGAGTTGCTGGAGACCTTCCCCGAGGTCCGCTGGAACGTCGACGTCAAGGCGGAGCCCGCCCTGCGTCCCCTGCTGGAGCTGATCGAGCGCACGGACGCCTGGGAGCGGGTCTGTGTGGGCTCGTTCTCCGAGGCCCGGGTGCTGCGCGCCCAGCGGCTGGCCGGACCGCGGCTGGCCACCTCGTTCGGCACGCGCGGGGTGCTGAATCTGCGGCTGCGGTCGTGGGGGCTGCCGGCCGCCGTGCGCCGGTCGGCCGTCGCCGCCCAGGTGCCCGAGGCCCAGTCGGGCGTCCCGGTGGTCGACCACCGCTTCGTCCGCGCCGCCCACGCGCGCGGGCTGCAGGTGCACGTGTGGACGGTCAACGAACCGGAGCGCATGCACCGGCTCCTGGACCTGGGCGTCGATGGCATCATGACCGATCACATCGACACGTTGCGCAAGGTCATGGAGGACCGCGGCGTCTGGGTCTGACGACCCGGCCGCCGGGACCCGAGCCTTCGCGGATCAAGCGGGGAAGCGAGGGCACGGGTGGGAACCGACACCGTGCGGACACGGACGCCGGACGAGACCGCCGGCCTGCGGCGCGAGCAGCGCGGCTGGTACTTCTACGACTGGGCCTGCTCGGTCTATTCGACGAGCGTGGTGACGGTCTTCCTCGGGCCCTACCTCACCGCGGTCGCCGAGCGGGCCGCGGACGCCGACGGCTATGTGCACCCGCTGGGCGTCCCGGTCCGGGCGGGCTCCTTCTTCGCCTACTCGGTGTCGCTGTCGGTGATCCTGGCGGTCGTGGTGATGCCGCTCGTGGGCAGCCTGGCCGACCGTACGGGCCGCAAGAAGCCGCTGCTCGCGGCGGCGGCGTACACCGGGGCGGCCGCGACGACGGGCATGTTCTTCCTGGACGGCGACCGGTACCTGCTCGGCGGGGTGCTGCTGGTGGTGGCCAACGCGGCGCAGTCCGTCGGGATGATGCTCTACAACTCCTATCTGCCGCAGATCGCCCCGCCCGAGGAACGCGACGCCGTCTCCTCACGCGGCTGGGCCTTCGGGTACGCGGCGGGCTCGACGGTCCTCGTCGCCAATCTGGTCCTGTACTCGGCGCACGACTCCTTCGGGCTGACCGAGACGGCCGCCGTCCGCGTCTGCCTGGCCTCGGCGGGCCTGTGGTGGGGCGCCTTCACGCTCGTACCGCTGCGCAGGCTGCGCGACCGGCGGCACGCGCGCGTGGAGCGTGCCACGACGCCCGGGCTGAAGCAGCTCGCGGCAACGGTCCGGGACATGCGCCGGCACCCGCTGACGCTCGCCTTCCTGCTGGCGTACCTCGTCTACAACGACGGCATCCAGACGGTGATCTCCCAGGCATCCGTCTACGGCTCGCAGGAACTGCGACTGGGCCAGTCGACGCTCATCGTCGCCGTGCTGCTGGTGCAGGTGCTGGCCGTGGCCGGGGCGCTGACGATGGGGCGGCTGGCACGGACGTACGGCGCCCAGCGGACGATCCTGGGCTCACTGGTGGCGTGGACGGTCACGCTGGCGGCCGGTTACTTCCTGCCCGCGAAGGCTCCGGTGTTCTTCTTCGTGCTGGCCTCCGGGATCGGGCTGGTCCTCGGCGGCAGCCAGGCGCTGTCCCGGTCGCTGTTCTCGCATCTCGTGCCGCCCGGCAAGGAGGCCGAGTACTTCTCGGCGTACGAGGTGAGCGACCGCGGGATGAGCTGGCTCGGGCCGCTGCTGTTCGGCCTGACCTACCAGCTGACCGGAAGCTATCGGTCCGCGATCGTCTCGCTGGTGGCGTTCTTCGTCATCGGATTCGCGCTGCTGGCGCGCGTGCCGGTGCGCCGGGCCATCGGCGAGGCGGGCAACCCGGTTCCGGAAAGAATTTAGCTTCGATTTAGCGCTCAACACAAAAGGGCGGTAGTGTACGCCTTTGGCCTGCCAGGCGTACCGTTACTGCGCGTCAAAGATGCCGAAACGCTGGGTGACATCTGCTTTCAGATGTGACAAACCGGGCGCCGGTGGGTACAACAAGGGGCGGCTACGACGGCGACGCATGACCCGGAACGGGACACGGGACGGGAATCTTTACCGCCGACCGGACGTTGACCGGATGACGACGACAGCGACACCTGTCCTGTGGGCGACAAGCCCGGGAGGCACGATTCATGAGTGAGCGAGCTCTTCGCGGTACGCGCCTCGTGGTGACCAGCTACGAGACGGACCGCGGTATCGACCTGGCCCCGCGCCAGGCCGTGGAGTACGCATGTGAGAAGGGGCACCGTTTTGAGATGCCCTTCTCGGTCGAGGCGGAGATCCCGCCGGAGTGGGAGTGCAAGGTCTGCGGGGCCCAGGCACTCCTCGTCGACGGCGACGGCCCTGAGGAGAAGAAGGCCAAGCCCGCGCGTACGCACTGGGACATGCTGATGGAGCGGCGCACCCGTGAGGAGCTCGAAGAGGTCCTTGAGGAGCGCCTGGCGGTTCTGCGCTCGGGGGCGATGAACATCGCGGTCCATCCCCGGGACAGCCGTAAGTCCGCATAACACGCGCACGAAGACCGCGGGCGCCGTACATGATGTACGGCGCCCGCGGTCTTGCTGTGTCCGCAGCGGGCTCAGCCGGTCAGGGGCGGCCACTGCCGCTGCTCGCCCGGCCCGGTCCGGTCCTCCCTGATGACCTCGCCCTGCACCACCTTGCCGTCGGGCCGATGGATGCGGGCTCGCTGGAAGGCGTCGCCGAAACTGCCCGGGGCGGCCGTGCGCAGCCGCTTGTCCAGAGCGTTCTCGGCGTACCGGCTCACGGCCTTCTGTACCGGCGGGAGCAGCAGGAGCAGGCCGGCCACATCGGAGACCAGGCCGGGGATCATCAGCAGCAGGCCGCCGAGCATCATCAGGCCGTTGCCGCCGCCGCGCTCCGGCGAACCACCGTGCTGCAACGCCTCGTTGAGGTTCTGGAAGGCACGGCGGCCCGCCCGCTTGATGACCACGGAGCCGGCCACGAGGCCCGCGACGAGCAGCAGGAACACGGCAAGCCCGCCGGCCGCGCCCGCGACCACGGCCAGCAGCCAGATCTCCAGCACCAGCCAGGCGGCGACCCCGAGCGGCAGATACCTGCGCAGCCGGGAGCGCCGGGGCCTGCTGGTGGTGTACGGAGAGGTCGGAGCGCCAGTCGTCATGCTCCCAGTGTGCCTGGCGGCGCCTCAGCGCGGGATAAGGGGATGATCGACCCGAGCGGGAAGTGCTACGAGGTCCGCTTGTTCTTGCCGGTGAGCTTGGCGACCCGCTCCCCCGCGCCCCAGGCGGTGACCCGCCACAGCGCCTCGATCAGGATGTTCTTGCTCATCTTGGAGTCGCCGAGTTCGCGCTCGACGAAGGTGATCGGGACCTCGACCACGTGGTAGCCGGCCTTGACCGCGCGGCGGGCCAGGTCGACCTGGAAGCAGTAGCCCTGCGAGGCGACCTCGTCCAGGCCCAGCCCCTCAAGGGTCTCGCGGCGGAACGCGCGGTAGCCGCCGGTGATGTCGCGCAGCGGCAGGTCGAGGGCGATCCGGGAGTAGAGGCTGCCGCCGCGGGAGATGAACTCGCGGGATTTGGGCCAGTTCACCACCCGGCCGCCGGGCACCCAGCGGGAGCCGAGCACCAGGTCGGCGCCCTTGAGGGCGGTGAGCAGCCGGGGCAGCTCCTCGGGCTGGTGGGAGCCGTCGGCGTCCATCTCGACCAGGACGCCGTAGCCGCGCTCCAGACCCCAGCGGAAGCCCGCCAGGTAGGCGGCGCCGAGGCCCTCCTTGCCCTTGCGGTGCATCACCTGGACGTTGCCGTCCTCGGCGGCCAGCTCGTCGGCGAGCTTGCCCGTGCCGTCGGGGCTGTTGTCGTCCGCGATCAGTACGTGCGCCTCGGGGACGGCCTTGCGTACCCGGCCGACGATGGTCTTGATGTTCTCCGCCTCGTTGTAGGTCGGAATGATCACCAAGGCCGTCCCGAGCGGACCGAACTGCCTCCCCTGGGCCTTGGCCGCGAGGGTCCCGTCGCCGTCGTTCACTGCTGCCCCTTCTGGTTGTACGCAGGATCCACCATAGTGGCCACCGCCTGGTAAGACGTGCCCACTTGTACGTATGGCTGTGTCGATTCCACAAGAGTGGGGTAAGAATGCTGCTTTGGGCATCTTCGAGGCGCACCGTCGGCGACTTCCCGCCACGGCGGATGGGGGCCCGGCGCCCTTCGGGCCGACCTGGGACCCGCTGGCTGCGGATCGACCGAAAGCCGTTGTCTACTGAGCGCACGGGCCCCACCCGGGTCACACCTTGCCGGGCCGGAACGTTCCCTCGGCGGCGCGGGCGCTGAGCCTGGCTCCCAGCGACGATGCCCGGTACGGCACACCGTCCCTGACCCAGCGGCGCTGCGACGAGTTGCGTGAACGCCCCCGGTCGGGCGTCCGGTGGTGGACTCGGACGAACCTACCGGCCCTCGGCCGTCGACTGTCAACACCCGTCTGACCTGCTACGACACTCCGGACGGACCGACCGCGGCAGAGGATGCGCAGGTCGGGCGGCGGGGCGGCGGGGTCCCCGCCGGGCCGCGCCACCCCCGTAGATCACTCGCCCGGCCGTACGAACACCGTCCGTCCGCCCACCACGGTGCGCAGACAGACCGGCAGGTCGCGGCCCGGGGTGAGGTCGGGCAGTCCGGGCGTGCCGGAGCGGGGGTCGGTCGACCAGCGGGCCACGCGGTCGTCGGGGGCCTGGACGATCAGCTCGCCGGTGCGCCAGACCGCGTAGTCGGCGGGCGCGCCCGGCACCAGGACGCCCGCGTCGTCGCGGCCCACGGCCCGCCAGCCGCCGCGCGTGTGCGCCGTGAACGCGGCCCGGACGGAGACCCGGTGCTCGGGCGTGCGGTGGAAGGCAGCGGCACGGACGGTTCCCCACGGGTCGAGCGGGGTGACCGGACTGTCGGAGCCGAAGGCGAGGGGCACACCGGCCCGCAGCAGGGCCGCGAAGGGGTTGAGGGTGCGGGCCCGCCCGGCGCCGAGGCGCCGGGCGTACATGCCGTCCTCGCCGCCCCACAGCGCGTCGAAGGCGGGCTGGACCGAGGCGGTCAGGCCCAGCTCGGCGAAGCCGGCGACGGTCTCCGGGGTGAGCATCTCGGCGTGCTCGACACGATGGCGGGCGGCGCGGATCCGCGCGAGGCCGAGCTTCTCCGCGGCGGCGCGCACGCCCTCCACCACGGCGCTCACGGCGGCGTCGCCGATCGCGTGGAAGCCGGCCTGCAGGCCCGCGTCGGTGCAGGCGATGACATGGGCGGCGACGGCCCCGGCGTCCAGGTAGGCGGTCCCGGCGTGGTCGGCGTCGGCGTACGGCTCGTGCAGACAGGCGGTGTGCGAGCCGAGGGCGCCGTCGGCGAAGAGGTCGCCCGCGGCGCCGACGGCACCCAGCTCCCGCGCCTTGTCGACGTTCTGCTCCGCCCAGTAGCCGACGACCCGGGGGCCGGACACCTCGGCGGCGACCTTCAGCAGGCCGGTGAAGTCGTCCTCGGAGGAGATCTGCGGGCCGCCGCACTCGTGCACCGAGCCGATGCCGAGGGAGGCCGCGTGGGCGAGGGCGGCGCGCTGGGCCTCGGCGCGCTGGGCGGGGGTGATGGCGGCGAACGCGGCCTCGCGTACGGCGTGGTGGGCGTCCCGGGTGAGCGGGGCGTCCTCGCGCGGAAGGTCACCGGGGATCAGGTCCAGCAGGGCGGTGGTGACGACAGCCGAGTGCGCGTCGATGCGCGAGAGGTACAGCGGGCGGCCGCCGGTGACCTCGTCGAGTTCCGCGCGGGTGGGCGGGCGGCCGCCGGGCCAGCGGGCGGCGTCCCAGCCATGGCCCAGCAGGACGCGGTCGTCCGGGCGGGCGGCGGCGAAGTCGCGGACCAGGGCGAGGGCGGCGTCCAGGGAGGGCGCGCCGGACAGGTCGAGGCCGGTCAGGGCGAGGCCCGTGGCGGTGGTGTGCACATGGGCGTCGGTGAAGGCGGGGGTGACGAGGGCGCCGTCGAGGTCGATCACCTCGTCCACGCCGTCGGCGAAGGCGTCGGCGGCGCCCTCGGAGCCGACCCAGGCGACCTGGCCGGCCTCGACGACCATCGCTGTCGCGAAGGGGTCGGCGGGGCTGTGCACCTCTCCCCGGCGGAGGAGGACGGTGGTGGGGGGCTCGGCGGTGCGCTCACTCATAGCGGACAGTTTCTCCTGTCACCGGGAGGAGGCCGCACCTGGGGCGTGTCGAAACCGTGCCCGGCGCGGCCGGCCGCCGCCTCAGATCCTCGGCGGCCTGGCCTCGTACGGCGTGGACAGCACCACCGTCGTGCGGGTCGAGACGCCGGCGAGGCCGCGCAGCCGGGCCAGCAGTTCCTCCAGTTCGTGCGGGGTCGCCACCCGCACTTTGAGGATGTAGTTCTCGTCCCCGGCGACGCTGTGGCAGGCCTCGATCTCGGGGACGCCGGCAAGGCGGTCCGCGATGTCGTCGGGGGCGCTGGGGTCGAACGGTTTCACCGAGATGAACGCGGTGAGCGGCAGCCCGACGGCCTCGGGGTCGACCACCGCGGCATAGCCGCGGATGACGCCACGCTGTTCCAGCCGGCGCACCCGCTGGTGCACGGCCGACGTGGACAGGCCCGTGGCCTTGCCCAGGTCTGTGTAGCTCATCCGCCCGTCCTTGACGAGCAGCTGCACGATCTGTCGGTCCAGCTCCTCCATGGCGCCAAAACCTACAGTGCGCTTGATCTCCGCACCTGCACGCGGCATGTGACGAACGACACACACCCCGAACGGGCTCCGTGATGTTCTCGTGATTACCGCCGAGGACGGACGGGAAGTGCTTGCTGTGGTCGAGGCCGCAGCGCCGTCACGGCCCAGCCTTAGGGGGAGAATCCCATGCAGAGTGTCCATCGCCCTGGTCGATCCGCGTCCAAGCGGCAGCAGCCGGTCGTCGAACCCGAGCCGGAGGGCGTCGAACCCGACGTCTTCGACGACGAACCGGACGCCTACGACACGTTCGAGATGTACCGGGTGATCTGCCCGGACTGCGCCCAGCCGATCGCCCTGCTGGCGGACGAGCAGGTCCTGCCGGAGCACGCGCTGTGCGCCTCGCCGTGGAACCCGTTCGGTCTCACGGTCTGCGCGGGTACGGGCCGCAAGGCCGCCGAGGCCCGCCCCGCGGACGAGTCCGCCCTGCCGCAGGAGCAGGACACCGCCCTGCTGCTGACGCTCCCCCAGGGTCTGGACTGGCGGACGCAGCCCTTCTCGCACGCCGGCGGCCCGGGCTCGCGCCCGATGCGCGTGCCGGTGATGCGCCGCCAGGCCGCCTGAGCCTCCCTCACCGCACCCAGTAGGTGCCCTGCACCATGGCGCGCAGGCTGCCGTGGTGCAGGATCAGTGTGTCCGGGTCCGCCGGTACGGCGATCTCCCCGAAGTACGCCTGCCGGTAGGCGACGCGCAGCATGACGATCGCGTGCCGCAGCGCGGCGTAGAGGGTGTGGAAGTCCATGTCCCGCGGGGTGTGCCCGGTCAGGCGGGCGTAACGGGCCTCCACGCGGTCGCGGCGCAGGAGGTCCGGCAGTCCGCGCTGCCCGGAGGCGACCGCGAGGTCGTGGAAGAAGCGGTGCAGATAGACGGTCCAGCCGAGGTCGACCTCGCGCGGGGCGAGCGCCGCCATCTCCCAGTCCAGCACGGCGACCGGGTCGAACCCGGCGTAGACGATGTTGCCGATGCGCGCGTCACCCCAGGTGAGGACGGGTTCGCCGGGCTCGCGCGGCCACAGTTCCTCCAGCCGGTCGAAGGCGGCCTCGATGAGGGGTGAGCGGGGCAGGCCGTCGGTCACCCAGGAGTAGTAGGCGCGTTGGGCCGTCACATGCCGGCGCAGTGCGTCCGCCGTACCGGGTGCGGCGAGGAAATCGGCTTCCGCGGCCGGTACCTGGTCGTGCAGGCGGGCCAGCAGGCCGACGGTCGCCGCCTCCAGGTGCTCGCGTTCGGCGTCGCCGGCGCGCTGCAGCCAACTGCCCTCGTAGGTGTACGGCATGACGTCCGGGGGCACGCGTCCGGCGACCCGCTCCATGACGAAGAACGGCGCCCCTAGCGGGGCCGGATCCTCCTCCAGCCACAGCACCCGGGGCACGGGCACGTCCGTACGCTCGGCCACCAGGCGCAGGGTGCGGTACTGGCGGGCCATGTCGTACTCGGGGAAGACGGTGTACGCCCGCGGGTCCGCCGCCAGCCTCAACGCGCAGGCCCGGCAGGGGGCTTCGGGGTGTTCGATGTCGAACAGCAGGGTCTCGCTGGACATGCCGTTCGAGGCCGGGACGGTGACGCCGGTGGCCTTGGCGCCGGGCAGCCGGACGTCGAGCCAGGCGGTGAGGCGCCGGGCGAGGTCCTCGGGGTCGCGGGTGGTGGTGCGCGGACGCGGTGCCGTCGCCATGCCGGGTTCCTCCCTCAGGGTGCGACCGAGTCGAAGCCGGTGAAGCCGCTCGGGTCGTGCCGGCCGAACGAGCCGTGTTCGAAGATGCCGTAACCGGTGTGCCCGTCGAGCCGGAAGCGGGCGGAGTGGTCGGTGACGCCGTAGGCGGCCAGGGGGTGGGGCAGGGTCATGTCGTAGGTACGGCGGTCGGTCCAGCCGGGGCCCCGCCAGGTCCCGTGCTGCCAGTCGTCCGCCGGGGGATAGCCCGCGCCGAGCGCGAGCGGCGAGGAGTTCAGGATCTCGGCCTCCAGCCTCCGCGGTGCTCGGGCGTCGCCGAGGTGGATGACCGCCCGCTCCGGGTGGCGGGTCCCGGAGCGGTAGGTGATCTCGGCCTGCGGCCAGCCCAGTTGGCGGTCGCGGCGGCCCGGCCGGACGAGGGTGGCGTCGTTCAGGGAGCGGTGGCCGTCGGCGTCCTCCTGGGTGATGACCATCAGGAAGCGGTCCTCGAAGCGGACCGGGCACCAGATCCAGTGGAAGCCCTCGGTGGGGTGGTCCGCGGCGAGCCGCCCGCCGTCCTCACCGGGTACCGGCCGGACCCCCCAGCTGCGGTCCCGGGTGCCGGTCCAGTCGTCGGCGGTGACCCGGAACTCCTCTCCCCCGGCCCGGATCACGCCCGCCGCGGTGCCCGCCTGGACGAAGCGGCGCCCCTCCAGGGTGAGCCGGTCTCCCCGGCGCTGCAGATGGTGCGGCTCCCAGAGGGCGGGGAAGGCGGCCGTCCAGGTGAGGTCGTACGACAGCTGCTCGTCCTCGCAGATCAGGCGCAGCTCCGTCAGCGGGCGCGGTACCTCGATGCGCAGCGGACCGACGGCGAGCCGCATCCGGTCATCGCCCAGGGCGTCGGAGGCGCGAACGGCGTGCAGGGTGTCCCCGGTGCGCAGGGTGGCGTAGGCGTCGATCACGCCCAGGTTGGGATAGACGCCGAGGCCGAGGATGAGCAGGGCGCGCCCGGCGTGGTCGAGGACGTGGAAGATGCAGCGGTCGTAGGCGTTTCGGTCCCCGGTCGCCACGTGCTTCATGGACAGCGGCACCTGGTGCACCGGGTATTCGTCGAGCGGTACGGGACGGTCGTCGGCCACGGGCACCCCCTGAACGATGGTCGGCTGACGGTACGTCAGTTGACCGGAGGTGGCCAGAGGGGGAACCGGACGGGCCTGAACTGACGCTCGATACCGCCGGGTGGTGACCTGCCCGGCCGCTGCCGCGTTGCCCGGGTATGACCCCCATGTACACGGCCACCGGGCGTCAGCGCCGCATCTTCGTGCCCCGCCCCGCAGAATCGGTTCCGCCGCCCCTGCCGCAGGACCCGCCCATCTACCGCGATCTCATGCGGACCTGGGCCGACCGGGGCCGGACCCTGCCGGGCCGCCATGACCCGGAGTGGATCAGGCTGGCGGCGCCGACGGTCCGCACGGGCCAGTTCAGCGACCTTCGGGTCCCGCCACGTGACGGGCGATGACCATCCGCTGGATCTGGTTGGTGCCCTCGACGATCTGCAGCACCTTGGCCTCGCGCATATAGCGCTCGGCCGGGAAGTCGGCGGTGTAGCCGTACCCCCCGAGTATCTGCACGGCGTCCGTGGTGACCTTCATGGCCGTGTCGGTGCAGTGCAGCTTGGCCATGGCGGCCTGCTTGGCGAACGGCCTGCCGGCGTCGCGCAGCCGGGCCGCCGCGAGGTAGAGCGCGCGGCCGGCCTCGATCTGGGTGGCCATGTCGGCGAGCATGAAGCGCAGGCCCTGGAAGTCGGCGATGGGACGGCCGAACTGCCGGCGCTGGGTGGCGTAGCCGACCGCCTCGTCCAGTGCGGCCTGGGCGAGGCCGATCGCGCAGGCGGCGATGCCGAGCCGGCCGGAGTCGAGGGCGGACAGGGCGATGGAGAAGCCCTGGCCCTCCTCGCCGATCCGGCGGTCGTCGCCGACCCGGACGCCGTCGAAGTGGACCTGTGCGGTGGGCGAGCCCTTCATGCCCATCTTCTTCTCGGGCAGGGCCCCGCTCAGGCCCGGGGCGTCCCCGGGGACCAGGAAGGCGGTGATCCCGCGCGGGCCCTCCTCGCCGGTGCGGGCCATCACGGTGTAGAAGTCGGCGATGCCGCCGTGCGTGATCCAGGCCTTGGTGCCGTTGATCACCCATGCGTCGCCCTCCGCGAGTGCCTTCGTACGCAGCGACGCGGCGTCGGAACCGGCGGACGGCTCGGAGAGGCAGTACGCGCCCAGCAGGCCGCCGCCGAGCATCGCGGGCAGATGCTCGATCTGCTGCTGCTTGGTGCCGTAGGTCGCGAGCCCGTAGCAGGCGAGCGTGTGCACGCTGACGCCGAGGCCCACGGTGAGCCGGGCCGCGGCCAGCTCTTCCAGAACCTGGAGGTAGACCTCGTAGGGCTGGTCGCCGCCGCCGTACTCGGCGTCGTAGGGCAGGCCGAGCAGGCCCGACTCGGAGAGCAGGGTGAAGACCTCGCGCGGGAAGCGTCCCGCGTCCTCCTCCTCTGCCGCCTTCGGCGCGATCTCGCGCTGGGCGATGTCCCGGACGAGCGCGAGCAGATCCCGCGCCTCCTCCGTGGGCAGTTGACGCTCCACCGGCTGCGGGTCGCGGTCGGACATGGCGTCGGTCTCCTCCCTGTTCGGGCGCCGGCGGTCTGGGCCCGTCGGGTGGGGGCGGTCCGCCTGGTCGTTCCGTGATGGCCGAAGGTGCCCGCTCCCGGGTCTCGGAAGCGGCTGACCAGCGGCTGTGCGCTGTGAGTATGCCCGATCGGCGACCTCGCGTCACCAGTTAACGACCGCTTACTTCAGGAAAATCGACGTCACCCTGAGTGAGCTTCCGCTCCGCTGGGTCAGCGGTCTCGACGGGCCGGCTGCGGCGCCGGGTAGGCGGGGTCCAGTTCCTCGACGGCGCGCAGGGCTCCGCCGAGCGTCTTCACCAGCAGCTCGCGCATGGTGGCGCGGGACAGCTCGGGGCGGTCGATCCAGTCCAGCGTCGCGCCCTCGACGCCGCACACCCAGGAGAGCAGGCCCATCCGGGCCAGCGGAGGGATGTCGCCGCGGCCGTAGGCCCCTTCGGCGATGGTGGCGATGATGGCCTCGCGCACGCCGTCCCGGATCGCGTGCACCTCGGCGTCGAAGCCGACGCCGCCGCTGACGATGGTGCGGTAGGCGGCCTGGTGGTGCTCGGCGTAGTGCAGATAGCCGTCGATGGTGCGCTGGACGCGGTCCACGGCGGGCATCTCCGGACCGCCCGCGGCGGAGGTGACCAGGTCGGCGACGGAGTCCTGGATGATCGCCAGGTAGTAGCCGCGCTTGGACCGGAAGTAGTAGTAGATCAGCCCCTTGGCGACATGCGCCTGGCGGGCGATGTCGTCCATGGACAGCGCGTCGTAGGACGTGTCGGCGAACAACTTCCGCCCGATGGCGATGAGTTCGGCGCGACGCGCCACCGAGCGCTCGGTACCGTGCACCCGGGGGCGGACGGCGGCACGCTGCTGAGGCATATTCAATTTCGACCCTGGTCTGGGAGGCCGGCGGGACGTCCGCAGTATGTCAGAACATGCCTGCCGCACGCGGCTCGGTCAGAGCAGACCCACCTGGGTCACGAGCATCGCGATCACCGCGACGAGGACCCAGCCCATGGCGTGTTCCAGGATCTTCGGGCCGTCTTCCTGGGGCCCGCCGGTGCGGACGCGGGTGGCGGTGGCCGGGTGTGCGGTCATGGTCTCTCACAGAGGTCGGACGTACTGAGCGGAATCCCCCCACCCATTTGTCCACCTTGCCACCCGCGACGGCGTCTGCGGCGGAGACGTTGCTCACAGGGGCCGGGTCAGCGCACGCCCACCGCCGCGAGCGCCCTGCGCTGGCGCGGGCTCGGGTGGGCCGGGAAGTAGAGGTAGCAGACCCCTCCTGGGCCGGAGACGACCTTGCCCGAGGCGTTGTACCGCTTGGTCCTGAGCCAGATGTTCTCGAACTCCCGGCGCAGATAGACCCGCCGTACCGCGTCGTCGCTCGCCGAGGCGGGGTCGTTGGCGATCACGTCGCCGTCCGCCGTGAACCCGATCACGGTCATCAGATGGCCGGCGGTGCCGTAGCCGGCGCCGGTCAGCTCCGTCTTCAGGAACGACTGCGACGTTATGGCCGGGATGCCGGCCGCGATCAGCGTCTCCAGGTCGGTGAGCGAGGTGAGCCGCGTGACCACACCCTGGAGGTCCGGGAACGTGGCCGCGTAGGCCGCGTTGAACGGCCAGTTGCCGCAGCCCTCGTACTGGTAGTCGTAGGTGAAGCGGGCGGCGTGGTCGACCTGCGGATCGGCGTAGGAGGGGTCGACCCAGGACAGCTGCCCGGGAGTGAGCCGGCCGCCCCAGTACTCGATGATCATTTGCGAGGAGGTCGGGCTGCACCAGGCCTCGCCGCCGTTGTCGTACTCCGGGTACTGGCCCTTGTGGATCTCCTGCGAGTAGCGCGGGACGGCCAGCTCACGGGCCAGGCCAGGGGCGGAGGCGGGGACGGTGAAGCGGTCGGGGATGTCCGATCCCATGGCGCCGAGCCGCCACACGGTGGGCGTCAGACCCGTGCCGGGCTTGCGGTAGAGGGTGAGGCGCAGCCGGTACGACGACAGGCGCAGGCCGGTGCTCGCGTCGTCGATGGCGAAGGTGTCGGTCGAGATGCTGCTCCTGCCGTCCGTCTGGCCGTCCACCGAGGTGCGCTTGATGTCCAGGTCACCGGACGCCCAGCGGCCCATCACGTACCAGGGGGTCCCGGTGCCGTCGGAGTACGTGCCCTGCAGCTCGACCTGGAGCCAGGTGCCGTCGGGGGTGTGGGCGTTCCAGGAGGCGACGAGTTCGGTGGCGGGGACGGCGAGCCGGTGGACCGGGCCGGTCCAGGTGGCGTACTCCCAGGTGGCGGTGGTGCCGGTGTGCGGGTCGGTGTAGTCGCTGCGGCCGGCCGGGGTGCCGATCACGACGCCGGGGCGGGCGCCGGCCACGGTGCGGACGCCCTGGGCGGCACCGAGGCGCCACTCGCGGTACGTGGTCCAGGCCTGGTAGTCGATCGGGCGGGCCTGCGGCCGGTCGGGATCGTCGGCGGCGGCAGCGGCGGGGGCCGTTCCGCCGGCCACCGCCGCGGCGACGGCGGCGGTCAGGACGGTTCTGCGGGACGGCTGTCGGGCTCGGTTCATGGGCGCGCTTCCCCCAAGTGTCCGGGTCGGGGCTGATCTGCTGCACGTGTGCGCCCACTATGGAGCAGCGGGCATGCCCCTGCCAGCACTTCGGCGCATGCGCGCGCCACGACTATTGGTCTGGTCCAGTGGAGGCAGCCTCCTGGAACCGACCGGGCCTGCGGCTCCCCTGAGGGGCGCGGGGAACCGCGCGACCAGCCCGCCACTGACCGGCAGCCGCACAGTTCCCCGCAACACCCGAGCCGTACGCCTCTTCGAACGGCTCGGGGTCAGACCAGATCCATCGCCGCGACCTCGTCGGGGCGGCCGTAGCTGACCGGTCCCTGGAAGCGCCGGCGGGCCGTGGCGAACCACCACACCGTCGCCACGACCAGCACGACCGCGAGCGCGACCGGCGCGTAGTTGAAGGTGTCGGCGGTGACGGGCGAGGCCTGCGGCAGCATGAACAGGACGCTGCTGAACACGATCCAGATCACCGCGAGCCAGCCGACCGGCCGGCCCCAGCGGCCCAGGTGCCAGGGCCCCGGCTGGAACCCGCCGCCGAGCCGCAGCCGCAGGAAGACCGGCACGGCGTAGGCGAGGAAGAGGCCGACCACGTTGACGCTGACGATGGCGGTGAAGGCGGTGTGGGACCACCAGCCGGGCACCACCAGCGCCACCGAGCAGACCACCGCGAGCCACACCGCCTTCACGGGCGTACGGGTGCGCGGCGAGACCGAGTGCCACCAGCGGGAGCCGGGCATGGCTCCGTCGCGGGAGAAGGCGAAGATCTGCCGGGTGTTGCTGGTGAGGTTGGCGAGACCGCAGAAGAGCATCGCGCCGATGACGATGAGGAGCATGACCTTTGCGGCGCCCAGTCCCAGGCCGTCGATGAGAATCTGGACCGGCGGCGCACTGGAGCCGGCCACCTTGGCGTAGTCGCCAATGCTGTAGACCAGTGCCAGCATCAGGATGAGACCGGTGATCGCCGAATAGCCGATGGCGCGGGTGATCCCCTTGGGCGCGTTGACGGTGGCGCGGACCGTTTCCTCGGACATGTGGAAGCTGCCGTCGAACCCGGTGAACGTCCAGCTGGTGACCAGCAGGCCGAGCATGCCCCCGTAAAGTCCGCTCGTGAAGCCGGTGTTGTTCGCGAAATGCATCACGAACGACGCCGGCTGATGGTGATCGGGCATCACGATGAGTGCACCCACGATCACCACGAGTCCGATCAGCAGCCACCACACGGAAATGCGGTTCAGCACGGCGACGAGCTGGACGGTGTAGGTGTTGGCGAGGCCGTGCACGACGATGATCAGGGCCGTGATCAGCACGGTCTGGTGCGTGGTCGGCTGGTAGGAGGGCCACTGCAGCTGGATGAAGGCCTGGACGAAGGTGGCGGCCGCGTAGCCGGTGGCGGCGGTGCCGCCGATCTGGCCGACGAAGTTCAGCCAGCCCGTGTACCAGGACCAGGCCCCCTTGTGCCGCTTTGCAAGTTTACCGGCGGAGAAATAGAGCGCACCGCTCGTCGGATAGGCCGAGGCGACTTCCGCCATGGCCGCGCCGATGAGCAGCACCATGACGCAGACGCCTATCCAGCCGAACACGAGGATACGGGGGCCGCCCGCATTCATACCGAATCCGAAGGACGAGAAAATACCCGAGAGGATATTGATGATGGTGAAGGAGATCGCGAAATTGTCGAACGCCTGGAAGCGTCGGGTGAGTTTCCGCGGATAACCCATCGCGTGCAGGGTCGCGTCGTCGTCGAGCACGACCGGGTCTTCTCCCGCGCGGGCCTTCGCCCGTGGGGTCGGCATACGTTCCGACACAGATCGGCCTTTCTCTCGATGGGGAGCGGGGACGAACGAAGAGGGTCGGTCGGGTCACGGGACGGGCAGGCCGCAGGCACGCCGGGCCCGGGAGAGCTGTTCGGCGGGGTCGCCGAAGGCGCTCCAGGGCATGCGTGAGGCGTACGGACCCATCGCCGCGAACACCGCCCGGGCCTCGAACTCGCGCTGGGCCATCACCAGCGCATGCGCGAGGTAGGCCAGGTCGAGCACCGGCGTGAAGCGGTAACCGGCGACCGCCGGCAGCCAGTTGTGGTAGATCGCCAGCGCGGTGGAGCGCCACTGCGGCTGTTCCCAGACACGGTCGGCGAGCAGCTGGGTGGGGTTGTAGCTCTCCACCAGGGCCACCAGCGGCAGCAGCCGCAGGGCTGAGTCGGCGGGCGCCCGCTGGCTGAGGAAGGCGGCCACGTCCCAGGCCGCGTTGACCGAACCGCCGTAGCGCGTGAAGAAGCACGACAGGAAGCGGTGGTGGCCCTCGCGGTGCCAGGGGTCCAGGGACAGGATGTGCGCGAACAGCCGCCAGGGACCGGGCGGTGCGGTCAGCAGGCCCTGCGGCGCCGGGTCGCGCAGCCGGTGCAGCCGGGCCATGGCGAGCTTGGCGACCCAGGGCGTGGGATCCCCGGGGGCCAGGGCGGCGGCCCGGTCGCAGGCGGTGAGCGCGATCCGCTCCAGCGCCTCGGCGCGTTCGTCGCGCGCGTCGGCGGCCCGCAGCGCGCGCTGCACCGCGACCCGGGCCCACATCAGCGCTGCCTCGGGCGTCGGCTCCTCGGCGAGCCAGCGCTCGACCAGATCGGTGCCGGCCGCCTCGGAGGCGAGGACCAGCGAGCGGTGGGCGCGCAGGGCGAAGTCGGAACGCGTCTCGGCGAGGGCCTCGTACGCGTATCGATAACGCCCGGCGCGCACATCGACGCATACACTCGCCAGGACACGGTCGTCGGCCGCCGGATGCCACACATAGTGCCCTTCGAATAGCCCCGCGGCCATGTCCCCCTGCCCGTTCCCATACGACGCACACCGGTTGCGCTGGAGGCACCTTACTCAGCTACGGGCGCACCCGGAACGCCGAATTCGACATATCGGTCAGGGGAATCGCGAATGTTTATCCGAGCCATTGGCTGGCTGCCAGCCGATGATTCAAACCCAGACGTTTTCGGGTGCGGCGGCCTCGGCGGTCCGGCCGCTATGGGTGCTACTACACTGTTTCCGGAAAACCGCCCACACCGACCCACACCGGGGAACCATCATTCGCGACCTCGCCGCCCGGCTGCGCGGGCTTCCCCCCTCCGTCGGGCCGGTCCGGCTGATCGGCGTCGACGGGCACGCCGGCTCGGGAAAGTCCACCTTCGCCGGGCACCTGGCCGCGGCGCTCGGCGGGGCTCCGGTACTGCATCTGGACGACATCGCCAGCCACGAGCAGCTCTTCGAGTGGACCGACCGGCTCATGACCCAGGTGATCCAGCCGCTCGCCCGCGGCGAGAGCGGGCACTACACGCCGTACGACTGGCGGACCCGTACGTTCACCGCGCCCCGCCCGCTGCCGGCGGCGCCGGTGGTCCTGGTCGAGGGTGTCGGCGCGGGCCGCCGGGCGCTGCGGCCGCACCTGGCCCTGCTGCTGTGGATGGAGCTGCCCCGGGAGGAGTCCTGGACGCGCGGCCGGCTGCGGGACGGGGCGGAGCAGAGGGAGTTCTGGGACGGCTGGGTGGCGGCGGAGCGCGCGCACTTCGCCGTGGACCCCTCGCGCCCCCATGCGGATCTTCTGGTGCACCAGACACCCGAGGGGTATGAGGTGCTGCCGGGGCCGGCGTCAACCCCTGGGTCGGACCAGAGCATGACCCAGAGTGACGGACCCTCCGCGTCGTGGTGAAGATGTGAAGACCCGTGCGGACGAACTTCCCCGAAGGCCTCAACTCGGCTTGACCCGGGGGCCGTACAGGTCTTACGTTCTCAATGTGCGGCCTTTCGGAGCCGCTCCCAGACGCGAAGCCCCCGGTTGTTCCCCCGTGATCGGGGGCTTCGTTCTGCCCGCGGACGCTTTTCCGGCCGCCCGGCGCACCGATCCGCTCACCCTCGGTCACGAAGCCCTGTGCGCCCCGTCTGCTCCCACCTCGTCAAACGGCCTGCGCGGCACCCTTCGGCACGCGGTCTGCACGCGGGTACGATGCCCTCGGTGCGACCTTCGCGGCTGCCTCGCGCCCGGGTAACTCCGGTCCGGGGCACGGCGGTTCGATGCGCGGCGGCCGTCGGGCGACTGCCCGGTGGTGAACCACGGGGGCACGGTCTGTGGGGGGACGGGATGGACTTCGGCACGCAGGGCCCCGAGGCCCCCGCCGACCTGGCCTGGCTGCGGGGGGTGGACGCCTACACCATGGGCGCCTATCCGCAGGCGGAGGAGGAGTTCCGCACCGCGGTGCGGATGGACCCGGGGATGGCGGACGGCTGGCTCGGACTGCACGCGCTCCGGGTCGACACGACGACCTCGCTGCTCAGGATGTTCCGGCACCGCGACCGCTTCGGCGAACAGCGCGCCCGGCACCGCCGTACCCTCAACTCCTGGTACTGGCTGGGCTGGTGGGTGCAACCGGTGCTGGAGAGCCCGCGTGATCTGCTGCTGGCGCACGCCTCGCACTGGCTGGACGGCCGGCACGTGCCCGAGCTGGACCGCGCCCTCGCCGGACTGCCCCCGGTCGACGCCGACCCCCAGGTCCGCTTTCTGCACGCCTGCCGCTCCTATCTGGTGAAGGACTGGGACCAGCTGGTACGGCACACCGACCCGCTGCTGGACGATCCCATGCTCGGCATCGAGGCGGGCCTGTTCGGCGGCATGGCGCGGGTCCGGCTGGAGATGTACGGCCAGGCCGAGCCGCTGCTGTCGGCGGCGCTGATGCGCTGCCGCAGTGAGCAGCCGCAGCGCAAGGAGCTGCGCTACTGGCTGGCCCGGGCGCACGAGGGCACGGGCCGCAGCGCCGCGGCGCTCCCCCTGTACCGGGCCGTGCACCGCGTCGACCCGGCGTTCATGGACACCTCGGCGCGGCTCGCGGCGATCGCCGAGGGCGACGGGTACGACGACACCGCCGACCTCGCCGCGATCACCCTGACGGGTGCCGGACAGGACAGCGTGGACGGCCCGGACGGGTACGACCCGGTCTTCGGCACCGAGGGCCGGGATCTGCGGCTGCCGGAGCCGGACCTGCCGACGGGGCCCCTGCCTTCGGTGACCGATCCGGCGGTGCGGACGAAGACGGGGGTCGCGTCCTCGCCGCTCCCCGCCGGACCGACCGATCCCGCCCTGTTGGCCCAGGCGCTCGCCGAGCTGGAGCGCATGGTGGGGCTGGAGCCGGTGAAACGCCAGGTCAAGGCGTTGTCCGCGCAGTTGAACATGGCCCGGCTGCGGGCCGGGCAGGGGCTGCCGGTGCAGCCGCCGAAACGGCACTTCGTCTTCTCGGGGCCGTCGGGGACCGGGAAGACGACGGTGGCCCGGATCCTCGGCCGGGTCTTCTACGCCCTCGGGCTGCTCGGCGGTGACCACCTGGTCGAGGCGCAGCGGGCCGACCTGGTCGGCGAGTACCTCGGGCAGACGGCCGTGAAGGCCAACGAGCTGATCGACTCCGCGATCGGCGGAGTGCTGTTCGTGGACGAGGCGTACTCGCTGTCCAACTCGGGCTACGGCAAGGGCGACGCGTACGGCGACGAGGCCTTGCAGGTGCTGCTGAAGCGGGCGGAGGACAACCGGGACCACCTGGTGGTGATCCTCGCCGGCTACCCGGAGGGCATGGACCGCCTGCTGGCCGCGAACCCCGGGCTGTCCTCCCGCTTCACGACCCGGGTCGACTTCCCCTCCTACCGGCCGCTGGAACTCACCGAGATCGGCAAGGTGCTGGCCTCCGAGAACGGGGACGTGTGGGACGAGGAGGCGCTGGAGGAGCTGCGCTCGATCGCCGCGCACGTGGTCGATCAGGGGTGGATCGACGAGTTGGGGAACGGGCGGTTCCTGCGGACGCTGTACGAGAAGAGCTGTGCGTACCGGGATCTGCGGCTGTCGACGTATGCGGGTTCCCTGTCCCGGGAGGACCTGGCGACGCTGCGGTTGCCCGACCTGATGCAGGCGTACGGGGAGGTGCTGTCGGGCCGGGGCCCTCAGGATCCGTCGGCCCTGTAGGTGCCGGTGGGCTGCGGCCGGTCGGCTTCCCCAGGGGCGCGGGAAACCGCGCGACCAGCCACGACGCACCGGCAGCCGCACGGCTCCCCGCCACCGTCCGAGGTCCTAGGCGAGCGCTCCCTCAGGCTCCCCGCTCACCCTGGGCTCCGTCAGTCTCACGTCGGGCATCTCTCGGTGCGCCGGATCCCGCACCTCACCGACCAGCATCTCCAGCACGTCCTCCAGGGCGACGAGCCCCAGCACCTTGCCGGACGCGTCGGCGACCTGGGCCAAGTGCGTGGCCGCCCGGCGCATCACCGTCAGCGCGTCGTCGAGCGGCAGCTCGGCCCGCAGGGTCGCCATGGGGCGCCACACGTGCTGCGGCACCGCACGGTCGGAGTCCTCCAGGTCCAGGACGTCCTTGACGTGGACGTACCCCATGAAGGGGCCCTTGTCCGTCGCGGCGACCGGGAAGCGGGAGTACCCCGTACGGGCCGTGAGCTCGACGATCTGTCCCGGGGTGACCGCCGGGTTCACCGTGACCAGCGACTCCCGGCGCAGCAGGACGTCCGTCACCGGACGGGAGCCCAGTTCCAGCGCGTCCTCCAGGCGTTCCCGCTCCTCGGGGCCGAGCAGGCCCGCCTGGCCGGAGTCCTCCAGCAGACGGTTGAGCTGCTCGCTGGTGACCACGGCCTCCACCTCGTCCTTGGGCTCGACCCGGAAGAGCCGCAGGACGGCCTGGGCGCAGGCGCCGAGGGACGCCGTGATCGGCTTGCACAGGCGGGCGAAGTAGACCAGGCCCGGGCTCAGCCAGAGCGCCGCCTTCTCGGGGGCGGCCATCGCCAGGTTCTTCGGCACCATCTCGCCGATGACCAGGTGGAAGAAGACCACCGCGGCCAACGCGATCACATAGCCGAGCGGATGGATCACGCCGTCGGGCAGGTGCACCGCCGCGAACACCGGTTCCAGCAGCCGCGCCACCGTCGGCTCGGCCACCGCGCCCAGCGTCAGGGAGCAGACGGTGATGCCGAACTGGGCCGCGGCCATCATCTGCGGCAGCCGCTCCAGGCCGTACAGCACCTGGCGGGCGCGGGCGGTGCCGAGCGGTTCGATCTGGCTGCGGCGGACGGAGACCAGCGCGAACTCGGCGCCGACGAAGAAGCCGTTGGCGAGCACGAGCAGCGCGGCGAAGACCAGTTGGAGGACGCTCATCGCACGGCCTCCACCACGTTGACCGCCGGGACCGTCCTGACCAGGCGGACCCGTTCGGCGCGGTAGTGGCCGACCTGGCGGACCGAGAGCCGCCAGCCGGGCAGTTCGGCGCGGTCGCCGGGGGCAGGGATCCGGCCGAGCAGGTCGGCGACCAGTCCGGCGACCGTCTCGTACGGCCCCTCGGGCACGTCGAGGCCTATGCGCTGCAGGATGTCGACGCGGCAGCTGCCGTCCACGTCCCAGGCGGGACTGCCGTCCTCGGGCGGGGCCGGGAGCAGCTCGGGCACGTCCTTGGCGTCGTGCTCGTCGCGGACCTCGCCGACGAGTTCCTCGACGATGTCCTCCAGGGTGACCACGCCAGCCGTGCCGCCGTACTCGTCGACGACGACCGCGATCGGCTGCTCGCTGCGCAGTCGCGCGAGGAGCGGCTGGACGGGCAGGGTCTCGGGGACGAGGAGCGCCTTGCGGGCGATCCGGCCGACCGGGGTGCGCAGCCGGTCCTGCACGGGGACCGCCAGCGCGTCCTTGAGGTGGGCCATGCCGACGACGTCGTCGATCTTCTCCCGGTAGACGGGGAAGCGGGACAGGCCGGTGGCCCGGGTGAGGTTGACGACGTCCTCGGCGGTGGCCGTGTCCTGCAGGGCACTGACCTTCACGCGCGGGGTCATGACGTGCTGCGCGGTCAGCTCGCCCAGGGACAGGGTGCGGACGAACAGGTCGGCCGTGTCCTGTTCCAGGGCGCCGGCCTGGGCGGAGTGGCGGGCCAGGGAGACGAGTTCGCCCGGGGTGCGGGCGGAGGCCAGTTCGTCGGCGGGCTCGACGCCGAGCGCGCGCACCAGCCGGTTGGCGACCGTGTTGAGCGCGGCGATCACCGGGCGGAACAGGCGGGAGAAGTGGTGCTGCGGGCCGGCCACGAACCGCGCGACCTGCAGCGGCTTGGACACCGCCCAGTTCTTGGGCACGAGTTCGCCGATCACCATCTGGATCGCGGAGGCCAGCAGCATGCCGACGACCACGGCGACGCCGGAGACGGCTCCGCCGGGGATGCCGAGCGCGGCGAACGGGCCGTGCAGCAGCCGGGCCAGCGCCGGTTCGGCGAGCATGCCGACGACCAGCGAGGTGATGGTGATGCCGAGCTGGGTGCCGGAGAGCTGGAAGGACAGCTCCTTGAGCGACTCGGCGACCCTACGGGCCCGTCGGTCGCCCTCGGCGGCGGCCTTCTCGGCGTCCGTCGCCTCGACCGTCACCAGGCCGAATTCCGCGGCCACGAAGAAGCCGTTGGCGAGGATGAGCAGGAAGGCCGCTCCGAGGAGCAGCAGGGGGATGGTCACGCTGCCACCGCCTTCCCGGTATGTCGGGTCGGGGCGGCGCAGGTACTACAGGACGATCCGTCCATCGCTGGAGGGAGTCACTCCTCGGGTAGCAGGAACCCCTGGCACCGGGCGGCACGCAGGGGCGGAGGCGCAGCGAAGAGGCCTCCGCCACCAGATTAATCAAGACAGGGGCCACTCGGGCAGGGTGGGCGCCCCCGAGTCAGCCCTGATCTTCGACCGGGTGGGTCGTGGAGCGGGCTTCGGCGAGGGCTCGCAGCGCCTTGGCGTCGGCGATGGCACGCTGCTTGGCGAGGCCCGGCTGGATGCCGAGCGCGGGCAGGCTGGTGCCGTCGCTGAGGTTGAGGAACACCCACGGGTCGCCCGGACGGAGGTTCACCTGAAGGATCTCCGCCCAGTCCAGGCGCCGTTTGCTGGCGATGTTCACCACGGTGACGCCGGACTCGTCGGCGACGACCTTCACCCGGGCCAGCTGGGCCAGCACCCAGAAGATCAGCGCCCCGGTGACGACGAAGCTGGCCCGCTCCCCCGGGCCCAGCTGCTCCAGCAGCAGGGCGACCCCGGAGATGGTCAGGAAGATCGCGACACCGGCGGTGAGCAGGATGGCCCGGGTGTGGCCCGGCCGGAAGGTGACGGGAAGCGAGGGGAGGGTGGGAGTGTCGGACATCGCGGTGCGTACCCCTTACAGGCGGCAGGCGTGGATGGCCGTGGTGAGGATGGCGCGGGCACCGATGGAGTAGAGGTCGTCCATGATCCGCTGCGCCTCCTTGGCGGGGACCATGGCGCGGACGGCGACCCAGCCCTCGTTGTGCAGTGGGGAGACGGTCGGGGACTCCAGCCCGGGGGTGAGCGCGACGGCCTTCTCCAGCTGCTCGACGCGGCAGTCGTAGTCCATCATCACGTAGGTCCGCGCGACCAGGACGCCCTGGAGGCGGCGCAGGAACTGCTGGACCTTCGGTTCCTCGCCGTCGGCGCCGGTGCGGCGGATGACGATGGCCTCGGACTTCATGATCGGCTCGCCGAAGACCTCCAGGCCCGCGTTGCGCAGGCTGGTGCCGGTCTCCACGACGTCGGCGATGACCTCGGCGACGCCCAGCTCGATGGCGGTCTCGACGGCGCCGTCCAGGTGGACGACGGAGGCGTCGACGCCGCTGTCGGCGAGGTGCCCCGCCACGATCCCCTCGTACGACGTGGCGACCGTCCTGCCCTTCAGGTCCTCGATGCCGTTCGCGGTGCCCGGCTTGGCGGCGAAGCGGAACGTCGAGCGGGCGAAGCCGAGCGGCAGGATCTCCTCGGCGTCGGCGCCGGAGTCGATCAGCAGGTCGCGGCCGGTGACGCCCAGGTCGAGGCGGCCGGAGGCGACGTAGATCGCGATGTCGCGGGGGCGGAGGTAGAAGAACTCGACCTCGTTCTCCGGGTCGACGATCCGCAGCTCCTTGGACTCCCGGCGCTGCTGGTAGCCGGCCTCATGCAGCATCTCCGCCGCAGGGCCGGACAGTGAACCCTTGTTGGGGACGGCGATGCGCAGCATGAGGTCGGCTTCCTTTGCTCGTTCTCTACGGGACTGTGTGCGGGTACGGCTCAGAGGTGGGCGTAGACGTCGTCCAGGGAGATCCCGCGGGCGACCATCATCACCTGGACGTGGTACAGCAGCTGCGAGATCTCCTCGGCGGCCGCCTCCTTGCCCTCGTACTCGGCGGCCATCCAGACCTCGGCGGCCTCTTCGACGACCTTCTTGCCGATGGCATGGACACCCTTGCCGACCAGCTCTGCGGTGCGGGAGGTGGCGGGATCGCCGTGGGCGGCCTTGTGCTGGAGCTCGGTGAAGAGCTCCTCGAACGTCTTCTTGGACATGGTGGTGCCCACCCTACGCGGTTCGGTCCGTACCTCAGTGCCAGGGTTCAGATACTGAGCGGAGCGTGGCCGCTGTCGCCACGGCGGCCGTCACCGCCTCGTGGCCCTTGTCCTCGGTGGAGCCCTCGATGCCGGCCCGGTCCAGGGCCTGCTCCTCGGTGTCGCAGGTGAGCACGCCGAAGCCAACGGGGACGCCGGTCTCGACGCTGACCTGGGTGAGGCCCTGGGTGACTCCCTGGCACACGTAGTCGAAGTGAGGGGTGCCGCCGCGGATGACGACACCGAGGGCGACCACGGCGTCGTAGCCGCGCCCGGCCAGCACCTTGGCGGCGACCGGAAGTTCGAAGCTGCCGGGGACCCGGATCAGGGTCGGCTCGTCGATGCCCAGGTCGTGCAGGGCGCGCAGGGCGCCGTTCACCAGACCGTCCATCACCTTCTCGTGCCACTGCGCCGCGATGACGGCGACCCTGAGGTCGCTCGCGTTGCGTACGGACAGTTCCGGTGCACCCTTGCCGCTCACGTCTCTCCTAAGTGCTTTCTCGCTTGCTTACTGATTGCCGCAGGTGGATACGGCAGGTGTGTCCAGCCAGGGCAGGTCGTGCCCCATCCGGTCCCGCTTGGTGCGCAGGTAGCGGAGGTTGTGCTCGCCCGCCTCGATCGGCATCGGCTCACGGCTGCTGACCTTGAGGCCGTGGCGCAGCAGTGCGTCGGTCTTCTCGGGGTTGTTGGTCATCAGGCGGACGCTGCGCACACCGAGGTCGGCGAGGATCTGCGCGCCGGCGCCGTAGTCGCGGGCGTCGGCGGGCAGCCCGAGTTCGAGGTTGGCGTCGAGGGTGTCGCGGCCCCGCTCCTGGAGTTCGTACGCCCGCAGCTTGGAGAGCAGTCCGATGCCGCGCCCCTCGTGGCCGCGCAGGTAGACCACCACTCCCCTGCCCTCGGCCTGGATCCGTTCGAGGGCGGTGTCCAGCTGGGGGCCGCAGTCGCAGCGCAGGGACGAGAAGACGTCCCCGGTGAGGCATTCGGAGTGGACGCGGACCAGGACGTCCTCGCCGGCGCCGATCTCGCCGTGCACGAGGGCCACGTGCTCGACGCCGTCGACGGTGGACCGGTAGCCGTAGGCGGTGAAGGTGCCGTGCGCGGTGGGCAGGCGGGTCTCGGCCTCGCGGCGGACGGTGGGCTCGCTGCCGCGGCGGTAGGCGATCAGGTCCTCGATGGAGATGATCGACAGCCCGTGCTTGCGGGCGAACGGGATCAGCTCGGGCAGCCGCAGCATACGGCCGTCCTCGCCGGCGATCTCCACGATGGCACCGGCCGGGCGCAGGCCCGCGAGCCGGGCGAGGTCGACGGCGGCCTCGGTGTGGCCGTTGCGGACCAGGACCCCGCCGGGCCTGGCGCGCAGCGGGAAGACGTGGCCGGGGCGGACGAAGTCGGTGGGCTCGGCGGTGCCGCCGGCCAGCAGCTGGAGCGTGGTGGCACGGTCGGCGGCCGAGATGCCGGTGGTCACGCCGTGGGCGGCGGAGGCGTCCACGGAGACGGTGAACGCGGTCTTCATCGACTCGGTGTTGTCCTGGACCATCTGCGGCAGCTGGAGCCGGTCGAGCTCCTCGGGCTCCATGGGGGCGCAGATGAGTCCCCGGCATTCGCTCATCATGAACGCGACGATCTCGGGGGTGGCGTGTTCGGCCGCGATGACGAGGTCGCCCTCGTTCTCCCGGTCCTCGTCGTCCACGACGACGACCGGGCGGCCGGCCGCGATGTCGGCGATGGCGCGCTCGACGGGGTCGAGGCGGAACTCCTCAAGGTCGGCGGTGTCGTACAGCAGCGGTGCCGAGGTCATGCCGGCGCTCCTTCCAGGACGGGCTGCGGGCTCCTGCGGGAGCGCAGCCACCAGTCGCGCATGCCCCACAGGACGAGTGCGCCGTAGATGACGTAGACGAAACCGGAGAAGGCGTAGCCGTTGGCGAAGTTGAGGGGGACGCCGACGAGGTCGACGAGCAGCCAGGCGATCCAGAACTCGACCATGCCCTTGGCCTGGGCGTACATGGCGACGAGGGTGCCGACGAAGATGTAGGCGTCGGGCCAGGGGTCCCAGGACAGGGAC
Source organism: Streptomyces sp. NPDC001851 (assembly GCF_040297165.1). Lineage (NCBI taxonomy): Bacteria > Bacillati > Actinomycetota > Actinomycetes > Kitasatosporales > Streptomycetaceae > Streptomyces > Streptomyces sp. NPDC001851. The sequence continues at coordinate 58,819 of NZ_JBEOYR010000024.1, read as the reverse complement.
GGGTAGGCCGTGAAGAGCAGGGCGACCGCGACGGTCCCGGCGGCGGCCGCGCCGAGCATCGCCGTGCGCTCGCGCCAGGTGGCGAACCGGGGGGTGATGTGGCCGTCCGTGGACCGGTCCTTGGTGCGCTGCCACTGCCACCAGCCGTACAGGGCCACGGCCATGACGACGACCTGCTTGCCGGCGCTGCCGGTCAGATGGCCGTAGAAGGCGGCGAAGAGGACGAGGCCGGAGAGGAACTGCACGGGCCAGGTCCACAGGGAGCGGCGCCAGCCGAGGGCGAGGGTGATCAGGCCGAGGATGTTGCCGGCCATGTCCGACCAGATGATGTGCTGGCCGAAGAGGGTGAAGGCCTCGGAGTTCAGCCAGTTCACTTGGTGGCTCCCTGGGCGCGGTCGCCGAGGAGCCGCTCGACGTACTTGGCGATGACGTCGACCTCCAGGTTGACCGGGTCGCCGGGCTGCTTCACGCCGAGCGTGGTCAGGCCGAGGGTGGTCGGGATGAGGCTGACGGTGAAGTGGTCGGGGCCGGCCTCGACGACGGTGAGGCTGATGCCGTCGACGGTGATGGAGCCCTTCTCGACGACGTAGCGGGAGAGGTCCGCCGGGAGCGAGATCTTGACGATCTCCCAGTTCTCGGAGGGAGTGCGCGCCAGCACCTGGCCGGTGCCGTCGACATGGCCCTGCACGATGTGCCCGCCGAGGCGCGCGCCGACGGCGGTGGGGCGTTCGAGGTTGACGCGGGAGCCGACGGTGAGCGCACCGAGGCTGGAACGCTTCAGGGTCTCCGCCATCACGTCGGCGGTGAACTCGTCGCCCTCGTGCTCCACGACGGTGAGACAGACCCCGTTCACGGCGATGGAGTCGCCGTGCTGCGCGCCCTCGGTCACGACGGGGCCACGGAGCCGGAAGCGGGAGGCGTCGCCGAGGTTCTCGACGGCGGTGACCTCACCCAGCTCTTCGACGATTCCGGTGAACACTTCCCGGGTCCTCCTGCCTCTTCGGGCACGGACTCCGGGGCCTGTCGATGACGACAGAATCTACGGGTGAGCACACACCGGGGCGTCGCCGGAACGGACGCGTCCACGCGGGGGCGCGCCCAGATACGGCGGCGCGCACACGGAACAACGCATGCCCGCCCGCCGCGCACTGCCTCCCATCCGGACTTTAACCGTCGGTCCAGGAATTTCACCTGGTCAACCGGCCGCTGGAAGCGACCGGGTCGCGGACTGTAACCGCCGGTTCGGACTTTCACCGACCCCGGAGTGCGCTGCTTCTGGTACAGGGCCAGTGTGCCATGCCGGGCCGCCGTCCAGACAGGTGTGCGGTGTGGGCTCCCTCACAGCGCGTGTCACCGGCCTTGCGCCGCGCAGTCACGCCGGACAACTGGCGGGCGGACGAGGTCGTTTGACCTGGACCAGACCATTGACCGTTCTGGTCTAGTCCTTTTAGGGTGCGGACGGGTCCGGCGGCGGTGACGACGGCCCTTGCCCGCCGCCGGGCCGCCGCCGACTGCCGCCGCGCCGGGCCGGACCAGCCGGGGCATGTCACATTCACCGAGGTCCGCGCCGTCCCATCGGAAGGAGGGTGCCTCGAAGGGGGGTGCCCGGAGTCCGGAGGGACACACACAGCATGACCACGATCCTGGTCACCGGCGGAACCGGCACGCTCGGCCGGTGCGTGACGCGACGGCTGCGGGCGGACGGGCGCGAGGTGCGGGTGCTCAGCCGGCACGCACAGCCGTACGCCGTCGATCTGCGCGCGGGCGGCAGCGGGCTCGACGCCGCGCTCGCCGGTGTGGAGACCGTGGTGCACTGCGCGAGCAGCCAGCGGGGCGGGGACGAGAAGGCGGCCGAGCATCTCGTCGCGGCGGCGCGGCGGGCCGGACTGGGCCATCTGGTCTACATCTCCATCGTCGGGGTCGACCGGGTGCCGCTCGGCTACTACCGGACCAAGCTGGCCGTGGAGCGGCTGATCGAGGCGTCGGGGCTCGGCTGGACCATCCTGCGCACGACCCAGTTCCATGACCTGCTCGTCTCGGTCCTGGGCGGACTGGCCAAGGCGCCCGTCCTGCTCGTCCCGGCCGGGGTGCCGGACCAGCCGGTGGAGGTGGCCGAAGTCGCGGACCGGCTGGCCGGGCTGGCGCTCGCCGGTCCGGCCGGGCGGGTGGCGGACATGGGCGGCCCCGAGGTACGGACCCTGGACTCCCTGGCCCGCTCCTACCTCCGCGCGACCGGCCGGCGCCGTGCGGTGGCCCGGGTGCCGCTGTTCGGCGGGACCTATCGCGCCGTCCGCGCGGGCGGTCTGCTGACGCCGGAACGGGCGGTGGGGAGGACGACGTTCGAGGAACACCTGGAGCATCGGTTCGGCGGCTGAGGGAGCAACGGGGCGGCCGGTTCACCCGTGCGGCGACGCCGGGGCCGCGCTTCCGGATCCTGCCCGGGGTCGCGGGGCCCCGCACGCCCGGGCCGGGCGGAAGGGCCCCGTGCGCCGAAACCGCCTGACGAGGACGACGTTCGAGGAGCACCTGGAACATCGGTTCGGCGGCTGACGGAGCGACGGGGCGGCCGGTTCACCCGTGCGGCGGCGCCGGGGCCGCGCTTCCGGATCCTGCCCGGGGTCGCGGGGCCCCGCACGCCCGGGCCGGGCGGAAGGGCCCCGTGCGCCGAAACCGCCTGGCGAGGACGACAGGGCCCTAGGGCCGCGCGAACAGGTCCTCCTGGGCGCGGTCCCTGGCGGTCAGCAGGGCTCCGCGCAGCACCGCCGTGCCGCCGAGGGTGCTTGCGCGGACCTCGGTGGGCAGGGGCGACATACGGCGGAGCCGGTCCTCCACGAGACCCGCGAGGAGCGCGCCGCCGGCCTGGCCGGCCTCGCCGCCGAGCACGACGCAGCCGGGGTCGAGCACGGCCACCACGGACGCGGCCCCGAGGGCGATCCGGTCGGCCAGGGCGTGGAGAAACCGGCCGGCGGGGCGTTCGGCGGCGGCGTGCGGCGCGGCGGAGTCCTCCTCCGCCGCCTCCGCCGCGGCCCGCCGGACCACGCGCGCCGCGCCCGGTCCGTCCATGGCGGCCGGTACCGGCAGGCCGCACTCCGCGGCCAGGGTGCCGATCGCCGCGGCACCCGCCAGCGAGTGGAACCCTCCGTCGCAGTCGCTCGCCGAGGGCAGTGAGACGGTGCCCGGGACCGGCAGGAAGCCGATCTCGCCCGTGCCGCCCGAGGCGCCGCGGCGGAGTCTGCCGTCGAGGACGACCGCCGCGCCGACGCCGTGGCCCAGCCAGAGCAGGACGAAGGTGTCCCGGTCCCGCGCGGCGCCCTCGCGCTGCTCGGCCAGGGCGGCGAGGTTGGTCTCGTTCTCCACGGTGACGCGGGCTCCGGGCAGCCGTTGCTGCAGGGCGGCGGCCAGGCTGCGGTGCCAGGCGGGCAGGCCGCCGGAGTCGCGGAGATCGCCGGTGGCCGGGTCGATGAGGCCGGGTGCGCCGATGCCGACGGTGTGCAGCCGGTCCGCTCCGGCCTCCGTCGCGGTCCGCTCCACCGCGGCCACGGCCTGCTCCACGGCGGGTCCGGTGCCGGTGTCCCCGCCGATCGGCACGGAGGCCTCGGCGCGCACCCGCCCGACCAGGTCGGAGACCAGCACCCCGACACCCCCGGTGCGGACGTCGAGCGCGGCCAGGTGGGCCCGGTCGGCGACGATGCCGTACAGCCGGGCGTTGGGGCCGCGGCGCTGTTCGCCGGACTCGCCGACGACCGTGATCAGCCCGGCGGTGGTGAGCCGTGCCACGAGGTCGGCGACCGTCGGCCGGGACAGGCCCGTCAACTGCTTCAACTGCCCTGCGGTGAGCGGGCCTTCCTGCTGCAACAGCCGCAGGGCCACGCGGTCGTTGATGGCCCGGGCGGTGCTGGGTGATGCGGGCATGACGGGAAGCCTCCCAGATCGGCCATCTATCTATCAGGCAGGGTCCCTGATAATTTACGCCGCGTGACGCAGGGTAATGCTCGGGGAGGGGCTGGAACATGGGTGACGTGGCGTTCACACGTGACGAGGTCCGGCGCGCCCGGTACGCCGTGGCGGCCGTGTTCGCCGTGCACGGCGCCGTGACGGGCACGTTCGCCACGCGGGTGCCGTGGATCCAGGACCACGCCTCGCTGAGCTCGGGCCAGTTGGGGTTCGCACTGGCCTTCACGGCGCTCGGCGCCTCGTGCGCGATGCCGCTGGCGGGACGGATCAGCCATCGCTTCGGCAGCCGTACGGCCCTGCGCGGGCTGCTCGCCCTGTGGACCCTCTCCCTGGTCCTGCCGTCGCTCGCGCCGGACCTCGCCACCCTGTGCCTGGCGATGTTCGCCTACGGCGCGAGCTCGGGCATGGCCGACGTGGCGATGAACGCGCTCGGTGTCGAGGTCGAGCGGCTGCTCGGCAAGTCGATCATGTCGGGGCTGCACGGTATGTGGAGCGCGGGTGCGCTGACCGGCTCGGCGGCCGGCACGCTCGCGGCCCACCTCGGCTCGGACGCCCGGCTGCACTTCACGCTCACCGCCGCCGTGCTCACCGTGCTCGGCCTGGGGGTCTGCGCCTGGGTGCTGGATCTGCAGCCCGCCGGGGAGGAGGAGCCGCCGCCGCGGTTCGCGCTGCCGCCGCGCTCGGCGCTGCTGATCGGCACGGTCGGCTTCTGCGCGGTGTTCGCGGAGGGCGCGAGCCTGGACTGGTCGGCGGTGTTCCTGCGGGACCGGCTGGACAGCTCGGCCGGGGTGGCGGCGGCCTGCACGACCGGCTTCATGCTGACGATGGCGGTGGCCCGGATCGCCGGGGACGCGGTGGTGAACCGTTTCGGCGCGGTCCGCACCGTACGGGCCGGCGGCGTCCTGGCCGTGCTGGGTGGTCTGCTGATCGTCGTCGCCGGTCATCCGGCGGTGGCGATGGGCGGGTTCGCGCTGACCGGGCTCGGCATCGCGGTGGTCGTCCCGCTGTGCTTCGCGGCGGCCGGGCACGCCGGGCCGAACCCGAGCCAGGCCATAGCCGGCGTCGCGACGATCATCTACACCTCGGGGCTGATCGCGCCGAGCCTGATCGGCGGGGTGGCCCAGGCGACCAGCCTGGTGGTGTCGTTCTGTGTGGTGACGGCGCTGGCGTGCGGGCTCGCGGTGTTCGCGGGGGTGCTGCGCACGGCGGAGCGCGGCGGCCGGAAGCGGATCAGTCCGCAGGCCGCACCGGTTCCCGGCCCACGGCCCTGAGCGCAGGGCCGCGTGCGAGCGGAGGGCCGCCGTTACCCGGACAATAGTTCGGAACCCCTTCTCGTACGTAAGAAAGCGAAACCACCATGGACCTCGGCGTGCGCTGGAAACTGCACGGTGACGGGCGCACGCCCGCGCCCGGAGCGGTGGTACGCCCCGATGAACGGCTCTCCTGGCCCCGCACGGTGGGCCTGGGCGCCCAGCACGTGGTCGCGATGTTCGGCGCATCCTTCGTCGCCCCGGTACTGATGGGGCTGGATCCCAACCTCGCGATCATGATGTCCGGCGTCGCGACCGCGATCTTCCTGCTCGCCACCCGCGGCCGGGTGCCGAGCTATCTGGGCTGCTCCCTGTCCTTCGTGGGCGTGGCCGCCGTCATCCGCGCGCAGGGCGGTACGAGTGCCACGGTGACCGGCGCGGTCCTCGTGGTCGGCGTCGCGCTGTTCCTGGTGGGCCTCGCCGTGCAGCGCTTCGGGGCGCGGATCATCCACGCGGCCATGCCGCCGATCGTCACCGGCGCGGTGGTCATGCTGATCGGCTTCAACCTGGCACCGGTGACCGCCTCCACCTACTGGCCCCAGGACCAGTGGACGGCCCTGCTGGTCATGCTGTTCACGGGCCTGGCCGTGGTCTGCCTGCGCGGCTTCTGGTCCCGCATCGCGATCTTCCTCGGGCTGGTCTTCGGGTACGGCATCTCGTGGGCCTTCGACCGGATCTTCGGCAGGATCCACTCGATGAGCCCGAGCGGCCAGGTCACCGACCACTGGCGCCTCGACCTCTCCGGTGTCTCCAAGGCCGACTGGATCGGCCTGCCGCACTTCCACGGGCCGTCCTTCCAGTGGTCGGCCGTCCTGGTCGCGCTGCCGGTCGTGATCGCCCTGGTCGCGGAGAACGCGGGGCACGTCAAGGCGGTCGGCGAGATGACCGGCGACCCGCTGGACGACAAGCTCGGTACGGCGATCTCGGCGGACGGCGTCGCATCCGTGCTGTCCACCGCGGTGGGCGGCCCACCGAACACCACCTACTCCGAGAACATCGGCGTGATGGCCGCGACCCGCGTCTACTCCACCGCCGCCTACTGGGCAGCGGCCGGCTTCGCCCTGCTCTTCGGTGTCTGCCCGAAGTTCGGCGCGGTCGTGGCCGCGATCCCGGGCGGCGTCCTCGGCGGCATCACCGTGATCCTCTACGGCATGATCGGCCTGCTCGGCGCGCAGATCTGGCTGCACGCCAAGGTGGACCTGCGCAACCCGCTGAACCTGGTGCCGGCCGCCGCGGGCATCATCATCGGCGTCGGCAACGTCAGCATGAAGTTCACCAGCACCTTCTCGCTCAGCGGCATCGCCCTCGGCACCGTGGTCGTCATCACCGGCTACCACGCGCTGCGCGCCTTCGCCCCGGCCCATCTGAAGCAGCAGCAGCCGCTGCTGGACGAGGGCACGTCCAGCTACGACGCTCAGGAGGCTCCGCGCGCCAAGTCGTAGGCGTAGGACGGCGTGAACGTACCGGCCGCGCCCCGGCAGCCGTCGGACTCCCCCGGCAGCTTGACCCACAGATAGGCGTCGATCCGGGCCTCGCCGGTGTCCAGGGTCGGGGCCCGGCCGAGCTTCCGGCCGGCCGGGTCGCACCACTGGCCGTCCGGCGGGGCGCCGTTGCCGTTGCGGCTGGTGTCGATCACCGCGCCGAGGCCCGCCGGGCCGCCGAGCGCGTCGAGGACCTGACGGTCGTAGGCGATCTCGTCGGCCGTGCTGCGGAAGTTGGAGACGTTGCTGAAGACACCGTCGGCGTCCGCCGCTCCCGCCTGGCGCAGCAGGGCGGCCTGCTCGGCCGGCGGGTGCCAGCCGGAGTGGCCGGCGTCGTAGTAGACGCGCGCCTTGGGATCGGCGGCCTTCAGCACCCGCCCGGCACGGGCCAGCGAGGCGAACCTGGCCGCGCGGCCGGCCTCCGGCAGACAGTCCGACTGAGCGATCGAGTCCGGTTCCAGGACGATCACCACCTCGTCCGGGCCGAGCCCCCGCGCGAAGGCGCCGATCCAGGTGTCGTAGGCCGCGAGGTCCGGCGCGCCGCCCCGGGAGGCACCGCCGCAGTCCCGGTCCGGGATCGCGTACGGCACGAGCACCGGGACCCGGCCCCGCGCCGCCGCGTCCGCGGTGACCGACCGCACCCGGGCGGTGACGGTGTCCGGATCGGGGTCGGTGAACCACACCGCGGCCGGCCGGTCGGCGATCCGGGCGGCTATGACGTCGGCACGCGGATCCGCGGGGTGGGCGCGGACCCAGTCCAGCACCTGGGAGCCGGGGTGGCGGTACAGGAGCGGTGGCACGGGGACGGCCCGCCGCTCTCTCCCGGCCGGGGTGGGGGTGGGCGTGCCCGGCGGAGTCGGCGTCGGCTTCGGCGTCGGCGTCGGCGTCGGCGTCCTGGTGGCGGCCCTGTCCGGGGAAGGCGCGGCCGACCCGGGCACGGGCGCCGCCCGGGTGGCCTCGGCGCGGGACCGGGCGGCGCCGAGGCCGGAGTCGAGCGCCGACACCACCCCGGTGACCGAGCCGACCGCGGTCACCACCGAGGCCGCCACCACCATCAGCCCGCGCCGCACGGCGCGCCTGCGCGCGGCCCGGCGCTCGGCGAGACGCCGGGTACGTAAGCCTGACACGGTGCCGTTCCCCCCTCGCATCCGCGGCTCGCCGTCCGTTCCCCCGTTCCGGCGAAGCACCGGGCCGGTCGGCACGCCCGTCGGCCCAGGGCTGGGACCCTTCCCGCATGACGCAGTTGGAACACCTCACCACTCCCGTCGACGCGGTCGTCTCCCGGATGCGCGCCCTGGACGCGGCCCTGCCCGAGCGGGACGGGGTCGCCGTGTTCAACCGCGTCTACCTCACCGTCACCGAGGAGGTCGACCGGCGTCTGGGCGCCGGGGAGTTCCCGGATCCACGGGCGGCGATCGCGCTGGACGTGCGGTTCGCCGAGCGGTACCTGGCGGCGGTCGACGCGACGGCCGGGGGCCTCCGGGCACCCGCCTGCTGGCGTCCGCTGTTCCAGCTCCGCCGCCATCCCGGGGTACGGCCGCTGCAGTTCGCGCTGGCGGGCATCAACGCGCACATCGGGCACGATCTCGCGCTCGCCGTGGTGGACGCCTGTCGTACGCTCGGCTGCGAACCGGCCGAGTTGGAGGACGAGTTCGACCGCGTGGGCGAGATCCTCGTCTCGCTGGAGGAGCGCGTCCGCGAGGACCTGATGCCGGGCCCCGACCTGCTGCAGATCGCCGACCCGCTCACCCATCTGCTGGGCTCCTGGAGCCTGGAGCGGGCCCGTGACGCGGCCTGGGCGGCGGTACGGGCCCTGTGGGCGCTGCGCCACTGCGGCGACGTGGCCGAGGAGTTCACCGAACGGCTGGACGCGGCGGTGGGGTTCGCGGGGCGGATGCTGCTGACGCCGTACGGCGACTGAACGGGGCGGATCCGGCCAACCTTCGCCGGGCCTCCCGGAACTCCGCTGCGCCGTCTGTAGGTTGAACCGGCAACCGATCGCGAAGGAGTTCACGCGCATGGCGACCCGACTCGGACTCGGCCTCCCGCAGAATCGGCAGTACGACCTCGGCAAGGACGTGTCCGACGTGGCACGCACGGCCGAGCGGATCGGATACGACAGCCTCTGGGTGTACGAACGCGCCCTGTTCGCGGAGCCCGCCACCCAGGGCCTGTACGGCATCCCCGGCCTGCCCTGGCCGGACTCCTACCGTGGCGTCGCCGAGCCGCTGGTGACCCTCACCCTCGCGGCCGCCGCCACCGAACGCGTCCGGCTGGGCACCAGCGTGCTGGTGGCACCGCTGCATCAGCCCTTCCAGCTCGCCAAGGCCCTCGCCACGCTGGACGCGGCGAGCGGCGGCCGGGTGCTCGCCGGCTTCGGCACCGGCTGGTCCCACGACGAGTACGCGGCCTCGGGGGTGCGGCCCTTCGAGGAGCGCGGCCAGGTGCTGGACGAGCTGATCGACGTGTGCCGGGCGGTGTGGGGCCCGGACCCGGTGGTGTACGACGGCCGGATCACGAAGATCGCCTCGGCGGTGGTCGGCCCCAAACCGGCCCGGCCGATCCCGGTCCTGCTGGCGGCGAGCGGAAAGCGGGCACAGCGCCGGCTGGTCGACCACGCCGACGGCTGGCTGCCCGTCGGCATGGGCGTGGAGCAGATCGCCGCCCAGTGGGCCGAGTTGCAGGACCTGGCCGCCGAACGCGGCCGGCAGCAGCCGATCCAGACGGTCCTGCGGGTGAACACGGCCCACTCGGCCAAGCCGTACGAGGGCGACGACCGCCGGGCCTTCCAGGGCAGCACCGACCAGATCGTCGAGGACCTGGTCCGGCACGCCGGGATCGGCCTGGACGAGATCCTCATCGACCTGCAGGCCACCCAGCGCGACGCGCAGGAGCTGAAGGACATCGCCGCCGAGGTGTTTGAAAAGGCGCGGGCGGCCGGAGTCTGAGTCCGGCCGTCCGCGCCTTGGTCCTTGCTCGCTTCTGAATCAGTCCTCGGGCAGCTCCACGGGGGCGATCTCGTCGTACACATCACCCGGGCCGGGGTTGGCCGGGTCGGTCTGGCCGCCGAAGTGGTGCATGACACCCCAGACCGCGTTCAGGGCGGTCTGGACGGCGCCCTCGGCCCAGCCGGCCGTCCAGGAGATGTCGTCGCCGGCGAGGAAGATGCCCCGCTTGTCCTCGGGCAGCCTCTCCTGCATGAAGTGGGTGAACAGGCGCCGCTGGTAGCGGTAGTGGCCGGGCAGGTTGGCCTTGAACGCGCCCATGAAGTAGGGCTCGTTCTCCCAGGAGACCGTCACCGGGTTGCCGATGATGTGCTTCCGGATGTCGACCTTCGGGTAGATCTCGCCGAGTGACTTCAGCATGACCTCCATCCGCTCGTTCGCGGACAGCGGCAGCCACTTCAGGCTGTCGTCGCACCAGGTGTAGGACAGGCAGATGACGGCGGGCTTGTCCGGGCCGTCGTCCAGCAGGTAGGTGCCGCGGGTCATGCGGTCGGTGAGCGTCATCGACATGACGTCCCGGCCGGTCTCCTCGTCCTTGTCCAGCCAGAACGGCCGGTCGACCGGGACGAAGAGCTTGGAGCTCTCCATGTAGTGGGTCCGCTCGATGGCGGTCCAGTGGTCGATCGGGAACAGCGAGTCGTCACACGCGATCTTGGACAGCAGCATCCAGGACTGGGCGGTGAAGATGGCCGCCTTGTAGGTGCGGATGTCGCCGTTCGCGTCCGTCACGGTGATCTGGTTGCCCGCGGTGCGGTGCAGCCGGGTCACGGCCGGGCGCGGCTCGCCGTCCACGTGCAGGGACTTCAGCGAGGTGCCGTACGGCCAGTGGACGATCTTCTCCGGCTCGCGCTCCCACAGGCGCAGCGGCAGCTGCTGGGAGCCGCCGACGATGCCGCGGTGGTGGTCGTCGGCCTCGGTGTAGACGACGCGGAGGATCTCCAGGATGGAGTTCGGGAAGTCGGTGTCCCAGCCGCCGGTGCCGAAGCCGACCTGGCCGAAGATCTCGCGGTGCCGGAAGGACTTGAAGGCCTCGGAGTCGCAGAGGAAACCGTAGAAGGTCTGGTTGTCGAGCTTCTCGACGAGCTTGGCCCAGATCTCGCGGATGCGCGGGACGTCCCGCTCGCGCATGGCGCGGTTCATGTCGGAGAAGTCGGCGCCCTCTTCGAGGCACTTGTTCCACGCCTCGGCGACGTCCCGGTACACCTGGGGCAGGTCGTCGATGGTCTCGGCGTAGTGCGACTCGCCCTTGAGGTCCACGACGGTCGAGGGGGTGGCCTCGGCCAGCGGGTTCGGGAAGGGCCTGGTCTCCAGGCCGACCATGTCGATGTAGTGCTGCAGGGCGGTGGAGGACGGCGGGAAGCGCATCGCGCCCATCTCGGCGGTCAGCGACTCGTCGCAGCCCTCGAAGCCGACCGTGCGCAGCCGGCCGCCGATCTGGTCGGCCTCGTAGACGACGGGCTTGAGGCCCATCTTCATCAGCTCGTACGCGGCCACGATGCCGGACAGCCCGCCGCCGATGACCGCGACCTCGGTGCCGTGCTCGGTCGCGGGTATCTGGCCGAGGCCCGCCGGGTGGGCGAGGAAGTCGTCGTAGGCGTAGGGGAAGTCCGGGCCGAACATGGTGATCGGCGGCTGCTGCTCGTCGGTGTGCTCGACGGCGTTGGGCACCGTGGACGTCATGGGGTACGGACTCCTTGCGCGGGGGTGACTCGGGGGGAGGCTGGGGGGTTCAGACGAGGGACCCGTACAGACCGGGGCGGCGGTCCTTCAGATACGGGTTCGCCTCACGGGAGGCGGCCAGGAAGGCCGGGTCGACATCGGCGAGCACCAGTTCCTCACCGCGGCCGGCGCGGGTACGGGCGATGCCGTCGGGCCCTGCGAGGGCGGAGAGCCCGAAGAACTCGAACTCGCCCTCGTGGCCGATCCGGTTGACGTACGCGACGTACATCTGGTTCTCCCAGGCACGCACCGGCACCATGGCCTCGGCGACGAACTGGAACGGGTGCATGTTCGCCGTCGGCACGACGAGCAGGTCGGTGCCGGCCAGGGCGTGGGCGCGGGCGTTCTCCGGGAACTCGACGTCGTAGCAGATCATGATGCCGACGGTCAGGCCGCCCAGGCGGGCCTGGACGAGCGACTGCTCGCCCGGGGTGAAGTGCTCGCGCTCGGCGCAGCCGAAGAGGTGGGTCTTGCGGTAGTTCGCGAGACGGGTGCCGTCGGCGGAGATCAGCTGGGCGGAGTTGTAGACGGTCTCGCCGTCGCGCTCCGGGTAGCCGTAGGCGATCGCGATGCCGTGCCGGGTGGCCATGTCCGCGATGGCGTCGGCGGAGTCGCCGTCGGCGGGCTCGGCGAGGCGGCCGATGTCGTCACCGATGGCGTACCCGGTCAGGAACATCTCCGGTGCGGCGAGCAGCACGGCGCCCGCGGCGGCGGCACGGCCCGCGGCCTCGTCGAGGACCTTGAGGTTCTCGACGATCGAGCCGGGGCGGCCGGAGCTCTGGAGCAGGGCGGTGCGCATGCGGGTCCTCACCGGAAAGAGGTCTTTGTGGGTGGCCGGAAGTTCTGGGGCCATGAAGAAGGTACGGTCGGCGCGCTCGACCGGACAAGAAGGAGCCGTTGCGCGCCTGTGCGCGGTTCGTTGCGTGGAAGGGGGGCGTGGCGGCGATTCGTTGCACGCGCTGGGTCCCCGGTTCCGGTCCTTCCCGAGGCGCAGGTCGTTCAGGAGGTTCCCCGCCGGACGGGGGAGGCCGGGTCCCGACCGGGGAGCGATGTGCGGGCGGCCCGTGGCCGGGAGAGTGGTGATCGTTCAGTTCACGCGCTTGACCTGCGGAAAGGACCGTCATGAAGCGTCGTACGAAGATCGCCGCCGTCACCCTCACCACCGCCCTGCTGATCACCGCCGGAACGGCCGGGGCGGCGCTGGCCTCGGGCGGCGGGGCGCACCACCCCCAGCGGGAGGCCGCCTCCCTCACCGGTACGGCCAAGCTGTACCGGTCGGCCGGGGACGACATCACCTTCAGCTTCGACGCGCATCTGGCGCGGAAGGACAACATGAACCCGCGCAAGGCCACCGGCACCTTCGAGTTCAGCCACTACCTGCACGGTCAGGGGGCCTGGGCCAAGGCCAAGGTCGACTGCCTGGTCACCGGCGGCCAGGTCGCCGTCGTCTCCGGTGTGATCACCGCGTCCGACCTGCCGGGGGCGAAGGGCAAGCGGGTCGGCATCACGGTCCACGACCTCGGCCGGCACGACCGCCTCGGCTACAGCTGGGCGGCGGTCGGCAGCCCCAGGGACACCGAGGACCTGCCGCCGTGTGTGTCGTCGGCCCCGTTCGAGAAGGTGAAGCAGGGCACGGGTGACTTCAAGGTCGTGCCCTGGCAGCCGAAGCTCTAGTGCCCCCACTCGCCGACGGGCAGTGCCGCTAGATCTCCCGCAGGCGCTGCACGATCTCCCGCAGCAGCCCAGGGTCGGCGGTCGGGCCGCCGGCCGGGAGGCGGCGCGGCTCGTCGATGCGGATCAGGCCCGCCTCGGCCAGGTCGCCGAGCAGGACCCGCAGCACGGTCAGGGGCAGATCGGCGTCCGCGGCCAGCTCCACGACGGGACGCGGGCCGCGCCGGATCAGGTCGAGCAGCGCGGCCCGGGCGTGGTCGACGTCCGGTCCCGGCGCGTCGGCGTCCAGCGCGGTGACCCGGGACATCAGGTCGATGGCGTGCGCGCCCGAGGGCCGGGTGCGGCCGTGGGTCACCGTGTAGGGGCGCACCATCGACCCGGTCTCGTCCTCGTACCAGTGCTCGTCGCTCACGTGCGGGATCAGCCGGGATCGCGAGTGGCCGCGTCCAGGTGGCGGCCGAGGCGGCGGACGAGCAGGGCCATCTCGTGGGCGAGCTGGCCGACATCGGTGCGGGCCTCGCTGAGCACGGCGAGCCGGCTGCCGTGACCGGCCGGGGTGATGAAGAGGTAGGCGTCGTCGAGCATCACCATGGTCTGCCGCACCCGGCCCGCCGCGAACCGCTCGCCCGCGGACCGGGCGAGGCCGTGGAAGCCGGAGCAGACGGCGGCCAGATGCTCGATGTCCCGCCGGCGCATCCCCTCCGAGCTGCTGAGGGGGAGGCCGTCGGCGGTCAGCAGGACGGCCTGGCGGACGTGGTCGGTGCGCGCCACGAGGTCGTCCAGCAGCCAGTCGAGTGCTCCGCTGGGGTCGGCGGGCTGCTCGGGCCCCTGTTCGTCACCGGGCATCGTCGGTGTCCGTCCCTTCGTGGGTGTCGATGAGGGGAGGCTCCGCATGGTCGGGTGCGGATGGGTGGTCGGGTGTGGCGCCGGAGCCGCGGTCAGCCCCGTCGGTCGCCGGCAGGCCTCTGCGGCCGCGGTCCAGGCCCCGCTGGAACGCGCCGAAGACCGCGCGCATCTCCTCGGCGTCGGCCTCCGGTGCCCTCTCCGTGTTCTCCCTGGCCGGCGGCTCCTCCCGCAGCTGCGGTGCGAGAGACGCCTGCCGGATCCGGGTGGGCAGGGCGGGCCCGGCCGCCGGGCCCGGCGCGGGCACGGGCGTGAGCCGGGTGGGTGCCGGCGGCTCCGCCGCGGGTGGGCTCTCCTGCCCGGCCCGCGCAGCGGATCGCTTCCTGGACGGCAGCTCGGGCACCGCCGCCCCCTGTTCTCGCGGCTCGGGCACCACCGGCTCCACCTCCGCCAGCACCCCCTGCGGCAGCAGCACCACCGCTGTCGTCCCGCCGTACGGCGAGTCGCGCAGGGTGACCTCGATGCCGTGCCGGGCGGCGAGGCGGCCGACGACGTAGAGACCGAGCCGGTCGTGGCGGGTGGGGTCGAAGGCGTCGGGGTCGGTGAGGGTGCGGTGGGCCTGCGCGCGGGCGTCGGCGTCCAGGCCCAGCCCCCGGTCGTCGATCTCCAGCACGAACCCGCTGCCGGCCCGGCCGGTCCGCAGGGTGACCTGCGTGTGCGGCGGCGAGAACACCGTGGCGTTCTCCAGCAGTTCGGCGATCAGGTGCACCACGTCGGCGACCGCGTCCGCCGCGACGCCCGTCTCCGGCATCGGCGGCACCACCACGCGCGCGTAGTCCTCGATCTCGCTGACGGCCGAGGCGACGACGTCCGCGACCGGCACGGGCCGGCGCCAGCGCCGGCCGGGCGTGGCGCCGGAGAGGATGATCAGGCTCTCCGCGTGCCGGCGCATGCGTGTGGTCAGGTGGTCGATGCGGAACAGCTCGCGGAGCACGTCGGGGTCGTCCGTGCGCCGTTCCAGGGTGTCGACGAGCTTCAGCTGCCGGTGGACGAGGGCCTGGTTGCGGCGGGCGATGTTGAGCAGCACCGCGAACAGGCCGCGGCGCAGGGTCGCCTGCCTGACGGCGGCCTCGACGGCGGCGAGCCGCGCGGTGTTGAAGGACCGGCCGACCTGGCCGATCTCGTCGTCACGCACCTCGTCGGCGGCCAGCGGCGGCGCCTCCGCCACCGCGTCCACCTCCTCGCCCGCGCTCAACCGGCGCATGACCTCGGGCAGTTGTTCCCTCGTCAGGACATCGGCCGCGTCCCGCAGCGTCTCCAGGCGCCGTGAGATGCGCCGGGCACCGCGCACCGCGAGCCACAGGGAGAACCCGACGGCGCCGAGTCCGACCACGCCGACGACGGCCGCCTTGGTCAGCTCCCGGTAGGCGAAGGCCCGGCCGCGGACGGCGGAGTTCTCGGCGGACCGCGTGCACAGCTGCATGTACCGCTTGACGGCCCGGTCGGTGGTGGACCGCCAGCTGTCCGCGGCGACGGCCTTCCCGGCGCCGGCCGCCCCGGCCCGCAGCAGCGCGTCCTCGCCGCGCGCCAGCGAGCCGTACAGGTCGCCGCGCTGGAACTGCTCGAACAGCGCACGCGAGTCGCCGGGCAGGTCCGGCACGTACGTCCGCTGGAAGACGCGCCGGTCCTCGATGGTCGCGGCGAGGGTGTCGTACTGCCGGTCGGTCAGTGTGCCGGCCGCCCGCGCCCCGGCGACCAGCGCGTCCTCCCGCGAGACGAACTCCCGTACCCGCACCAGCTCGATGACGACCTGTGCCTCTCGGGCGAGCTGTCCGGCCTGCAGGGCGGTGAGGGTGGACTGCACGTCGAAGCCGGGCTCGACGAGCGCGCTGTACCGGTCCACGGCGCGGTCCCAGGTGATGTGCCGGGACAGCACCTGTGCGCGCAGGTCGTCCAGCTTGCCGGTGGCGGTGACCATGGTGTCCAGCGCCTGCCGCTGCCGTGCCGTGAGCCGGCCGCGGTCGCCGTCCCGGACCGCCTGCCGCATGGCGTCGACGGCCCGGTCGGTGCGGCGCTGCTGCCCGAGCAGGTCGCCCGCGGCGGCCGTGTCGAGGCGGCCCCCCAGGTAGGCGGCGGACATCCGGCGCTCGATCTGGATCTGCCCGATCGCGGTGTCCACGGGCGTGCCGAAGTCCTCGTAGACCCCCTGGAGCCGGATCAGCGCGCGCGTCTCGCCGGTGACGGACCACATGGCGAAGCTCCACAGCCCCATCAGCGCGACGGCCGGGGCGAGCGCGAGCGCCACGATCCGCG
This sequence comes from Streptomyces sp. NPDC001851, assembly GCF_040297165.1. Taxonomy (NCBI): domain Bacteria; kingdom Bacillati; phylum Actinomycetota; class Actinomycetes; order Kitasatosporales; family Streptomycetaceae; genus Streptomyces; species Streptomyces sp. NPDC001851. Next base: position 42,523 of record NZ_JBEOYR010000024.1, on the reverse strand, counting down.
CGCGGACGGTGGTGGGACGGCCGAGGGGCCAGCGCATGGGGTACCTGCCGCTGTTACCAGTCAGTACAAAGTTCGGCACAACCTACGGGACGATCACCCCGGACCGCAATGGTGACCTGCGGTAACCTCGGGTCACATCCGGGTCACGGCGAAGGTGGTCACCACCGCCGCGTGGTCGGAGGGCCAGTCGTTGTCCGCGACGTCCGGCCAGGGCCGCGGGCTGCCGGTGACGACGGTCCGCGCGTCCCGCACGGTCAGGCCGCGGTGCAGGACGTAGTCGATCCGGTCCTGCGGCTCGGGCCGTCCGCTGCCGTCCTCGTGCACCGGGTGGACCGGCGACCAGGTGTGGCCGGGCTCGGCGACGGGGTCCGGGTGGGCCTCGCGGTAGGAGTCGGCGAAGCCCGCGTCCTCGGCGGCCTTCGTGACCGGCCAGACGACGTCCGGCCAGTCCAGGTGCGAGGGGCAGTTGAAGTCGCCGACGAGGACGACCGGGACGCCGTCCCGGGACGACTCGGCGATGCGGCCCAGCGTGTCCCGCATCTGCGCGAGCCGCAGCTCCTCGTGGGCGATCAGCTCCGCCGCCGGCAGCCCGTCGAAGGCGGACTCGTACGGGCCGTACGGCGTGTAGTGCAGATGCGCGGTCCACACGTCGACCTCGCGGCCGGGGGCGAGGGCGATCCGGACGCCCGCGGCGCCGTAGAAGCCGACGTCCGGGTCGCCGAAGCGGGCGGTGATCGGGTGCCGGCTGATCACCCCGAGGTTCTCGCCGGCCCGGTGGTGGTGCCAGCCGAGCGCCTCGGCCAGCTCCCGGGCGGCGGTTCCGCCCGTCTCCTGCAGTCCGACGACGTCGGCGCCGCAGTCGATGATGACCTTGAGCTGCTTGGCGCGGTGGTCGTCGACCTCGCTGCCGCCCAGCCACAGGTTCCAGCTCATGACCCGCAGTTCCGGGGCGATCATCCCCCGCAGTTCCTCGACCGTGACCCCGGCGAGGCTGTCCCGCACGGTCCGGCCGGGCGCCGGGCCGATCGGCGCGAGGGACGGCACGGCGAGTACGGCACAGCCGGCGGCCTCGGCGGAGGTCACGCCGGTCTCGGTGTCCTCGACGGCCACGCAGCCGGCGGGGTCGACGCCGAGGGTGCGGCAGGCGGCGAGGTACGGGTCGGGGGCGGGCTTGGTGCGGGCGGTGTCGTCGGCGGTGACGGAGACCGCGAACCGCTCGGCGCCGAGGGCGTCCAGGACGACATCGGCGACCGCGCGCGGGGACGCGGTGACCAGGGCGGCGGGGACGCCGGCGGCGGCCAGCGCGTCCAGCAGGCCGAGGGCCCCGGGCCGGGGGACGATCCCGGTGCGGACACGTGCGGCGAACTCGCGGTGCAGGCGGGCCGCGAGGTCGGCGGCCCGCCCGCCGGCGGCCGCGGCGAGCCAGGCGGCGGTGTGCTCGACCGGGCGGCCGAGCACGTCCGGCTGGTCGGCCTCGGTCAGCGGGCGTCCGGCGACCTGCTCGACCGCCTCCCACCAGAGCCGCTCGGTGTCGACGAGTGTGCCGTCCATGTCGAACAGAACCGCCTGAAGGGCGGTGTGGGGGGTCACGGAGTGGGTCCTCACTTCTGGGTGCGTCCGGCCACGAGCACCGGCCGCTCGGGCAGTGACACGTCGACGGGGGTTCCGGCGCCGAGCCCGGTGGCCTCGTGCGCGGGCAGGTCGGCCTTGGCCTCGGTGCCGTCGGCGAGCCGTACGGTGACCCGGACGACCGCGCCGAGGAAGGCGGTGGCGACGATCCGGGCGCCGCCCTGCTCGTCCGGGCGCAGCTGTACGGCCTCGGGCCGCACCAGCACGTCCACCGCGCCGTCGGACACCTCGCCGTCGGCCGGCAGCCGCTGCCCGAGCACCTGGACCGTGCCGTCCTTGAGCTCGCCCGGGATACGGCTCATGGTGCCGACGAACTCGGCGACGAAGGCGGTGGCGGGGCGGCCGTACAACTCGGCCGGTCCGGCGCACTGTTCGAGGCGGCCGGCGCGCATCACGGCGACCCGGTCGGCGACCGACAGTGCCTCCTCCTGGTCGTGGGTGACGAAGAGCGTGGTGATGCCCAGCTCCTGCTGGAGGCGGCGGATCTCCTCGCGCAGGGTGAGCCGCACCTTGGCGTCCAGCGCGGACAGCGGCTCGTCGAGCAGGAGCACGCGCGGGCGCAGGGCCAGGGCGCGGGCCAGCGCGATGCGCTGCTGCTGGCCGCCGGAGAGCTGGTGCGGATAGCGCTCGCCCTTGTCGGCGAGGCCGACCAGCTCCAGCAGCTCGGCGGCGCGGGCGCGCCGTTCGGCCGTGCGGACGCCGCGCATGCGCAGCCCGAAGGCGACGTTGTCGACGGCGTTCAGATGCGGGAAGAGGCTGTACGACTGGAAGACCATGCCGGCGTCGCGGCGGTGGGCCGGGACGTGGGTGACGTCCTGGCCGTCCACGAGCACGGCGCCGGAGTCGGGGTGTTCGAACCCGGCGAGCATGCGCAGCGCGGTGGTCTTGCCGCAGCCGGACGGGCCGAGGAGGGCCAGGAACTCCCCCGGGCGGACGGTCAGGTCGAGTCCGTCGAGGGCGACGGTGGCCCCGAACTCCCGGCGCAGCGAGCGGAATTCGACGGTGGCGGCCTGTGTGAGGGGCTCGGTGAGGGTGGCGGTCATGTGTGTCATCCCCGGGAGGAAGCGGTTCGGTCGCGGCCGCCGGCACCGGCGAGCGCGAGGAGCAGGGCCCAGGTGACCAGCAGGCTGAGCACGGACACGGCGACGGACATCTGGGCCTGGGAGCCGCCGACGTCGTAGATCCATACGGCGAAGGGCCGGTAGCCGAGCAGGCTGGCGACGGTGAACTCGCCGAGCACCAGGGCGAGGGTGAGGAAGGCCGCGTTCAGCAGGGCCCCCCGCAGATTGGGCAGGACGGCCCGGACGAGGGCCTGCGGCCACGAGGCGCCGCAGCTGCGGGCGGCCTCGACGAGGGTGCGTACGTCGATGGCGCGCAGTCCGGCGTCCAGGGCGCGGTAGACGAAGGGCAGGGCCATCACGACGTAGGCGAGGACGAGGACGACGGGGAAGCTGTCGTCCTGGATCACCACGAAGGTCTCGAACAGCGGCGTCCGGGACAAGTACTCCGGGCCCCACTTCAGCACGGTGGCGATCCCGGCGACGAACGCGATGGGCGGGACCACCAGCGGCAGCGAGCACACCACCTCCACCACCGGCCGCAGCCGGGGTGCGCCGAGCCGCAGGGCGACCACGGCGGGCACCATCAGCAGCAGGACGACGACGATGGTGGCCACGGCCAGCTCCAGCGAGAGCAGCAGGCTGGAGACGAAGCCGTCGGTGGAGAGGATCCTGGTGTAGGCGTCGAAGGTCACGCCCTGACCGGGCACGTCCACCGTGAAGATCACGGAGGCGGCGAGCGGCACCAGGAAGTAGAGGGCGGCCAGGCCGAGGACGACCCACCGCCACGGGGTCAGGCGTCGAGCCATCGGGCACTCCGTCGCTGAAGGGGCAGGTACACGGCCATCACCAGGCCCGCCACCAGCACCATGTCGAGGCTGAGGGCGAGGGCGACGTTCTCCTGGCCGACCAGCACGTTGCCGGACAGGGCGTCGGCGATCTGCAGGGTGACCAGCGGGACCGCGCTGCCGACCATCGCGGCGGCCGTGGCGTAGGCGGCGAAGGCGCTGCCGAAGAGCAGGACGAGACCGCCGAGCAGCGAGGGCGCGAGCACGGGGAGGGCCACGTGCCGCCAGTACTGGACGCCGGTGGCGCCGTTGTTCAGCGCGGCCTCGCGCCACTGGGAGCGCAGGCCGTCCAGCGCGGGGGTGATGGTGAGGACCATGAGCGGGATGAGGAAGTACAGGTAGACGAGGACCAGGCCCCAGAAGCTGTAGAGGTCCCAGCCGCTGTCCTTCAGGCCGAGGTGCACCGTCAGTACACCGGCGTTGCCGAGGGTGGCGACGAAGGCGAAGGCCAGCGGGACCCCGCCGAAGTTGGCGAGCACGCCGGAGGCGGTCAGCACGGCCTCGCGCAGCCAGCGGGAGCGGGAGGAGACCACGGCCTGGGCGAGCGGCAGCCCGAGCAGGGCGCCGAGCGCGGCGGAGATCGCGGACAGTTTGACGCTGCCGAGCAGGGCGGTGAGGTACGGGCCCTGCAGTGAGGCCGTCAGGTTGGCGCCGGTGTAGGAGGTGGCGCCCGTGGTGGCGTCCTTGACCGTGAAGGCGCCGTTCAGGATGGCCACGGCCGGCAGCCCGAAGGCGACGGCCGTGAACGCGAGCAGCGGCAGCACGGCGAGCCAGCCGGGGGCGCGGCGCCGCCGCTTCGCCGAAGCGACGGGCGCCACGTCCGCGCGCGGGAGGGCGGTGGTCATCCGGAGACGGCCTTCCCCCAGCCCTGCGCGATGACCGTCTTGGCCTTGCTCTGCTGGGTCTCGGTCGGGAAGGAGGGCGTACCGGTGACCTCGGGGAGCTTGGCGGCGGCCGTCTTGTCCAGCGTCCCGGCCTTCTCCATGGCGGTCATCAGGGCCGGGCGGGCGTAGCCCTTGAGCCACAGGTTCTGGCCCTCGGTGCTGTACAGGTACTCCTGCCACAGGCGGGCGGCGGCCGGGTGCGGGGCGTCCTTGTTGATGGCCTGGGAGTAGTACTGGGCGTACTGGCCGTCGCCCGGGATGACGACCTTCCAGTCCAGGCCCTTGGACTTGAACTCGTCGGCGTACCCGGCGTTCAGGTAGTCCCAGTCGATGGAGATGGGCGTCTCGCCCTTCTCGACGGTGGCCGGGGTGGACTCGACGGGCGTGTAGTTGCCGTTCTTCTTCAGCTTGGCGAAGAAGTCCAGGCCGGGCTGGGCGGTGTCGAAGGAGCCGCCGTTGGCCAGGGCCGCCGCGTAGACGCCGCCGAAGGCCGAACCGGACTTGGTGGGGTTGCCGTTGAGGGCGACCTGGCCCTTGTACTGGGGCTTGAGCAGGTCCTTGAAGCTGGTCGGGCACTGCTTGACGCGCTTGGCGTCGCAGCCGATGGAGACATAGCCGCCGTAGTCGTTGTACCAGCGGGCCTGCGGGTCCTTCTGGGCCTCGGGGATGTCGGCGAAGGACGCCACCTTGTAGGGCGCGAGCAGGCCCTGCTGCGCGGCGCTCAGCGCGAACGAGCTGCCCAGGTCGAGGACGTCGGGCGCGCGGTCCTGGCCCTTCCTGGAGGTGACGGCGTTGATCTCGTCCTGGCTGGTGCCGTCCGGGCTCTCGTCGTCGATCTTGATGCCGTACTTCTTCTGGAAGCCGTCGATGAGGGCGCCGTAGTTCGCCCAGTCGCGGGGCACCGCGATGATGTGCAGCGTCCCCTCCTTCTTGGCCGCCTTGACCAGGGCGTCCATGCCGCCGAAGGCGGCGGCGGAGGTGGCGGTGGCGGCGCTCTTGCCGTCCTTGGTGGTGGTCGACGCGTTGTCGGGGGCGGCGCCGCAGGCGCTCAGCGCGAGGGCGGCGACGACGGCGGTGCAGCCGCCGAGCACGGCGTTTCTCGGCAGGGACACGGTCACGGTCTCTCCAGGGGGACGCAGGAGGAGGGGAGGGAGAACTTGTCTGAACAAGTTGCGTCACAGTACGCCCGCTCACGGTGTCCTGTCCGTAAACGTGAGCGAAACTCTGGGCCCTGCCTGGCTGCACATTCCAGACCGTTGCAGATCACGCTCAGGTCTCGATTAGGCTGGTCACGCTGTGCACAGCGACCTGAGCAGAGGGGAAGCATGACGGCGCGACACGAGGAGATCGCCGACGAGCTGCGGCGAGCGATCGACCGCGAGCAGTACACGGTCGGCAGCCGGCTGCCCTCGGAGTCGGAGCTCGCGACGCACTACGGCGTCTCACGCGGCACGGTCCGCCAGGCCGTCGCGACCCTCACCGCCGAGGGCCTGATCGGCTCCCGTCAGGGCGCCCGGCGCGTGGTGCTCGCCAGCCGCCGCAGCCAGAGCTTCGAGGAACTGCGCAGCTTCGCCCAGTGGGCCCGCGCGATGGGCCGCGAGGCCACCGGCCATGTGGTGGCCCAGGAGTACCGCCCGGCCACGGCCGAGGACGCGGTACGTCTCCAACTGGCTGTGGGCGTACCGGTGTTGCACGTGCTGCGGGTGCGCGGCCTGGACGGCGAGCCGGTGCTGCTGGAGCGCACGGTGTACGCCGACTGGATCTCCCCCGCGGTCGAGTCGATCGAGCCCGAGTGCCCCTCGGTCACGCAGCGGCTGTACGACGACACGGGGCTGGTCTTCGCCTACGGGGAGCACGTGATCGACGCGGTCGCCGCCGGTGCGCGGGACGCCGAGCTGCTGGGTGTCCGCCGGACGAGTCCGCTGCTGCGGGTGCGGCGCGTCACCACGACCCGTGAGGGCCGGCCCGTCGAGTGGTCCGACGACCGGTACCGCCCGGACGCGGTCAGCTTCAGCGTGCGCAACTCGACAGGCAGCAACGCGTTGGCTCGCAAGACGGCGGAGTAGGACTCGGGGCACACGCGTCGTCGCCGGGTGCGGGTCCGTCGTGGTTCCGCGCGCGGTTCCCGGAACTGCGCGACAAGCCCCGACGGACCCGCACCCGGCATACGGCCATGTGCCCCGAGCCGGAAGCCGCCTACCCCGGCGCCCCGGAGGAAAAGCGCCGCAGCAACGGCGACAGCACCAGCACCGATTTGGTCCGCTCCACGAACGGCTCCCCGGCGATACGTTCCAGCACCCGCTCGAAGTGACGCATGTCCGACGCGAAGACCTGGGCGATCGCGTCCGCCTCGCCGGTGACGGTCGACGCGGCCACCACCTCCTGGTAGCGCTCCAGACCCCGCTGGATGGTCTCGGGGGAGGTGTTGCGCCGGCAGTAGATCTCGATGTATCCCTCGGTCTCCCACCCGAGCGCCGCCGGATCCACCCGTACGGTGAATCCGGTGATCGCTCCGGTGGTCCGCAGCCGGTCCACGCGCCGCTTCACGGCGGGCGCGGACAGGCCGACCATCTGCCCGATGTCCGCGTAGGAGCGGCGGGCGTCCTCGGCGAGGGCGTGCACGATGCGTTCGTCGAGATCGTTCAGCACAGGGGGTGGTTCACTTCTTCGGTTCGGTCACTTCTCTGCCGTCACCGCGAGATCCTCACCGGTCGCGAGACGGGAACGGCGATAGCCGTACACGAAGTAGAACACGAGCCCGACTGCCATCCAGACACCGAACACGATCCACGTGACGGCCGACAGGCTGCCCATCATCCAGATGCAGAAGCCGAAGCCCAGCGCGGGCAGCAGCGGCGACAGCGGGACGCGGAAGGTGCGCCGCATGGCCGGGCGGGTCCGGCGCAGCACGACGACGGCCACGTTGACCAGGGCGAAGGCGAACAGCGTGCCGATGCTGGTGGCGTCCGCGAGCTGACCCAGCGGGATCGCGGCGGCGAGGACACCGCAGAACACCGACACGATGACGGTGTTGGCGCGCGGGGCACCGGTCTTCGGGTGGACCTTGGCGAAGACCTTGGGCACCAGGCCGTCGCGGGACATGGCGAACAGGATGCGGGTCTGGCCGTAGAGCACGGTCAGGACGACGCTCGCGATGGCGATGACGGCGCAGGCGGCCAGCAGGGTGGCCCAGAAGCTCTGACCGGTGACGTCCTTCATGATCTGGGCGAGCGCGGCCTCGGAGTCGTTGAACTGCCGCCACGGCTTGGCACCGACGGCGACGGCCGCGACCAGCACGTACAGGGCGGTCACGATGACCAGCGACAGCATGATCGCGCGGGGCAGGTCACGCTGGGCGTTCTTGGCCTCCTCACCGGCGGTGGAGGCGGCGTCGAAGCCGATGTACGAGAAGAACAGCGTGCCGGCGGCGCCGCTGACGCCCGCCATGCCGAGCGGCATGAAGTGGGAGTAGTTGCCGGACTTGAAGCCCATGAAGCCGATCGCGCAGAACAGGACCAGCGCGGCGATCTTCACACACACCATGATGGTGTTGGCCCGCGCGGACTCCTTGGCGCCGCCGAGCAGGAACACCATCGCGAGGAGCACGACGATCAGGGCCGGCAGGTTGAAGATGCCGCCGTCGCCGGGCGGCGCCGACAGGGCCGTCGGGATGGTCACGCCCAGGGTGCCGTCCAGCAGCTCGTTCAGGTACTCGCCCCAGCCGACGGCCACCGCGGCGACCGAGACGCCGTACTCCAGCAGCAGGCACCAGCCGCAGACCCAGGCGATCAGTTCGCCCATGGTTGCGTATGCGTACGAGTACGAGGAGCCGGAGACCGGGATGGTGCCGGCCAGCTCGGCGTAGGACAGGGCCGAGAACAGCGCGGTGAGACCGGCGATCACGAAGGAGAGGGTGACCGCCGGGCCCGCCTTGGGCACGGCGTTGCCAAGGACGACGAAGATGCCCGTACCGAGCGTGGCGCCGATGCTGATCATGGTCAGCTGCCACAGCCCGAGGGAGCGCCGAAGCGAGCCTCCCTCGCCGTGGCCGCCCTCCGCGACCAGGCGTTCCACGGGCTTGCGCCGCATGAGGCGCGCGGCGACGCCTCGGGGGGCGGGGGCGGTCGCTGTGCGGTCGTGCGGGGGTGCGCCTTGGTCGAGCACGCGCTGGCTCCTTAATCCTGCGGTCATTGCGGGCGGGGACCGGTGGCAGCCCTGCGAGGGCGGAAAACCCACCGAGCGGGGTCCCCGCCACACCACGTACAGACGAGCACCCTATGAGGCGGGCCTTCACGGGCGTAATGCAGCAACCTTGCGCGTCCCCGGATGATCATTGCGTTCATCGGACCGGAATGACAAATCGTTGCGCGCAGGCTGTCGACCGTTGCACGGCAACCTCACAGCGGCCTTTGCCCACCCGCCCGTCTCCCGCGTACGCGAACGGCCCCCGCCCTTCCCTGCCGGGGAGGAACGGGGGCCGTGCGGGACGCGGAAGGGGTCAGCTCCAGCTGGCGTGCAGCGGCTTGCCCTCGGCGTAGCCGGCCGCGCTCTGGATGCCGACTATGGCCTTCTCGGCGAACTCCTCCAGGGAGGCGGCACCGGCGTAGGTGCAGGAGGAGCGGACGCCCGCGATGATCGAGTCGATCAGGTCCTCGACGCCCGGGCGGGCCGGGTCGAGGAACATGCGGGAGGTGGAGATGCCCTCCTCGAACAGCGCCTTGCGGGCGCGGTCGTACGCCGACTCGTCGGACGTGCGGTTGGCCACGGCACGCGCGGAGGCCATGCCGAACGACTCCTTGTACGCACGGCCGTTCGCGTCGTGCTGGAGGTCGCCCGGCGACTCGTACGTGCCCGCGAACCACGAGCCGACCATCACGTTGGACGCGCCGGCCGCGAGCGCCATGGCCACGTCGCGCGGGTGGCGGACACCGCCGTCGGCCCACACGTGCTTGCCGTACTTCTTCGCCTCGGCCGCACACTCCAGGACCGCGGAGAACTGCGGCCGGCCCACGCCGGTCATCATGCGGGTGGTGCACATCGCGCCGGGGCCCACACCCACCTTGATGATGTCCGCGCCGGCGTCGATCAGGTCCTTGACGCCCTCGGCGGAGACGATGTTGCCCGCGACGATCGGCACCTGCGGGTCGAGGGCGCGCACCAGCTTGATGGCGCTGATCATCGACTCCTGGTGGCCGTGCGCGGTGTCGATGACGAGGGTGTCCACGCCCGCGTCGAGCAGCTGCTTGGCCTTGCCCGCCACATCGCCGTTGATGCCGACGGCGGCGGCGATGCGCAGCTTGCCGTCCTTGTCGACGGCGGGGGTGTACAGCGTGGCCCGCAGGGCGCCCTTGCGGGTCAGGATGCCGGCCAGCTTGCCGTCCTTGTCGACGGCCGGGGCGTAGCGGCGGTTGTGGTGGTCGAGGGTGTTGAAGGCCTCGCGCGGGTCGATGTCCGCGTCGAGCAGCAGCAGGTCCTTGGACATGACCACTTCGAGCTGGGTGAAGCGGTCGACGCCGGTCAGGTCCCGGTCGGTGACCACACCGACGGGCCGCTGGTCCTCGTCCACGACCACACCGGCGTTGTGTGCGCGCTTGGGCAGCAGCGCCAGGGCGTCGGCGACGGTCTGGTGCGGGGCCAGCACGATCGGCGTGTCGAGCACCAGGTGGCGGTTCTTCACCCAGGAGACGACGTCGGTGACAACCTCGATCGGGATGTCCTGCGGAATGACCACCAGGCCGCCGCGGCGGGCCACCGTCTCGGCCATGCGGCGGCCGGCGATGGCGGTCATGTTGGCGACGACGAGCGGGATGGTGGTGCCCGTCCCGTCCGGCGAGCCGAGGTCCACGCCCTGACGCGAGCCCACCGCGGAGCGGCTCGGCACCATGAACACGTCGTCGTACGTCAGGTCGTACGCGGGCTGGATGTCATTGAGGAAACGCACGTGCTGCACATCCCAGTCGATCAGAGGTGACCCCCGGACGGGTGCGCCAGGGGGAAAGAGCACGTACTTCATTCTCCCATGCCGGCGCCGCGGTCACGCCCCGACGGAACCTCCAGGGTGCCCAGTGGATCTTCGGAGGATCCACCGAACGCCTCACCGGAGGCCGCGGCGCGCAGCCTCCAGGTAGGCCTCCCGGGCGGCGTCGAGCGCGTCGGGGCGGGCGTCGCGCCGGACCAGGTCCATGAGCGCGCGGGCGGCGGCCGCCACCTCGGCCGGGCCCTCCAGCTGCACGACGTCGAGCGCCCGCTGCAGGTCGGTACGGTCGCCGGGCTGCCCCGTGCCGGTACGCCGGGTCTCGGCGACGGCGCCCAGTGCGTCGAGGAACCGGACGTACGCCTGCCGGCGCTGGTCGTGCACGCGCGCCGCCCGCTGCTCCTCGGCGCTCAGCCGCAGCGCCTCCAGCGCCGCCCCCGCCTGCCGCTCCCCCGCCGCCCGCGTGGAGCGAGCGGAGATGACACTGCCGCCGAGCGCGGACGCGGCACCGATGACCGCGGCGGACAGGGCGATGAGCCACTCGTTCATGCGGCGCATTCTGCCGGGGCACGGCACACCGGCGGGGCGGATTCGGCCACGGGTACGATCGCCACGCCGAGCCCGGAAGGCGTCCACGGGCCCGCGCCGACCTGCGAAAAGCCAGACATGGCAGGAGCACGCCAAGTAGACTGGAGAACACGCTTGAGTACGACGGGCGACGGGCGACGGGCGACGGGCGACGGGCGACGGGCGACGGGCCACGGCGGTGCGCGGGTCTCGGTGCTGTTCGCCGCGCGGTCGCAGAACGCGTTGCACCGGCTGCTCGACACCCTGCCCGTCTTCGCGGGTGACGGCCGGGTCCAGCGGTACTTCACCCTCGTCCCGGGATCGGACTTCTCCCTCGACGCGCTGACCGCCGTCGAACGGGCGGGCGGCCGCACCCTGCCCTGGCCGGAGGCGGCGGCCCGTCGCTTCGATCTCGTCCTCGCCGCCAGCCCCAAGGGCGACCTGCACGCCCTGCACGGCCCGCGCGCACTGCTCCCGCACGGCGCCGGATTCAACAAGTCCCTCCCGGACGAGGGCACCGCGGACTCCGCCTCCGGACTCGACCCCGCCCATCTCCTCCTGCCCGACGGCTCCCCGCTCGCCGCCCGGTACCTCTTCTCCCACCCCAGCCAGATATCCCGGCTCGCCGAGGTCAGCCCCGAGGCGGCGGCCCGCTCGACGGTCGTCGGCGACCCGCTCCTCGAACGGTTCCTGGAGTCACGGGACCTCCGCGACCGCTACCGCGCCGCCCTGCGCACCGGCACCCGCACCCTCGTCGTCATGCTCTCCACCTGGGGCCCGGAATCCCTCATCGGCCGCCGCCCCACCCTCCCCGCCGACCTGGCCGCCACCCTCCCCCACGACGAGTACCAGCTCGCCCTGGTGCTGCACCCCAACGAACGCGTCCGCCGCGGCGCACTCGACCTGGAGGAGTACCTGGCCCCGGCGCTGCAGGCGGGCCTGCTCCTGCCCGGCGTCCACGAGGAGTGGGCCTCGGCCGCCGTCGCCGCGGACGTGCTGGTCACCGACCACGGCTCGGCCGCCCTGTACCCCGCGGCCCTCGACCGCCCACTGCTCGGCGCCTACGACGGCGGCACCGAGCTGCTCCCCGGCAGCCCCATGGCCGACCTCCTCGACCGGATCCCGCGCCTGGACGCCGACCCCCGCCGCATCGTGGCGGCACTCCGCGAGCACCGGCCGGGCAGCACCAGCGCGCTGACGGAGTCGGTGTTCGCCGAACGCGGCCACGCGCTGGACCGTCTCCGGGAGGCGGTGTACGAGCTGCTCGGCCTCGCCCCGCCCGCCCATCCGGTGCTCCCCCGGCTGCTGCCCGACCCGGCACCGGCACCGATCAGCCCCGCCGCCTTCGCCGTCCGCGTCGAGTACGACGGATACGACGGGGACGACGGATACGGCGGGTACGGCGAGCAGGGACCGGCAAGGGGAACGATCCGGGTGTTCCGGCACCCCGCGCACCTCGCGCCCCCCGCCCCGGCCCATCACCTCGCCGCCGAGGCCGGCTCCGCGCACCACCGGTACACCCAGAGCGCCGCACTGCTGCACCGCAGGGCGGCAGCACACCCCGGCGCGGTGACGGAGCCGGCGGACCTGTGGACCAGCCGGATCCTGGCGGACCATCCGGGAGGCCGCCGTACCGCCGCGGTCGTCGTCCGCGACACCCACTGCCTGGTACGGCACGCCACCGGCCCCCTGCTGTCGGCCCGCATCGAGCCGCGGCGGGCGGACCGGCGCGTCCCGCCGGTGGATCCGGTCCCCGTCCTCTCAGCGGTGCACGCCGCACTCGTCGCCGGCCCGGGCACCGAGGACGCCTCGTTCACCTGCGCGATCGGCCCCCACACGGTCGGCGTACGCCTCGCCCCGGCCAGCGCCGAGGAGGCGGCGACGCCGGTCTAGCCCTCAGGCCAGCCCCAGCCGCGCCCGGATGTCCCGCGCCGCCGCCCGGTGTTCCTCGGCCTCGGCCTGCCGTCCCGCGTCGGCGGCGAGCCCGGCGAGGGCGTCCAGGACCCGTGCCTCGTCGCGCGCGCCGCTCACCGCACGCGTCCCGGACAGTGCCGACAGGTACAGCTCGCGCGCTTCGTCGGTCCGGCCGAGCCCGGCCCGCACCCCGCCCAGGGCGAACTCGGCCCGCGCGGTCAGCCGGGTCCGCCCGTCCTCGGCGAACCACGTGCGCGCCTGCGCCAGCAGCGCCTCGGCCCGCTCCAGTTCGCCGAGGCGGGCCAGGGCCTCGCCGAGACGGTACGTCTGCAGCACGACCCCGTAGGTGTTCCCGATCTCCTCGTGCACGGCCCGCGCCGCCGCGAACTCCTCGGCCGCGCCCGCCCAGTCGCCGCGCGCCGACCGCAGCATGCCGGTGAACTCCCAGGTGGACGCGGCGAGTTTGCGTTCCTCCGGGGTCGTTCCGAAGGCGGCCCGGACGGTGGACCACGCCTGGCCGAGCTGCCGCTCCGCCTCCTCGAACTCCTCCTGTTCCCACAGCGGCCGGGCCAGCTGGCAGCGCATGCGGACCAGCGTCCGCGGATCACCGGCGCGCTGGGCGGCGGCCACGCCCGTGCGGAAGGCGTCGATGTGGTCGCCGTGGTGCGGATGGTTCAGGAAGTGCGTCCAGAGGGGCTCGCAGAGCGCCGAGGCCTCCTCCGGTCCCCAGTCTCCGGCCGCGCCGGCCGCGTGGGCCAGGCGGACACAGCCGAACAGGGCGTGCCTTTCGGCCTCCAGCCACCGGTACGCCCGGGCCGCCGTGCCGTCCGCCGTGTCGCCGGGCCGGTCGAACAGCACATCCGTGGTGCCGGGCACCGGCTCCACCGGGGCGGCCGTCCGCAGCCGGGGCCCGGCCGCGGCGAGGTCGGCGCGCTGGGCCTGGCGCAGATACCAGCGGACGAGCCGTCGCAGCGCCTGCTCCCGCTCCACGGGGTCGCCGTGCCCCTCCGCCCGGCGGCGGGCGTGGGCGCGCAGCAGCTCCGGGAGCCGCTGTCGGCCATCGGTGCTGCGGCCGTCCAGGAGCCCGGCCGCGCGCAGCTCGTCGAGCGCGTCCTCGGCGGCCTCGGCACCCCGGCCCAGCAGGGCGTCGGCGGCGGCGAGGGTGAAGGAGGGGCCGGGGAAGGAGCCCAGCAGCCGGTAGAGGCGGGCCGCGTCGGGGCCGATGCTGTCGTAGGCCGCGTCCCACACCTGTTCCACCTCGGGGATGCCCTTGTCGTGCAGCTCGGACGTCAGCCGGCCGAGCAGCCGGGCCAGCGAGCGCCCCGGGTGCCGGCGCAGCCACTGCCCGGCCACGTGCAGCGCGGCGGGCAGCCCCGCGCACAGCGCCAGCAGGGTGCGCGTCTGCTCCGGCTCGGCGGACAGCCGGGCGTCCCGGGTGACCCGCTCCAGCAGGTCAAGGGCGTCGGCGGGTTCGAGCGGCCCGAGGGGGAGCTCGGTGGCCGCCCCGGCCTGGAGGTCGTACAGGGGCCCGTGGCTGGTGACGATGACGAGGCTGTCGCCGGAGGCGGGCAGCAGCGGCTCCACCTCGGTGCCGTAGCGGGCGTTGTCGACGATGACGACGAGCCGTCCGCCGTGCGTGAGGGACCAGTACTGGCGGGCCCGCTCCCGGAACACGGGCGCGATCCACTCCGCGCCGAGGCCGCGCAGCAGGTCGCCGAGGACGTCGGCGACCTCGACGGCGCCGCCCCGGCGGACGTCGTCGAGGTCGACATACAGCACGCCCTCCGGGTAGCGCTCGTGCAGGGCCCGGGCCAGCCGGAAGGCCAGCTCCGTCTTTCCGGTGCCGGCGTAACCGCTCAGCAGCAGGCACAGCGGCCGCGCCGCGCCGCCCGCCGTCTGCCGCTCCGCGACCAGTCGCCGGGCCGTTGCCTGCTCCCGCTCACGGTCCACGAAGTGCGCCGGCTCCGGCGGAATCTGGTACGCCATGTGTCGCTGGACACCCCTCCCGAATCGCTCCGCATCGGCAGGAGCCTATCCAGCGAATGGAGTTGACACGCCATCACGTGTCGAGGCGTCATTCCAGTGCGACGGCGACCGTGAACGGCGCGGTGCGGTCGGCGGCCTCGGTGAACACCTCCCGCGCCACCCGCCACTCCTCCGGGCGGGCGTCCGCGTACGCCCGCCAGCCGGTGACGACGAGGAGGAGCCCGCGGCCCGCCGCCTCCTCGGGCCAGACCGACAGATCGGTGAGACTGTCGAGGAGCGCGTCCCAGTTGCGGCCGAACCAGTCCGGCAGGGCCAGAGTCCGCGCCACGGCGTCCATCAGTCCGGCCTTGTCCGTGACGCCGTGGAGGTCCAGCGTGACCGTCAGGCGACCCGCGAGGTCGTCGCTCATCTCAGCACCGCCCGGAACGATTGGTAGTGATCATCGGTGTAGTAGATCTCCCCGCCCTGGCCGGTGACAATGCGCCGGGCCCCGCGGTCGCGCGAGCCGGGTGTCCTGACCGTGTACTCGTGGTAGTAGCCGCGCTGGTGCTGCGGCAGCCGTCCCTCGAAGTTCCCGAAGACGACGCCGTCCCTGGCGTAGGGGAAGGGGCCGCCCTTGTCGATGAGGGCGAGGGTCCGCCGGGCCTCGGCGGGCAGCCGGGACTCCCTGACCGTGCCCATGCCGTGCGCCCACGCCGGGACGGACACGCTCGTCCCGGATGGACTCGTCCCCGTACCCGCGCCGGCGCCCGGCCCCGATCCGGAACCGGAGGAGCACCCCGCGAGCAGTACAGCCAGGAGAAGGCCCAGCAGCCCCACGAGCGCGCGGGGTGACACCGGGTACCTTCCCGGCGGGCGGGACGGTCTCAAGGCGCTTCCGGGCGTTCGGGGAGGTGTCAGGGACCGTCTGTGGGTGTGGGGGACGAACCGCGGCAACATGCCGACGATGCTGCCACGGCCGCCCCGCCCCGACGCCGCCACGACCCGCTGGTGCGGACGCGGCCCGCCCCGGCCGCCGTGCCCACCGCGGAGTCGGAGCCGCCGCCACCGCAACCGCTCCGACCCCCACGGCCGCCACGCCGCCGGACTCGCCTCGCCGAGGAGCCGATCCGCAGCCCCGCGCGCCCGGCCGTCCCCGGCAAACCGCAGGGGTCGCCGCCCCGCCGCAAAGCCGACCTCAACCCCCCATGAGGTCAGCCACGATCATCACGAGCTACCCCGAACGACCCACAGCCAGCGACAAGCGCCAGGCACCCCGAACCGCCCCACAGGCGCCCCGCCACGACCGCCGCGCCCGACGCGAGTCGCCGCAGAGCCGGCCCGGACTCGCCGCGCAGTCGGTCGCGATCCGCCGCGGAGCCGGCATCGGCCGGGCCGCCCGCCGGGGCCGGACCACGACGAGCCCGGAGGGCCTCAGTGGCCGTCCGGGTCCGCGCGGCTGAGTGCGGGCTTCGGGGTCGGTCCTGCCGTCATCAGATAGTCCGCGGCGGACGTGTCCGTGACCAGGCTGGTGACCAGCCCGGACCGCAGTACCGCGTCGATCGCGGCCGCCTTGCGCTGCCCGCCGGCGATCGCCACGACCTCCGGGACACGGCGCAGCTGGTCGGCCTTGACCGTGATGCACCGCTCGCCCAGGTCCCGCCCGATCCGGCGCCCGTCGGCGTCGAAGAGGTGCGCGGCCATCTCGGCGGCGACCCCGAGCGAGGCGTAGTGGGCCCGCTCCTCGTCGCTGAGCATGTCGTGCACCGTCGAGATGCCCGGCTCCCAGGAGCCGATGGAGACACAGGCGACCGTGACCTTGTCGAAGTACTCGTAGGCCCGGGCGATCCCGGTCTGGTGGCGCAGCGCCGCCGCGGTGGCCGCGTCCGGCAGCAGCATCGGCGCGTAGATGGGATGGGCGTCGCCGCCGGACACCTGGGCCGCGCGGCGCACGGCCTCGACCGAGCCGCGCTCCGAGGTCCCGGCGTCGTACACACCCGTCAGCTGCACCACCGTGCAGGGCGGCAGCCGGTCGAGCGCCGCCGCCATGTGGATGGTGGACCGGCCCCAGGCCAGCCCGAGCACGTCCCCCTCGTTGACGAGCTCACCCAGCAGGTCCGCGGCGACCTCGCCGAGGTTCTCGGGGTCGGGGGTCTCCTCGGCCTCCGCCGGGGACTCGACCACGACGGCGTGCCGCAGGCCGTAGCGGGCGCGGAGCGCGTCGGAGCGCTCGGCGTCCAGCTCGGCCGGGACACGGATCTCGATGCGCACGAGATCCCGTTCGAGAGCGGTCTCCAGGACCCGGGCCACCTTGAAGCGGCTGACGCCGAACTCCTCCGCGATCTGGATCTTGGACTTGCCCTCAAGGTAGAAGCGGCGGGCCATGGCCGCCGCCTGCACCAGCTCAGCGGGTCCCATCCGCATGGCTGACCGGCCCGCCGACATACCCGACACGGCGATCTCCTCACTGCTGTTCACACTCTGGATTCGCCGTTCATCCTTGCAGATTCGGCGCGGCTGATCCGCCCTGAAGGGCGGCGTTCACTTAACCGTTCACGTATCTGTGGCTCAGTGGTCGCATGCCCAGGACGCCTTGGCGGTCGCCGCCTCCGCCTGCGCCCGCAGGGCACGGACCGCTTCCGCCGGGTCCTCGGCCCCGTACACGGCCGAACCCGCCACGAACACGTCCGCTCCCGCGTCCGCGCACTGCTCAATTGTCGAGGCCGAGACACCGCCGTCCACCTGGAGCCACAGCTGCAGGCCGTGCTTGCTGATCAGCTCACGGGTGCGGCGGATCTTCGGCAGCATGATGTCGAGGAAGGCCTGGCCGCCGAAGCCGGGCTCGACCGTCATGATCAGCAGCATGTCGAGTTCCGGCAGCAGGTCCTCGAACGGCTCGATCGGCGTCGCGGGCTTGAGCGCCATGGAGGCGCGGGCACCCTTGGCGCGGATCTCCCGGGCGAGCCGCACGGGCGCGGCGGCCGCCTCCACGTGGAAGGTCACGGAGGAGGCACCCGCCTCGACGTACTGGGGCGCCCAGCGGTCGGGGTCCTCGATCATCAGGTGGCAGTCCAGCGGGGTGTCCGTCGCACGCGCCAGGGACTCCACGACCGGCACGCCGAGCGTGAGGTTGGGGACGAAGTGGTTGTCCATGACGTCGACGTGGAGCCAGTCGGCGCCCTGGACCGCCTTGGCCTCCTCCGCGAGGCGGGCGAAGTCGGCGGACAGGATGCTGGGGTTGATCTGCGCGGCCATGCCCCTAGCCTGCCATGTCGCTGCGCTCGGCCGTAACGGCGGTCCATTGCGGTCGTGGTTCGTCTGCGGGCCGGTGGGGGCTGGTCGCGCAGTTCCCCGCGGCCCCGAGCGGCACTGCCCTGCCCGGCGTCAGGCGGTTCTGCGGATCAGTGCGAGGTACATCGCGTCCGTGCCGTGCAGGTGGGGCCACAGTTGGATGTCGGGGCCCTCGCCCAGTGCGGGCACGCCCGGCAGCAGCGGGCGGGCGTCGATCAGTTCCGCCTCCGGGCGCTTCTTGAGGACGTCGGCGACGACCGCGCGGGTCTCGGCGAGGTGCGGTGAGCAGGTGGCGTAGCCGACGATCCCGCCGACGCGTACCGAGTCGAGCGCGGTGCGCAGCAGGGCGCGCTGGAGGGGGGCGAAGTTGTCCAGGTCCTCGGGGCGGCGGCGCCAGCGGGCCTCGGGGCGGCGGCGGAGGGCGCCGAGTCCGGTGCACGGCACGTCCATGAGGACGCGGTCGAAGGTGCCGGGACGCCACGGCGGGCGGGTGCCGTCGGCGGCGATGACCTGGTACGGGCCCGGGTTGCCGGCCAGTGCCTTCGCGACGAGGCCTGCCCGGTGCGGCTGCTTCTCGGAGGCGAGCAGCGTGGCGCCCCGCTCGGCGGCTAGCGCGGCCAGCAGCGCGGCCTTGCCGCCGGGCCCGGCGCACCCGTCCAGCCACTTGCTGTCGGAGCCCTCCAGGGGTGCGGCCGCGAGCGCGAGGGCGACCAGCTGGCTCCCCTCGTCCTGTACTCCGGCCCGTCCCTCGCGCACGGCCTGCACCGCGCCCGGTTCCCCGCCCTCGGCGAGCCGCACGGCGTACGGCGACCAGCGTCCCGGTACGGCGGCCTCCTCGCGCAGCAGCTCGTCGGTGGTGGCCCGCCCCGGCCGCGCGACCAGGGTCACCTCGGGCCGCTCGTTGTCGGCCTCCAGCAGGTCCTCGATGCCCGCGCGGCCGCCGCCGAGCGAGTCCCAGAGCGCGGAGACGACCCAGCGGGGGTGCGAGTGCACGACGGCGAGGTGATCCTCCGGGTCCTCGTCGTAGGGCGGGGCGACCTTCTCCAGCCAGCCGTCGAGGTCGTTCTGGGCCACCTTCCTCAGCACGGCGTTGACGAACTTGGCCCGCCCGTCGCCGAGCACCACCCGCGCCAGTTCGACGGAGGCGGACACGGCGGCGTGCGTGGGGATCCGCGTCCCGAGCAGCTGGTGCACACCGACGCTGAGCACGTCGAGCACCGGCGGGTCGACCTCGCGCAACGGCCGGTCGACACAGGCGGCGATCACCGCGTCGTACGTCCCCTGCCGGCGCAGTGTGCCGTACACCAGCTCGGTGGCGAGTGCGGCGTCCCGCGCGTCGAAATCGCCCTTCTCGCGGGCCTTCCTGAGCAGCGGGGGCAGCACCAGGTTGGCGTACGCGTCCCGCTCGTCGACCGCGCGCAGCGCCTCGAAGGCCAGGATGCGGACGGGGTCCTTCTGGGGACGGCGGTAGGGCTTGGCGGGGTTGCGGGGCCGCCGGGACTGCTCACTCACGTAAAAGGTGCTCCGGATGTGAAGAGGAGGATGCGGTGTCCAGCGTACGTCGGCACGCCGTCGGCCCCGCCGCCCGGGGCTCAGCCGCCGAGCGTCTCGCTCTCGGCGATGCGCACGCCGCGGGCCCAGTCGGCGGCGCGCATCGGCTTCTTGCCCTGTGCCTGCACCCAGAGCAGCTCGACGGCGTACGAACCGGTGCCCACGTGCACGCTGTTCT
This sequence comes from Streptomyces sp. NPDC001851, assembly GCF_040297165.1. Lineage (NCBI taxonomy): Bacteria > Bacillati > Actinomycetota > Actinomycetes > Kitasatosporales > Streptomycetaceae > Streptomyces > Streptomyces sp. NPDC001851. Next base: position 22,664 of record NZ_JBEOYR010000024.1, on the reverse strand, counting down.
TGCCGACCGCCATCCGCCCCGGTGCGAGATCCGTGCGCTCGGGCACGGGCGTGACCTGGATGAGCTTGAGCCGCTCGCCGCGGAAGGTGGTCCAGGCGCCGGGCGCCGGGGTGCAGCCGCGCACGACCCGGTCGACGCGCAGCGCCGGCGCGGACCAGTCGACCTGGGCGTCCTCGACGGTGATCTTCGGCGCGACGGTGACGCCCTCGGCCGGCTGCGGCACGGCCTTCAGGGTGCCGTCCTCGATGCCGTCCATGGTCGCGGCGAGCAGCCCTGCGCCGGCGAAGGCGAGCCGGGTCAGCAGGTCGCCGCTGGTGTCCGTGGACCGGATCGCCTCGGTGACCGTGCCGTACACCGGCCCCGAGTCGAGGCCCTCCTCGATGAGGAAGGTGGAGGCGCCGGTGATCTCGTCGCCCGCCATGATGGAGTGCTGCACCGGTGCCGCCCCGCGCCAGGCGGGCAGCAGCGAGAAGTGCAGGTTGACCCAGCCGTGCGCCGGGATGTCGAGGGCGGCCCTGGGCAGCAGGGCGCCGTAGGCGACGACCGGGCAGCAGTCCGGGGCGATCTCCCTCAGCCGCTCCAGGAACTCCGGGTCGCGCGGCTTGAGGGGCTTCAGCACCTCGATCCCGGCCTCCTCCGCGCGCTCGGCCACGGGTGACGCGACCAGCCTGCGCCCGCGCCCGGCCGGCGCGTCGGGCCGCGTGACGACGGCGGCCACCTCGTGCCGCCCGGAGGCGATCAGGGCGTCCAGAGCGGGAACGGCGACCTCGGGGGTACCGGCGAAGACGAGCTTCATGGGCGGGATCGGGCCTCTCGGGCTGGGGTTGGCGGGCAGCGCACCAGTCTATGACCTCGGACGGAAGGGCGGGTCAGGACCGTGGAGGCCCGGCTCGTGACCGCGGACGCAGGGCGTGCGCATATGCCCGTACGCCCCCACCCCGTGACCCGTGGAGCGCACACGCGTTGGTCAAGAAAGAGTTGACCACATAGGGCCTTTTCGCGGCCCGATTCCTTTCAACGCCGGTTCGAGAGGCTTGTTCATGGCCGACCACGCCACCCACGACGCCCAGGCCCGGGCCAGCCTGCACCTGCTGGTGCGGGACATCGAGCGGGTCCGCCGGCAGGTGGACGCGCTGCGCACGCTCACCGCCCAGCTGGGCAACGTCTACCGCCCGCGCCGCTCCGGCCCGTCCACGGGCTTCGTCGTCTACGGACGCGCTCCCGCTCCGACGGTGCGCCTCGCCCAGGAGCTCCGGGACAGTGTCGAAACCCTGGTCACGGCCGCCGTGGACTTCGACCGCTCCCTCGGCTTCTCGTGGGACGCGGTGGGCTCCGCGCTCGGGGTCACCAAGCAGGCGGTGCACCGCCGTTACGGCGCCCGCCGCGCCGCGGCCCAGGCGGCCGCCGAGGCGGAGCGGGCCCCGGAGCCGTCCGGTACCCGCACGGTCGGCGTGAGCGCCGGGCTGCCCACGGTCCCGGCCGCCCGCTCGATGCCCACGCAGCCGACCGCGGGCAGCCCGGCCCTGCGCGACGACGCCCGCCCGACTGCTTTCCCCAGCCCGCGCAACGGCTGACGGTCCTGCCCCTGCCCTCTCGGGAGCGTCCGGGAGGGCACACGCAAGGGGGGGGCATGGGGCGGTCGCGTCCCCTCACCCGATGTCCGCCGGATCGATCCGCACTCGCACCGGCTCCCCGCTCCCCCGTGCCATGCGAGCGGCCTGGGCCGCCTTGAGCGCGGAAGCCAGCGCGGCCCCGCTGCCCGGCGGTACCCGCACCAGCGCCCGGTCCCAGTGCTCGCCCGGCGGCGGTGCTCCGGGCCTGCGGGGCCGGCCGGGCGGCGTGGGCGACATCGGCACCGGCCCCAGCACCTCCGCGTCCGGCGGCAGTTCGACCGAGGACAGGAACTCGGCGACGGCTGCGGGCGGCCCCGACACCGCCGCCATCCGCGACACCGGCGGGAAACCCAGCTCGGCCCGCTCGGCCAGCTCCCGCACCGCGTGCCCGACCGGGTCCCAGCGCACCAGCGCCTGCACGGGCCGCAGGGTCGGCTCGGCCACGACGACCACCGTGCCCCCCTCGCTCTGCGGCCGCACCAGCGATCCCGCCGCGATCCAGCGGCGCAGCGCGTCCTCGCCGGCCCGCAGGTCGGGGCGTACGAGCATGGCCCAGCCGTCCAGGAGGAGGGCCGCCGCGTACCCGCCCTCGGCGACCGGTTCGGCGCCCGGGGTGCTCACGACCAGCGCGGGCGTGCCCGGCACCGTGTCCAGCACGTGTTCCCGTCCCGAGGTGCGCACCGGGACGGCGGGAAAGGCGCGGCCCAGCTCCTCGGCCGTCCGCCGCGCCCCCACGACCTGGGCCCGCAGCCGGAAGCCGCCGCACTCGGGGCAGTGCCATTCGCTCTCCTCGCGCCCGCACCAGGCGCACCGCAGCACCCCCGCGTCCTGCCCCTGCAGCGGTCCCGCGCAGTGCCGGCACCTCGCGGGCGCCCGGCACTGCGCGCACGCCATACGCGGTGCGTAACCGCGTCGGGGCACCTGCACCAGCACCGGACCGTGCCGCAGCCCCTCGCGGGCCGCCTGCCAGGCGAGGCTCGGCAGCCGGGCGGCACGCGCGGCCTCGTCCCGCGCGAGGTCCTCGTCCCCGACCGTGCGGACCAGGGGCGCGGCCCGGCGCACCTGCTCGCGCCCGGCGGCCAGCGGCCGGGCCCAGCCGCTCTCCACGAGCTGGGCGGCCTCGACGGTGCAGGCGAATCCGCCGAGCAGGAAGGCGCACTTGTCCAGCGCGGCGCGCAGCAGCAGCACGTCGCGTGCGTGCGGCTGCGGGGCGTGCTGCTCGCTGTGGCTGTCGTCGCCGTCGTCCCAGATGGCGACGAGCCCCAGGTCCGGTACGGGCGCGAACATCGCCGCCCGCGTCCCGACCACGGCCCGTACGGACCCCCGTCGCACGGCGAGCCACTGTCCGTACCGCTTCTCGGGCCCGGCGTCGGCGGTGAGCAGCGCGTGCCGGCCCGCGCCGAGCAGCGCGGTGAGCGCGGCGTCGACCCGCGCGGCGGCCCGGCCGTCCGGTACGACGACGAGGGCGCCGCGTCCGGAAGCGAGCGTGGCGGCGACGGCGCGGGCCAGTTCGTCGCTCCACTGCGGACCCGGCAGGGCGTTCCAGACAGCCCTGGGCGACCCTCCGGAGGCCAGCGCCTCCAGGAACGCCGCTCCGTGCTCGTACCGCCGCCAGGAGGCCGTCTCGGGGGCCCTGGGCGGGGGCAGTGGCGCGGGCGAGGACCGCTGTTCGGCTCGCGCGCTGCGCGGTGGCACGGCCAGCTGCAGCACATCGGCGAGGCTGCCGGCGTACCGGTCGGCGACGGCCCGTGCCAGGCCGAGCAGTTCCTCGCTGAGCACCGGTTCCGGCGAGACGACCTGGGCAAGGGCGGCCAGCGGCCCCGCGTAGTCGGACTCGGCCCGTCGCTCGACGAGGAAGCCGTCGATGAGCCCGCCGCCCTCGCGGCGTCCGTCGCGCACCCGGCCGCGCCCGGCCCCGAACCGCACCCGCACCCGCACGCCGGGCTGCGCCTGCTCGTCCAGCTCCTCGGGCACCGCGTAGTCGAAGTACCGGTCGAGGTGCAGCACGCCCTTGTCGACCAGGACCCGTGCGACCGGCAGCTCCTTGGCGAGCGCGGCCCCCCGCCAGGTCCGCGGCTTGGCGCGGGGCGTCCTGGCCTGGCGCACGCTCTCCCGGATGAGCGCGAGCTGCTCCGGCGGCGCCCCTGCGGCCCCGCCGTCCCCGTCTGCCCGGGGCGCCCCGTTCTCGCTGCTCACGCTTGCATTCTTACCAAACGGCACTGACAACGGGGCCGGCCGGCGGATACCCGCGGTGGGCGCGCACGCCGAGGCCCGGCCCCCCGACGGGGAGACCGGGCCTCGGTGAGAAGAGCGGAGGGCCTACAGGCCCACGGCCTTGCGCAGGGCGTCCACGCGGTCCGTGCGCTCCCAGGTGAAGTCGGGCAGCTCGCGGCCGAAGTGGCCGTAGGCCGCCGTCTGGGCGTAGATCGGGCGGAGCAGGTCGAGGTCGCGGATGATCGCGGCCGGACGCAGGTCGAAGACCTCGTCGATCGCCTTCTCGATCTTCTCGGCGTCGACCTGGGCGGTGCCGAAGGTCTCCACGAACAGACCGACCGGCTCGGCCTTGCCGATCGCGTAGGCGACCTGGACCTCGCAGCGGGAGGCCAGGCCCGCGGCCACCACGTTCTTGGCGACCCAGCGCATCGCGTACGCGGCGGAGCGGTCGACCTTGGACGGGTCCTTGCCGGAGAAGGCGCCGCCGCCGTGGCGGGCCATGCCGCCGTAGGTGTCGATGATGATCTTGCGGCCGGTGAGGCCGGCGTCACCCATCGGGCCGCCGATCTCGAAGCGGCCGGTCGGGTTGACCAGCAGGCGGTAGCCCTCGGTGTCCAGCTTGATGCCGTCGTCCAGGAGCGCCTTCAGCTCCGGCTCCACGACGAACTCGCGGATGTCGGGGGCGAGCAGCGACTCCAGGTCGATGTCGCTCGCGTGCTGCGAGGAGACGACGACCGTGTCGAGGCGTACGGCCTTGTCGCCGTCGTACTCGATGGTGACCTGCGTCTTGCCGTCCGGGCGCAGGTAGGGGATGGTGCCGTTCTTGCGGACCTCGGACAGGCGCTTCGACAGCCGGTGCGCCAGGAAGATCGGCAGCGGCATCAGGGTCGGCGTCTCGTCGGACGCGTAGCCGAACATCAGGCCCTGGTCGCCGGCGCCCTGCTTGTCCAGCTCGTCGTCGTCGCCCTCGACCCGGGACTCGTACGCCGTGTCGACACCCTGGGCGATGTCCGGGGACTGCGCCCCGATGGACACCGACACGCCGCAGGAGGCGCCGTCGAAGCCCTTCTTCGAGGAGTCGTAGCCGATCTCAAGGATCTTGCTGCGGACCAGGGTCGCGATGTCCGCGTAGGCCTTGGTCGTCACCTCGCCGGCCACGTGCACCAGGCCGGTGGTGATCAGCGTCTCGACGGCGACCCGGGAGGACGGGTCCTCACGCAGAAGCGCGTCGAGAATGGTGTCGCTGATCTGGTCAGCGATCTTGTCGGGGTGACCCTCGGTCACGGACTCCGAGGTGAACAGGCGACGGGACACAACGCTCCCTGTGGTTGCAGCGGCTGCTGGCTGATCATTTGCGGCGACGCGCGGGGCTGCGCCCGGCGTCGACCGTGAACAGTTTATCGGTCGCACTCGGCCGATGGGGCACGTGTCTCGCCTCTCGGGAGCGCTGTGACCTGCGGCACGGGCATTCTGCCCAATGCCGGGCGGTGTTGGCCAGGTGCCGCCGCACCCGATTTGACCGGGCTCCGGGCGCTTCGTCAACCGGGTTTCCGGGCCCTCCTGCGTCACTCCAGCCGCTGTGCCACCAGATCCCAGACGATGTCGGCCAGGGCCTCCTTGGGGCCGTGCGGCACCGGTGTCTCGCTGCCGTCGGCGCCCAGGACCACCGCCTCGTTCTCCTCGGACCCGAAGGTCTTGCGCTCCCCCACCTCGTTGACGACCAGCAGGTCACAGCCCTTTCGGGCGAGCTTGGCACGGCCGTTGGCGAGGACGTCGTCGGTTTCGGCGGCGAAGCCCACGACCACCTGTTCGGGCCGCGCCCGGTCGGCCGAAACCTCCGCGAGAATGTCTGGATTCCGTACCAGGACGATCGGGTCGGGGTCCTGGCCGTCCCTCTTCTTGATCTTGCCGCTGGCGTAGACCGCCGGACGGAAGTCGGCGACGGCGGCGGCCATGACGACGGCGTCGGCGTCCGCCGCCGCCTTCAGCACGGCCTCACGCAGCTGGACGGCCGTGCCGACCGGTACGACGTCCACGCCCGCGGGGTCGGGCAGGCCGGTGTTGGCCGCGATCAGGGTGACCCGGGCGCCGCGCGCGGCGGCGGTGCGGGCGAGGGCGTAGCCCTGCTTGCCGGAGGAGCGGTTGCCGAGGAAGCGGACCGGGTCCAGGGGCTCGCGGGTGCCGCCCGCGGAGACCACGACGTGCCGCCCCCCGAGGTCGGGCCCGGTGGCACCCCGGGCCAGCACCCGGCGGCAGACCTCGAAGATCTCCGCCGGGTCGGGCAGCCGGCCCTTGCCGGTGTCGACGCCGGTGAGGCGGCCGACGGCGGGCTCGATGACGACGGCGCCGCGGCGGCGGAGCGTGGCCACGTTCTCCTGGGTGGCCGGGTGCTCCCACATCTCGGTGTGCATGGCGGGCGCGAAGACGACCGGGCAGCGGGCGGTCAGCAGCGTGTTGGTGAGCAGGTCGTCGGCGAGGCCGTGGGCGGCCTTGGCGAGCATGTCGGCCGTGGCGGGCGCGACGACCACGAGCTCGGCGTGCTGGCCGATGCGGACGTGCGGAACCTCGTGGACGTCGTCCCAGACCTCCGTCGAGACCGGATTGCCGGACAGGGCGGACCAGGTCGCGGCGCCGACGAACTGGAGCGCGGAGGCGGTGGGCACCACGCGGACGTCATGGCCCGACTCCGTGAGCCTTCGCAGCAGCTCACAGGCCTTGTAGGCGGCGATGCCGCCACTGACCCCCAGAACGACCTTCGGCTTGTCCACCGTCTCTCCCCGGACTCGAAAACCTGGCACACCCATGAGACACCACAGGCCCGGCAGTCGCGCTGCCGGGCCTGTGGACAAGTCAACCGCAGTCTGAAAGTACTGCTGCGCGGTGTTACTGGGCGGGGCCCTCGACGGCCTCGGAGGTCAGCAGACCGGCGTTGATCTCGCGCAGGGCGATCGAGAGCGGCTTCTCGTGGACGTGGGTGTCGACGAGCGGACCGACGTACTCAAGGAGGCCCTCGCCCAGCTGCGAGTAGTACGCGTTGATCTGACGGGCCCGCTTGGCGGCGTAGATCACGAGGCTGTACTTCGAATCGGTGGCCTCAAGCAACTCGTCGATCGGCGGGTTGATGATGCCCTCGGGCGCGGTGATGGAAGAGGACACGCTCTACCTTCCGAATGAGGGGAAAAGATCAGTCACGATCACACAATGTCCATCAAGGCTAGCAGCTCGCGCGCCACGTCCTCGACGGAGGTGTTGACCAAGGTCGTATCGAACTCCGGCTCGGCCGCCAGCTCGGTCCTGGCCGCCCGGAGGCGGCGCTCGATGACCTCGGGCGGCTCGGTGCCCCGGCCGGTCAGCCTGCGCACCAGCTCCTCCCAGGAGGGCGGAGCCAGGAACACCAGCCGAGCGTCGGACATCGACTCCCGGACCTGCCGGGCGCCCTGGAGGTCGATCTCCAGCAGCACCGGCTCACCCTTCTCCAGCCGCTCCAGCACGGCCGCGCGGGGCGTGCCGTAGCGGTTGCCGGCGAACTCGGCCCACTCCAGCAGCTCGCCGTTGGCGATCAGCTTGTCCATCTCCTCGTCGGTGACGAAGAAGTAGTGGACTCCGTGCTGCTCGCCGGGGCGGGGCTTGCGGGTGGTGGCCGACACCGAGAGCCAGACCTCGGGGTGTTCCTTGCGCATATGGGCGACGACCGTGCTCTTGCCGACCCCCGAGGGGCCGGAGAGCACGGTCAGCCGCGGACGTTCACTCATGCAGCGATTATTCCAGCAATCCCGGAGTGCCCGGGACTCCCGGTCCGGCGGGCGCCGGACTCAGGAGCCGGTGCTGCCGAACTCACGCTCCAGGGAAGCGATCTGGTTGGAACCGAGACCGCGCACGCGGCGGCTCTCGGAGATGCCCAGACGCTCCATGATCTGCTTGGCGCGGACCTTGCCCACGCCCGGCAGCGACTCAAGCAGCGCGGAGACCTTCATCTTGCCGATGACGTCGTTCTCCTGGCCCTGCTTGATGACCTCGTGCAGGGAGGCGCCGGAGTGCTTGAGTCGATTCTTGACCTCGGCCCGCTCCCGGCGAGCCGCGGCGGCCTTTTCGAGCGCGGCTGCGCGCTGTTCGGGGGTAAGGGGCGGAAGAGCCACGCCTACGTCACCTCGGATGTCGAACTGTCGGATACGGACCGGTGAGGAACCTAGTCGCCCCACACCTGGGGAGCTACGAGCAACACGCTTCACCCGTTCTCCCCCACTACCTGATGGGTGTGGGGGTGTCCCCACAGCTCGGAGACTAGCGGTCAAGTCCGCTGGAGTCAGCGAGAACAGCGGAAAAGTCCTGGTCAGCCTCCGCCAGGCCGGACATTTCCGACATAATGCCCTCGATTTGAGGATGTATTCACACTCAAGTCGCCGGGACACCGCTCGCCGGGGCGCTCATCGGAGGATTCAGGCGCCCGCCACGGCTGCCTGGATCTCCTCCGCGAAGCGCCCGGCGGCCGCGCGCAGCGCCCCGGCGTCGGGACCGTGACGCAGCACACCCCGGCTGACGTTCGGCACCACGTTGCGCAGCGCCGGCCCGAACACCTTCGGAAGGTCGGCCGGCGTCGCGCCCTGCGCGCCGACGCCGGGCGCGAGCAGCGGGCCGTTGATGGCGAGGTCGTACGACGACAGCTCGCCCACCGTGGCGCCGACGACGGCGCCGAAGGAGCCCAGCGGCTCCTCCCCCGCGTTCTCGGCGGCCAGGTGGGCCAGCATGGTCGCGCCCACGGTGCGGCCGTCGGCGCGGACGGCGTGCTGGACCTCGGGGCCCTCCGGGTTCGAGGTGAGCGCCAGCACGAACAGGCCGGCGCCGCTCTCCCGGGCCAGCGCCACGGCCGGGCTGAGCGAGCCGTAGCCCAGGTACGGCGAGACGGTCAGGGCGTCGGAGAACAGCGGGGCGTCCTTGTGCAGGTAGGCCTCGGCGTACCCGGCCATGGTGGAGCCGATGTCGCCGCGCTTGGCGTCCATCAGGACGAGCGTGCCGGCCGCGCGCGCCTCCTGGACGACCGTCTCCAGGACGGCGACACCGCGGGAGCCGAAGCGTTCGAAGAACGCGCTCTGCGGCTTCATGACGGCGACCCGGTCGGCCACCGCCTCGACGACCGTGCGGCTGAACCGCTCCAGCCCGGCCACGTCGTCGTTCAGACCCCACTCGGCGAGCAGGGAGGCGTGCGGGTCGATGCCGACGCACAGCGGGCCGCGCTCGTCCATGGCGCGGCGCAGACGGGCGCCGAAGGGCTCGTACGAGGTCATGCGGGCTTCCTCACGTCGGCGCCGACCGCGTCGGCGAGGGTGGCGTAGGGGCTGGTACGCAGGCGGGCGGCGAGGCCCTTGTGGATCGCGCGGGCCCAGAAGGGGCCCTCATAGATGAAGGCGCTGTACCCCTGGACCAGCGTGGCACCGGCCAGGATGCGCTGCCAGGCGTCCTCGGCGGTCTCGACGCCGCCCACGCCCACGAGGGTGATCCGGTCGCCCACGCGCGCGTACAGGCGGCGCAGGACCTCCAGGGAACGCGCCTTGAGCGGGGCGCCGGACAGGCCGCCGGTCTCCTTCACGAGCGAGGGCCGCGACCGCAGCCCGAGGCCCTCGCGCGCGATGGTGGTGTTGGTCGCGATGATGCCGTCCAGGCCCAGCTCCACGGCCAGGTCGGCGACGGCGTCGATGTCCTCGTCGGCGAGGTCGGGCGCGATCTTCACCAGCAGCGGGACGCGCCGGTTCGCGACGGTGCGGTCGGCGGCCTCGCGGACGGCGCTCAGCAGCGGACGCAGGGCCTCGGTGGCCTGCAGGTTGCGCAGGCCGGGCGTGTTCGGCGAGGAGACGTTCACCACCAGGTAGTCGGCGTACGGCGCGAGGCGCTCGGCGGACTTCACGTAGTCGCCGACGGCCTCCGTCTCCGGGACGACCTTGGTCTTGCCGATGTTGACGCCGACGACGGTCCTGAAGACCGGCCGACGGGTCGCGAGGCGGGCGGCGACGGCCAGTGAGCCGTCGTTGTTGAAGCCCATGCGATTGATCAGCGCGCGGTCCGCGACGAGCCGGAACAGCCGCTTCTTGGGGTTGCCGGGCTGCGGCTCGCCGGTGACCGTGCCGATCTCCACGTGGTCGAAGCCCAGCATCGACATGCCGTCGATCGCGACGGCGTTCTTGTCGAAGCCGGCGGCGAGCCCGAAGGGGCCGTGCATCCGCAGCCCGAAGGCCTCCGTGCGCAGCTCCTTGTAGCGGGGCGCGAGGGCGGCCGCGAGGAAGGTGCGCAGCACGGGGATGCGGACGGCGAGGCGGATCCAGCGGAAGGCCAGGTGGTGGGCCTTCTCGGGGTCCATCCGTGTGAAAACCAGACGGAAGAAAAGCTCGTACATATCTGTGTCCTCATGAAGAGGGGGACACCGTTTCCGGTGTCCCCCTCAAGGGCTGCTAGTCGCGGGCCGCGGTCAGGTGTTCGGCGTGTTCCTGGAGGGAGCGGACGCCCACGTCCCCGTGGTTGAGGGCGTCGATGCCCTGCACCGCCGCGGCGAGCGCCTGCACGGTCGTCAGGCACGGGACCGAGCGCGCCACCGCGGCCGTACGGATGTCGTAGCCGTCGAGGCGGCCGCCGGTGCCGTACGGGGTGTTGACGATCAGGTCGACCTCGCCGTCGTGGATCAGCTGGACGATGGTCCTCTCACCGTTCGGGCCGGTGCCCTCGGACTGCTTGCGCACCACCGTGGCGTGGATGCCGTGGCGCTTGAGGACCTCGGCGGTGCCGGAGGTGGCCAGCAGCTCGAAGCCGTGGGCGACCAGCTCCCGCGCGGGGAAGATCATCGAGCGCTTGTCGCGGTTGGCGACCGAGATGAACGCGCGGCCCTTGGTGGGCAGCGGGCCGTAGGCGCCCGCCTGGGACTTGGCGTACGCCGTGCCGAAGACGGAGTCGATGCCCATGACCTCGCCGGTGGAGCGCATCTCCGGGCCCAGCACCGTGTCGACGCCGCGGCCCTTGATGTCCCGGAACCGGGACCACGGCATGACGGCCTCCTTGACGGAGATCGGCGCGTCCAGCGGCAGCTCGCCGCCGTCGCCGTGCTTCGGGAGCAGACCCTCGGCGCGCAGCTCGGCGATGGTCGCGCCCAGCGAGATCCGGGCGGCGGCCTTCGCGAGCGGCACCGCGGTCGCCTTCGAGGTGAAGGGGACCGTACGGGACGCGCGGGGGTTGGCCTCCAGGACGTAGAGGATGTCGCCGGCCATCGCGAACTGGATGTTGATCAGGCCGCGCACTCCGACACCGCGCGCGATGGCCTCGGTGGAGGCGCGCAGCCGCTTGATGTCGAAGCCGCCCAGGGTGATCGGGGGCAGGGCACACGCCGAGTCGCCGGAGTGGATGCCGGCCTCCTCGATGTGCTCCATCACGCCGCCGAGGTACAGCTCCTCGCCGTCGTAGAGGGCGTCGACGTCGATCTCGATCGCGTCGTCCAGGAAGCGGTCGACCAGGACCGGCCGGGACGGGCTGATCTCGGTCGACTCGGCGATGTAGGCGGCGAGGCGGGTCTCGTCGTACACGATCTCCATGCCGCGCCCGCCGAGCACGTACGACGGCCGGACCAGGACCGGGTAGCCGATCTCGTCGGCGATGGCCTTGGCCTCGGTGAAGGTGGTGGCCGTGCCGTGCTTCGGGGCCGGCAGGCCCGCCTCCGCCAGCACCCGGCCGAAGGCGCCGCGGTCCTCGGCGGCGTGGATGGCCTCCGGGGAGGTGCCGACGATCGGTACGCCGTTGTCCTTCAGGGCCTGCGACAGGCCGAGCGGGGTCTGGCCGCCCAGCTGGACGATCACACCCGCGACGGGGCCGGCCTGCTGCTCGGCGTGGACGATCTCCAGCACGTCCTCCAGCGTCAGCGGCTCGAAGTACAGCCGGTCGGAGGTGTCGTAGTCGGTGGAGACGGTCTCCGGGTTGCAGTTGACCATCACGGTCTCGTACCCGGCGTCGGACAGCGCGAAGGAGGCGTGGACGCAGGAGTAGTCGAACTCGATGCCCTGGCCGATGCGGTTCGGGCCCGAGCCCAGGATGATCACGGCCGGCTTCTCGCGCTGGGCGACCTCGCTCTCCTCGTCGTAGGAGGAGTAGAAGTACGGCGTCTTCGCGGCGAACTCGGCGGCGCAGGTGTCGACCGTCTTGTAGACCGGGCGGATGCCGAGGGCGTGCCTGACCTCGCGGACGACGTCCTCGCGCAGGCCGCGGATCTCACCGATCTGCTGGTCGGAGAAGCCGTGCCGCTTGGCCTCGGCGAGCAGGTCGGCGGTCAGCTCCGGGGCCTGGGCCAGCTCGTCCGCGATCTCCTTGATCAGGAAGAGCTGGTCCACGAACCACGGGTCGATCTTCGTGTACTCGAAGATCTCCTCGGGCGTGGCACCCGCGCGGATGGCCTGCATGACGGTGTTGATCCGGCCGTCGGTGGGACGCCGGGACTCCTCCAGGAGCAGCGACTTGTCACCGGGGACCCCGGTGAACGCGAACTGGCTGCCCTTCTTCTCCAGCGAGCGCAGCGCCTTCTGGAAGGCCTCGGTGAAGTTGCGGCCGATGGCCATGGCCTCGCCGACCGACTTCATGGTGGTGGTCAGCGTCGAGTCGGCCTGCGGGAACTTCTCGAACGCGAAGCGCGGGGCCTTGACGACCACGTAGTCGAGCGTGGGCTCGAAGGAGGCCGGGGTCTCCTGCGTGATGTCGTTCGGGATCTCGTCCAGGGTGTAGCCGACGGCCAGCTTGGCGGCGATCTTGGCGATCGGGAAGCCGGTGGCCTTGGAGGCGAGCGCCGAGGACCTGGACACGCGCGGGTTCATCTCGATGACGATCACCCGGCCGTCCTCGGGGTTCACCGCGAACTGGATGTTGCAGCCGCCGGTGTCGACCCCGACCTCACGGATGACGGCGATGCCGATGTCGCGCAGGATCTGGTACTCGCGGTCGGTCAGCGTCATCGCCGGGGCGACGGTGATCGAGTCACCGGTGTGCACGCCCATGGGGTCGAAGTTCTCGATGGAGCAGACGACCACGACGTTGTCGTGCTTGTCGCGCATCAGCTCCAGCTCGTACTCCTTCCAGCCGAGGATGGACTCCTCCAGGAGCACCTCGGTGGTCGGCGAGAGGGTGAGACCCTGGCCGGCGATGCGGCGCAGCTCCTCCTCGTCGTGGGCGAAGCCGGAGCCGGCGCCGCCCATGGTGAAGGACGGGCGGACGACGACCGGGTAGCCGCCCAGGGTCTCGACGCCCTTGAGGACGTCGTCCATGGAGTGGCAGATGACCGAACGCGCGGACTCGCCGTGCCCGGTCTTGCGCCGGACCTCCTCCACGACGTCCTTGAACAGGTCGCGGTCCTCGCCCTTGTGGATCGCCTCGGGCTTGGCACCGATCAGCTCGACGCCGTACTTCTCCAGCACACCGTTCTCGTGCAGCGAGATGGCGGTGTTCAGGGCCGTCTGGCCGCCCAGGGTGGGCAGCAGGGCGTCGGGGCGCTCCTTGGCGATGATCTTCTCGACGAACTCGGGGGTGATCGGCTCGACGTAGGTGGCGTCGGCGATCTCCGGGTCGGTCATGATCGTCGCCGGGTTGGAGTTGACGAGGACCACGCGCAGGCCCTCGGCCTTGAGCACGCGGCACGCCTGGGTGCCGGAGTAGTCGAACTCGGCGGCCTGGCCGATGACGATCGGGCCGGAGCCGATGACCAGGACGGACTGGATATCGGTGCGCTTAGGCACGCTGGCCCTCCATCAGGGATACGAAGCGGTCGAACAGGTAGGCGGCGTCGTGCGGGCCCGCTGCCGCTTCGGGGTGGTACTGGACGGAGAAGGCCGGCTGGTCGAGCAGCTGCAGCCCCTCCACGACGTTGTCGTTCAGGCAGACGTGCGAGACCTCGGCGCGGCCGAACTTTGTCTCGCTGACCTGGTCGAGCGGCGCGTCGACGGCGAAGCCGTGGTTGTGCGCGGTGACCTCGACCTTGCCGGTCGTACGGTCCTGGACCGGCTGGTTGATGCCCCGGTGGCCGTACTTCAGCTTGTAGGTGCCGAAGCCGAGGGCGCGGCCGAGGATCTGGTTGCCGAAGCAGATGCCGAAGAGCGGCGTCCTGCGCTCCAGGACGGCGGTCATGAGGGCGACGGGACCGTCGGCGGTCGCCGGGTCGCCGGGGCCGTTGGAGAAGAACACGCCGTCCGGGTTGACCGCGTAGACCTCGTCGGCCGTGGCGGTGGCGGGCAGGACGTGCACCTCGATGCCGCGCTCGGCCATGCGGTGCGGGGTCATGCCCTTGATGCCGAGGTCGATCGCGGCGACGGTGAACTTCTTCTCGCCGATGGCCGGGACGACGTAGGCCTCCTTGGTCGCGACCTCCTCGTAGAGGCTCGCGCCCTTCATGTGCGGCTGGGCCTGCACGCGCGCGAGGAGCTCGGACTCGGGGGCGATCGCCTCGCCGGAGAAGACGCCGGCGCGCATGGAACCGCGCTCGCGCAGGTGGCGGGTGAGGGCGCGGGTGTCGATGCCGGAGATGCCGACCACGCCCTGCCGCTCCAGCTCGTCGTCCAGGGAGCGCTTGGCACGCCAGTTGGACGGCACGCGCGCGGGGTCGCGCACGACGTATCCGGAGACCCAGATGCGGCTCGACTCGTCGTCCTCGTCGTTCCAGCCCGTGTTGCCGATCTGCGGGGCGGTCGCGACCACGATCTGGCGGTCGTACGACGGGTCGGTCAGGGTCTCCTGGTAGCCGGTCATGCCGGTGGAGAACACGGCCTCGCCGAAGGTCTCCCCCACGGCCCCGTAGGCACGGCCGCGGAAGATGCGGCCGTCCTCCAGGACGAGTACGGCGGGAACCCTGGCAGCTCCCCTGGTGGAGGTCGTCATCGTGCGCCTTCCGTGTCGTTGATCATGTGGTTCAGGGTGTCGACCCACTCGGTGTGCTCGGCCGCCTGGTCGGAGCGGAAGCCGGAGTCGACCAGCTTGTCGCCGAGCTTCCAGGTCACCACCAGCAGTCCGCCCTCGGCGAGGACCTTGCCGGCGATGCCCTTGTCCAGCCGGGCCCCGCGCAGTGCGGCGGTGGGGATGAAGAAGTCGCTCGCTCCGGGACGCTCGACCTCCAGCCCTTGGTCGGTCAGGGTGAGCTCGGCCCGGCTGCGGGTGCCCAGGCCGTGGGCCACGATGCGGTCCAGCCACTGGCCCGCGGTGGTGGAGCCGTGGTAGCGGCCGCTCAGCTCAAGTCTGGCGGGGCCGGTCTCCTCCGGCGCGCTGGGCGGCGCGGGCAGGTCGCTCTGCAGGGTGCCGCGCCACTTCCAGCCCTCGCGCATCAGCCAGTAGACGAGCGCGATGAAGAGCAGCAGTCCGACGAGCCAGCCGATGCGCGCCGGCCAGTCGGTGACCTCGGCCGACCTCTTCGCCTCGGCCAGCAGGATTACAGGTGTCACGTGAGCTTCCCGTCGACGAGCGTGGCCTTGCCCCGCAGCCACGTGTGCGTCACACGGCCCGGCAGCTCACGCCCCTGGTACGGGGTGTTGCGGCTGCGCGAGGCGAAGCCCGCGGGGTCCACCTGGCCACGGTATTCCGTGTCGACGAGGGTGAGGTTCGCGGGCTCACCAGCCGAGACGGGACGGCCGTGTCCGGTGGCCTGTCCGATCTGCGCGGGCTTGGAGGACATGCGGTCGGCGACGCCGGCCCAGTCCAGCAGGCCCGTGTCGACCATGGTCTCCTGGACCACTGACAACGCGGTCTCCAGGCCGACCATGCCCATGGCGGCGGCGGCCCACTCGCAGTCCTTGTCCTCGTGCGGGTGCGGGGCGTGGTCGGTGGCGACGATGTCGATCGTGCCGTCGGCCAGGGCCTCGCGCAGGGCGTGCACGTCCCGCTCGGTGCGCAGCGGCGGGTTGACCTTGTAGACCGGGTTGTACGTGCGCACCAGCTCGTCGGTGAGGAGCAGGTGGTGCGGGGTGACCTCGGCGGTGACGTCGATGCCGCGGGACTTGGCCCAGCGGACGATCTCCACGGATCCGGCGGTCGACAGGTGGCAGATGTGGACGCGGGAGCCGACGTGCTCGGCGAGCAGCACATCGCGGGCGATGATCGACTCCTCGGCGACGGCCGGCCAGCCGCCCAGGCCCAGCTCGGCGGAGACGACGCCCTCGTTCATCTGGGCGCCCTCGGTCAGCCGCGGCTCCTGCGCGTGCTGGGCGACGACACCGCCGAAGGCCTTCACGTACTCCAGCGCGCGGCGCATGATCACGGCGTCGTCCACGCACTTGCCGTCGTCGGAGAAGACGGTGACCCCGGCGGCGGACTCGTGCATGGCGCCGAGCTCGGCGAGCTTCCTGCCCTCCAGGCCGACGGTGACGGCGCCGATGGGCTGCACGTCGCAGTAGCCGTGCTCCCGGCCGAGCCGCCAGACCTGCTCCACGACACCGGCGGTGTCGGCGACCGGGAAGGTGTTGGCCATGGCGAAGACGGCCGTGTAGCCGCCGGACGCGGCGGCGCGGGTGCCGGTCAGGACCGTCTCGGAGTCCTCGCGGCCCGGCTCGCGCAGATGGGTGTGCAGGTCGACCAGGCCCGGCAGCAGCACCTTGCCGCCGGCCTCGACGACCTCGGCGCCCTCGGCGGACAGCCCGGTGCCCACCTCCGCGATCGTCTCGCCGTCGATCAGCACGTCCTGCGGCTCGCCGCCGAGCACCTTCGCACCACGGATCAGGATCTTGCTCATGGGTCTTACTTCTCCTCAGTGCGGGTCTGGGCGGGCTCGTTGCCGCCGAGCAGCAGGTACAGGACGGCCATCCGGATGGAGACGCCGTTGGCGACCTGCTCGACGGCGGTGCAGCGGTCGGAGTCGGCGACCTCGGCGGTGATCTCCATGCCGCGGACCATCGGGCCGGGGTGCATCACGATGGCGTGCTCGGGCAGCCTGGCCATGCGGTCGCCGTCGAGGCCGTAGCGGCGGGAGTACTCGCGCTCGGTCGGGAAGAAGGCGGCGTTCATCCGCTCGCGCTGGACGCGGAGCATCATCACCGCGTCGCACTTGGGCAGCGCGCTGTCGAGGTCGTACGACACCTCGCACGGCCAGGTCTCGACGCCGACCGGCACCAGCGTGGGCGGGGCGACGAGGGTGACCTCGGCGCCGAGGGTGTGCAACAGGTCGACGTTGGAGCGGGCGACCCGGCTGTGCAGGACGTCGCCGACGACGGTGATGCGCTTGCCGCTGAGGTCCTGGCCGAGGCCGGCGTCCCGGCCGACCAGCCGGCGGCGCATGGTGAAGGCGTCCAGCAGGGCCTGGGTGGGGTGCTGGTGGGTGCCGTCGCCGGCGTTGATCACGGCGGCGTCGATCCAGCCGGAGTTGGCGAGGCGGTACGGGGCTCCGGAGGCGCCGTGCCGGATGACGACGGCGTCGACGCCCATGGCCTCCAGGGTCTGGGCGGTGTCCTTCAGGGACTCGCCCTTGGAGACGCTGGAGCCCTTGGCGGAGAAGTTGATGACGTCGGCGGACAGGCGCTTCTCGGCGGCCTCGAAGGAGATCCGCGTGCGGGTGGAGTCCTCGAAGAAGAGGTTGACGATCGTGCGGCCGCGCAGGGTCGGCAGCTTCTTGATCGGCCGGTCGGCGACCCGGGCCATCTCCTCGGCGGTGTCGAGGATCAGGACGGCGTCGTCGCGGGTGAGGTCGGCGGCCGAGATGAGATGACGCTGCATCTGTCAGGCTCCGTAAGGCAGTTCAGGTCGGGAGAATGGGGGCAAATCAGGGCGTGTGCGGGCATGCCGAAGCGGCCCGGCGCCCGACTTGCTACTGGCCGGTCTGCTTCACACCGAGCAGCACGGTGTCGCGACCGTCCTCCTCGGCGAGCTGGACCTTGACCGTCTCCCGCAGCGACGTGGGGAGGTTCTTGCCGACGTAGTCGGCGCGGATCGGCAGTTCGCGGTGGCCGCGGTCGACCAGGACCGCGAGCTGGACCGCGCGGGGGCGCCCGATGTCGTTCAGGGCGTCGAGGGCGGCGCGGATGGTGCGGCCGGAGAAGAGCACGTCGTCGACGAGGACGACCAGCTTGCCGTCGATGCCGTCACCGGGGATCTCGGTGCGGGCCAGCGCACGCGGGGGGTGCATGCGCAGGTCGTCGCGGTACATGGTGATGTCGAGCGAGCCGACCGGCACCTTGCGGTCGGTGATCTGCTCCAGCTTGACGGCGAGCCGCTGGGCGAGGAAGACGCCCCGGGTGGGAATGCCGAGGAGCACCACGTCGTCGGCGCCCTTGGCGCGCTCGACGATCTCGTGGGCGATACGGGTCAGCACCCGCGCGATGTCGGGGCCTTCCAGAACGGGCCGCGCATCGGACGCTTGCGCCTGCGCGGGCGAGTCGTGCTTGTCCATACGAAACGGACCTCCTTCTCCGCCTCACGGGACGGACCTTAAAGGACGTCGGATTTGCGCCATCCACCGTAGCAGGTGATGGAGGGGGCCTCGATCACCCCCTTGGCGGAACCGGTCGCCACTACCACGGAAGAGTCGGGGTGGACCATTCGGCTTGACGCACGAGAGTCACGCTGCGTAACCTCACAGTGAGTTACCAGCCGCGCGGCGGGAATACCGTCCGGCCGCGTCGACACAGTGTCCGGGGAGCTATATGTCCAGCGAATACGCCAAACAGCTCGGGGCCAAGCTCCGGGCCATCCGCACCCAGCAGGGCCTTTCCCTCCACGGTGTCGAGGAGAAGTCCCAGGGGCGCTGGAAGGCCGTGGTGGTCGGATCCTACGAGCGTGGCGACCGTGCGGTGACCGTCCAGCGGCTCGCCGAGCTGGCCGATTTCTATGGCGTTCCTGTGCAGGAGCTCCTGCCGGGCACCACGCCGGGCGGCGCCGCCGAGCCGCCGCCGAAGCTGGTCCTCGACCTGGAGCGGCTGGCCACCGTGCCGGCCGAGAAGGCGGGCCCGCTGCAGCGCTACGCGGCGACGATCCAGTCCCAGCGCGGTGACTACAACGGCAAGGTGCTCTCCATCCGCCAGGACGACCTGCGCACTCTCGCCGTCATTTACGACCAGTCGCCCTCGGTCCTCACCGAGCAGCTGATCAGCTGGGGCGTCCTGGACGCCGACGCGCGCCGCGCGGTGGCCACGCACGAAGAGGCGTGACCGCTTCCAGCGCCTGAGCAGAAACGTGCCGCCGGGGTGGCCGGAACTTCACGGTTCCGGCCACCCCGGCGGCTTTTCCCGGTCATCGCGGGAACGCCGGAGGGCCCGCAGCACGAGCGTGCTGCGGGCCCTCCGGGATGGCGTATCGGCCGGTGCTACGCCTGGTCCCGGCGCAGGGACGGCTTGAGCTCCTTCAGGCGGCCCAGGAGGCCGTTGACGAACGAGGGCGACTCGTCCGTGGAGAACTCCTTCGCCAGCTGCACCATCTCGTCCAGGACGACGGCGTCCGGGGTCTCGTCGACCCAGATCAGCTCGTACGCGCCCAGCCGCAGGATGTTGCGGTCCACGACCGGCATCCGGTCGAGCGTCCAGCCGACCGCGTACTGGGCGATCAGCTCGTCGATCCGCTTCGCGTGTTCCGCGTAGCCCTCGACCAGCTGCATCGTGTACTCGCTGACCGGCGGCTGCCGGGTGTCGGACCGGGAGAGCCGGACCCAGTCGGCGAGGACCGTCAGGACGTCGGCGCCGCGCTGGTCGCCCTCGAAGAGGATCTGGAAGGCGCGCTTGCGGGCCGTGTTGCGGGCAGCCACGGTTAGCTGTTCACCCGGCCGAGGTAGTCGCTCGTACGGGTGTCGACCTTGATCTTCTCACCGGTGGTGATGAAGAGCGGGACCTGGATCTGGTGGCCGGTCTCCAGGGTGGCGGGCTTGGTGCCACCGGTGGAGCGGTCGCCCTGGACGCCCGGCTCGGTCTCGGCGATGGTCAGCTCGACCGCGGCGGGGAGCTCGACGAAGAGAACCTCGCCCTCGTGCTGCGCGACGGTGGCGGTGAAGCCCTCGATCAGGAAGTTCGCGGCGTCGCCGACGGCCTTCCGGTCGATGTGCAGCTGGTCGTAGGTCTCCATGTCCATGAAGACGAAGTAGTCGCCGTCCATGTACGAGAACTGCATGTCGCGCTTGTCGACAGTGGCCGTCTCGACCTTGACGCCGGCGTTGAAGGTCTTGTCGACGACCTTGCCGGAGAGCACGTTCTTGAGCTTGGTACGCACGAATGCCGGGCCCTTTCCGGGCTTGACGTGCTGGAACTCGACGACGGACCAGAGCTGGCCGCCTTCGAGCTTGAGCACCATGCCGTTCTTGAGGTCGTTCGTGGAAGCCACGGTTGCGGAATCTCCTGGACTGACGTACGACCCCGGCGCACGCCACTGCCTAGAGGGCGAGCAGCTCCTTGGTCGTGATGGTGAGTAGCTCGGGTCCGCCGTCCGCCTCGGGGCGTACGACGAGCGTGTCATCGATCCGGACGCCGCCCCGGCCCGGGAGGTGGACCCCCGGTTCGACGGTGACCGGCACGCAAGCGTCCAGTTTACCCATGGCCGCGGGCGCCAACTGCGGGTCCTCATCGATTTCGAGTCCGACGCCGTGTCCGGTCAGCGGTGGCAGGGCCTCCGCATAGCCGGCCGAGTCCAGTACCTGGCGCGCCGCGCGGTCCACGTCACGGTATCCGGCGCCGGGTGCCAGGGACTCGCGTCCGGCGCGCTGGGCGGCGAAGACGAGGTCGTACAGCTCGATCTGCCAGTCGGCGGGCGAGGTGCCGATCACGAAGGTACGGCCGATCTCGCAGCGGTAGCCGCGGTAGGTCGCGCCCAGGCACACCGTGAGGAAGTCGCCCTCCTCCACGCGCCGGTCGGTGGGGCGGTGGCCACGGCGGCCGGAGTTCGGTCCGGTGGCGACCGAGGTGGGGAACGCGGGCCCGTCGGCCCCGTGGTCCACCAGGCGGCGCTCCAGCTCCAGCGCGAGGTGCCGCTCGGTTCGGCCGACCAGGATGGACTCCAGCAGCTCGCCGAGCGCCTGGTCGGCGATCTCGGCGCCGATGCGGAGGCAGGAGATCTCCTCCTCGTCCTTGACCACCCTGAGCTGCTCGACGGCTCCGCCGAGGTCGGTGAGGCGGAGGCGCGGCGCGACCGAGGCCACGGCTCTGTGCCGGGCCACCGTGAGGTGGTGCTCCTCCACCGCCAGTGAATCGGCGCCCTGGGCCGCGACGAGCTCGGCCGCCGTGACGGCCGCGTCGCCTCCGGAGGGCAGGACGTGCAGGCGCAGGTTCTCGTCCGGCCGGCCCTCGTAGGGGCGGTCGTCGGGCGGGCCGGCGCAGACGAGGAGGTCCTCGCGTCTGCCGAGCAGCAGCGCGGAGCCCTGCGGGGCTGCGGCGGCGAGGTAGCGCACGTTGGCCGGGCGGGTGACGAGCGCTGCCGCGGTGCCGGCCGCAGTGACATGGTCTCTCAGCCGGGATCGGCGGGTCGCGTACACCTCTGACATGAGATGAGCGTAGGAGTTTTGTGCCGGTTGTGCCGATTTGTGGGGGCCGAGTGGGGCTGCGGGGCAGGTGAGGAGGTGTCCGTTGTTCGCCGGCTGCGGGTCCGCGAGTGGCCCCCGCTCCCACGCGGCGGAGCCGCATGTCGGTACAGCCGCGCGCGCCTCAACGGCAGGCAGCTCCTCCGCCTACCAGCTCGGTGGACTCGCTATCGCTCTGGCCAGGGCCTCGTCCAGGAGGCGGGCCGTCCCGGGGATGTCGAGCTGGGAGTTGTCGATGATCGGGAGACCCGAGCCGTACCAGCCGGCCATGCGGCCGTGGATGCGGGCGACCTCCTCGTCGGTGAGGCGGCGGTTGCCGGTGCGCTCGGCGTTGCGTTCCAGGACGATGTCCAGACCCGGCAGGAGGACGACCGGGAGCAGGCCGGGGCCGACGTGCCGCTTCCAGCCGCCGAGGCCGACGACCGGGCGGTCCGGGAAGACCGCGTCGTCGAGGATGCAGGAGATGCCGTTGGCGAGGAAGTTGCGGGCGGCGAAACCGCAGGTGCGGCGGGCCAGGCGGTACTGGGCCTCGGAGTTGTCGTTCCAGCCGGACTGGGGGTCGGCGAAGCCCGAGCGGACCCATTCGCGCACGTCGTCCAGGCTGATGTGCGCCGTGGGTACGCGGCGGTGGTCGGCCCAGTACTTGGCGACACTGGTCTTGCCCGCACCGGCCGGGCCGATCAGCAGGACGGCCAGCGTGGTGGTCGCGGGGTCGGGGGCCGCGGCGTGAGCCGGCGGTGCCGTGGGCACGCCTACGGGGCCGCCCGGCGGCAGCGGGACATGGCCGGTGGCGTCGGGGGCCGGTGGCGCGACGGGCTGCGGGGCCGGGGGCTGGGGCACGGGAGGTTGCGGGGGCGTCGGCGGGACGGCGCCGGCCGGGGCCGGGAAGACCGGCGGCGGAGGAACGGGGGCGGGCCCCGGGGAGGCTGCCGGGCGCGGGCCCGGGTGGTGCGCGGCCGACACCCAGCCGACATGCGGCATCTGCCCCGGCTGGTGGGGCGGCGGCAGCGGAGACCCCACTGCGTGCTGCATCCGTTGCCACTCCGTCTCGTACAGGCAATTCGTGCTGGTAGCAGAGGTTAACCCGCTGCTTGCCGAACGGTACCGTCCCCGGCCGTCGTTTGGTGAAACGACCGGGGGCGGCTCGAAGTGCCCGTTCCGGAAAGGGAATCGGACGGACGGAACAGTCGGGGACCTACTGCCCGACCTCGCCGTAGGCGGCGAGGAGGACGGCCGGGTCGGGTCCTTCCAGGACGGTCGGCTTGGCCAGGCCGTCCAGGACGATGAAGCGCAGCCGGTCGCCGCGGGACTTCTTGTCGACCTTCATCGTCTCCAGCAGCCTGGGCCACTGGTCGTAG
>NZ_JBEOYR010000023.1:0-143754 GCF_040297165.1 Streptomyces sp. NPDC001851 | reverse complement strand
CCGGCCGTCCTCGCCTTCCTGCGCGAGTACGAGGACGACCTGGTCCTGTGCGTCCACAACTTCTCCCGCTTCGCGCAGCCCACCGAGCTCGACCTCAGGGCGTACGACGGACGGCACCCGGTCGAGCTGATCGGCGGGGTGCGCTTCCCCGCCATCGGTGAGCTTCCCTACCTGCTGACCCTGCAAGGCCACGGCTTCTACTGGTTCCGGCTCACCCGAGTCGCATCCCGCATCGGCCGCCGTCGCTGACGCCCGGCGCCGAGGAAAGGACGCGTCATGCCGAAGACCATCACCGCACGACCCAGAAGCGCGGCCGGCCTCGAAGGACCCCTGGTGTCGCTGGGCGGGCTGCTGCGGCAATGGCTGCCGGGACAACGCTGGTTCGCGGGCAAGGACCGGCCCGTCGCCGATCTGTCGGTGCTGTCCGTGACCGAGCTGTTCCCGGGGTGTCTGCACCTGCTGGTGCACGCCTCGCACGCGCCCGTGCCCACGCCGGGCGGCACTCCCCCGCCCGGCGACTGCTACCAGCTGCTGCTCGGCCTGCGCGAGCACCTCGCCCCCCGTCTGGAGCGGGCGTACATCGGGCGGGCCGACCAGGGTCCGTTCGCCGGGCTCGCGGTGTACGACGCGCTGCACGACCCGCGCTCGGCGCATCTGCTGCTGGAGCGGCTGCGGCGGCCCGGCGCGGCCGGACCGCTGCGGTTCGAGGCGGACCCGGGCGCCGAGCTGCCCGGCGGGCTGCCGCCGCGCCTGCTGGACGCCGAGCAGTCCAACTCGTCGATCGTGTACGGCGACGCGTACATCCTGAAGGTCTTCCGCCGGATCCAGCCGGGCGTCAACCCGGACCTGGAGGTGACGGCCGCGCTGGCCGCGCAGGGCTGCACCCGGGTGCCCGCGCCGGTGGCGTGGTTCCATACCACCGCGCCGCAGCCGGCCACCCTGGGCGTGCTGCAGCCGTTCCTGCCGGACGCCTCCGACGGCTGGACGCTGGCGCTGCGCGCGCTCGCCGCGGGCGACGACTTCACCGCCGAGGCCCATGAGCTCGGCCGGGCCATGGCGGAGGTGCACCTCGCGCTGGCCGAGGCCTTCGGTCCGGCCGGGCCGGGCGAGAACGGCCGTACGGCACAGGCGATGTGCGCACGGCTGGACGCGGCGGCGCACGCCGTCCCGGGACTGCGGCCCTTCGTGCCGGGGCTGCGGGCCGCGTTCGGGGCCCTCGCCACCTGCGACACCGGACCGCCCGCCCAGCGCATCCACGGCGACATGCACCTCGGGCAGGTGCTGCGGGCCGGCCGCGACTGGTTCGTCATCGATTTCGAGGGCGAGCCGTCCCGGCCGCTCGCCGAGCGGTGCGCCCCGCACTCCCCGGTCCGGGACGTGGCGGGGATGCTGCGTTCCTTCGACTACGCGGCCCGGCAGCGCCGCCCCTGGCGACCCGAGTGGGCGCGCCGCTGCCGGGAGGCGTTCTGCGCGGGCTACGCGGCCCGGGCGGGCTGGGATCCACGGAAGAAGCACGCGCTGCTGCGCGCGCACGAGACGGACAGGGCGGTGTACGAGGTGCTGTACGAGGCGAGACATCGGCCGGACTGGCTGCCGGTACCGATGGCGGCGATCAAGCGGCTCGCCGTGTGGGGAGGCTGACGACATGGCCCTGCGCGACACCGCGCGCCCCGAGGCGGCCGGCCCCAAGCCGCTCGTGGCCCAGCCGCTCGACCCGGCCGACCGTGCCCGGCTGCTCGGCGGCGCCCACCACGATCCGCACGCCCTGCTGGGCGCCCACCCGGTCCCGGGCGGCGTCCTGTTCCGGGCGCTGCGCCCGAACGCGCGCTCGGTGAGCGTCGTGGTCGACGGCGTACGGGGTGCCCTTCGGTCCGAGGGCGACGGTCTCTTCGCGGCCGTGCTGCCGTACCCGGAGATCCCGTCGTACACGCTGCTGGTGGCGTACGACGACGCCGAGCAGGAGGTGCACGATCCGTACCGGTTCCTGCCCGCTCTCGGTGAGCTGGATCTGCATCTGATCCGGGAGGGCCGGCACGAGCAGCTGTGGCAGGCGCTCGGCGCCGAGCCCATGACGCACCAGGGGGTGACGGGCACCCGCTTCACCGTGTGGGCGCCCAACGCCCAAGGGGTGCGGGTGGCCGGGGACTTCACGTACTGGGACGGCACGCAGTACCCGATGCGGTCGCTGGGCGCGTCCGGGGTGTGGGAGCTGTTCCTGCCCGGCATCGGCGAGGGCGACCGGTACAAGTTCGAGATCACCTCCCGCTACGGCCACCGCTTCCTGAAGGCCGACCCGATGGCGCGGCGCACGGAGGTGCCGCCCGACACGGCGTCGGTCGTCGCGGTGTCGCGGTACGAGTGGGGTGACGCGGAGTGGATGGCCCACCGGGGCGACACCCCCGTGCACCAGGCGCCGTTCTCCGTCTACGAGGTCCATCTCCCCTCCTGGCGGCCCGGCTCGACGTACCGCCGGCTGGCGGACGAACTCCCCGCCTATGTCAAGGGGATGGGCTTCACGCACGTGGAGCTGATGCCGGTCGCCGGGCATCCGTTCAGCGGCTCCTGGGGCTACCAGGTCACCTCCTACTACGCGCCGACGCCCCGCCTCGGCTCCCCGGACGACTTCAAGTACCTGGTGGACGCGCTGCACCGGGCCGGCATCGGTGTGATCATGGACTGGGTGCCGGCGCACTTCCCCAAGGACGACTGGGCGCTGGCCCGGTTCGACGGGGACCCGCTGTACGAACCCGGTAACCCGACGCGTGCCGAGCACCCGGACTGGGGGACGTACGAGTTCGACTACGGCCGGACCGAGGTGCGCAACTTCCTGGTCGCCAACGCCGTGTACTGGTGCGAGGAGTTCCACATCGACGGGCTGCGGGTGGACGCCGTCGCCTCCATGCTCTACCTGGACTACTCGCGGGACTCCGGACAGTGGGAGCCGAACGTGTTCGGCGGCCGGGAGGACCTCGACGCGGTCGCCTTCCTGCAGGAGATGAACGCCACCGTGTACCGGCGCTGCCCGGGTGTGGTGACCATCGCCGAGGAGTCCACGGCCTGGGACGGGGTGACCCGGCCGACGGACAGCGGCGGGCTCGGCTTCGGGCTGAAGTGGAACATGGGCTGGATGCACGACTCGCTGCAGTACATCCAGAAGGAGCCGGTGCACCGCAAGTACCACCACAACGAGATGACCTTCTCGATGGTGTACGCCTACAGCGAGAACTACGTCCTGCCGATCTCCCACGACGAGGTCGTACACGGCAAGCAGGCGCTGGTGTCGAAGATGCCCGGCGACTGGTGGCAGCGGCGGGCCGACCACCGCGCCTATCTGGGGTTCATGTGGGCCCATCCCGGTAAGCAGCTGCTGTTCATGGGGCAGGAGTTCGCCCAGGGAGCGGAGTGGTCGGAGGCGCACGGCCCGGAGTGGTGGCTGCTGGGCGACGACTACCACTCGGCCGGCGACCACCGCGGCGTGCAGGATCTGGTGCGGGAGCTGAACACCGTGTACCGGGCGACGCCGGCGCTGTGGCAGCGGGACACCGACCCGGGCGGCTTCCGGTGGGTGCTGTGCGACGCGGCGGACGACAACGTCTTCGCGTTCCTGCGGTTCGCCGCCGACGGCTCCCCCCTGCTCGCGGTGTCGCACTTCTCCCCGGTCGTCCGGCACGACTACCGGCTGTGGGTCCCGGACGGGATCCGGGCCTGGCAGGAGACGCTGAACACCGACGACGTCCGCTACGGCGGCAGCGGGGTCGGCAACGCCGGGCCGCTGCAGCCGGACGACGGCTTCCTGCGGCTCACGCTCCCGCCGCTCGCCACGGTCTGGCTGGCTCCGGAGCGCTGAAGGGCGCAGGTGTCGGCGGCCCGCCGAGGGGCAGTCGGGGTCATACAGACCCACGACTGCCCCTCGTGGCACGGACGCGGAAGGGTGGCACCACGTTGCGCACCGTCGGAGTGGAGGAGGAACTCCTTCTGGTCGACCCGGACACCGGCGACCCGAAGGCGCTGGCGGCGGCCGTCCTCGCCCATGCCGCCCACGACGATCCCGGACAGCAGGTGTTCGAGAAGGAGCTGTTCCGGCAGATGCTGGAGTTCGCCACCCATCCGCAGGCGGACATGGCGGCCCTCGGCGAGGAGATCGTGCGCTGGCGCAAGGAGGCGGCCCGGCACGCCGGCGAGACCGGCAGCGCGGTCGTCGCGCTGGCCACCTCCCCCCTTCCGGTCAGTCCCTCCCTCAGCGTGAACGAGCGCTACCAGTGGCTGGCCGAGCACTACGGGATACCCACCTGGGAGCAGCTGGTGTGCGGCTGCCATGTGCATGTGTCGGTGGAGTCCGACGAGGAGGGCATCGCGGTCCTCGACCGGATCCGTCCCTGGCTGCCGGTGCTCCGCGCGATCAGCGCCAACTCCCCGTTCTGGCAGGGAAAGGACACCAGCTACGCCAGCTATCGCAGCCGGGTGTGGAACCGCTGGCCGTCGGCGGGGCCGACGGAGCTGTTCGGGTCGGCCGAGCGCTATCACGGGCGGGTGGCGGACATGGTGGCCACCGGTGCCCTTCTCGACGAGGGGATGGTCTACTTCGACGCGCGGCTGTCCGCCCGCTATCCGACCGTGGAGGTCCGCGTGGCGGATGTGTGCCTCAGCGCGGACACCGCCGCGCTGATCGCGACGCTGAGCCGGGCGCTCGTGGAGAAGGCGGCACGGGACTGGCGGGCCGGCCGGCCGGCGCCCGGCCACAGCGTGAGCCTGCTCCGGCTCGCCGACTGGCAGGCCGCCCGGTTCGGCCTGGAGGAGGACCTGCTCGACCCGGTGACCATGCGGCCGGGGCCCGCCCCGCAGGTACTGCGGTCGCTGCTGGAGCACACCGGGGACGCGCTCACCGCGTACGGCGACGCGGAGCGCGCCGAGCAGGGCGTCGCGGAGCTGCTGCGGCGCGGCAACGGGGCGCGTGAGCAGCGCCGGCTGCTGGAGCGCACCGGCAGCCTGCGGGACGTCGTCACCGAGTGCGTGCGGCACACCCAGGGCTGAGCGCTCCGCGCGGCGGCTCAGAAGATGAGCGAGAGGGCGTACCCGAGGAAGCCCACCGCGATCAGGACGACGAGGACGATGATCAGCGCCAGCGGCGCCTTCGCCCAGCCTCTGCGCTGAACGTGCGGCTCCCGGGGGCCGGCCTCGGGCAGGCTGCTCTCGGCGGGCGGGGTCTCGCCCGGCGGGACCGAGCCCCCGGGCTCCAGCCCGGTGGTGCGTTCTGGTTCCGGATCGGGGTTCACATGACTCATGTCTGCCGAGTCCCCAGGACACGGCCACATCATCAGCCGATCACGACTTCTCCGTTCCCGGCACCGAACGCGTTCCGCTGGGCTACATTCGAGCACCGCCGCACAGAGCCGATCGGCGGTGTGACCCTCCGTACACCAGGAGCAGCTCGCATGCGCGACGTCGC
Source organism: Streptomyces sp. NPDC001851 (assembly GCF_040297165.1). Lineage (NCBI taxonomy): Bacteria > Bacillati > Actinomycetota > Actinomycetes > Kitasatosporales > Streptomycetaceae > Streptomyces > Streptomyces sp. NPDC001851. The sequence continues at coordinate 138,308 of NZ_JBEOYR010000023.1, read as the reverse complement.
CCTCGCTCCCGCCGTCACCCCGCCGCTCACCGGCGGCCTCGCCGACAGCGTCTTCGACAACGCGGACCGCCGTCCGACGCTGCCGGTGCTTGCGCACCGCCTGGATCCCGCCGCCACCGTGTGGCAGCAGGTGACGGCCGTCGAGCTGCGGGACGAGGTGGTCGAGCTGGCCAAGGGGCTGGTCGCCGCCGGGATCTCACCGGGCCACCGGGTGGCGTTGATGTCCCGCACCCGCTACGAGTGGACCGTCTTCGCCCACGCGCTGTGGGCCGTCGGCGCCGAGATCGTGCCGATCCATCCGGCCGCCTCGCGCGACCAGGTCGAGTGGATCCTGCGGGACGCCGGCTGTGTGGCCGTGGTCGTGGAGGACGAGCAGGGCGTCATGACCGTCGGCACGGTGTGTGCCCGGCTGCCCCGGCTGGGCCACGTCTGGCAGCTGGACGCGGGCGCGCTGCCCGACCTCGTCCAGCGGGGCGCGGTCGTGCCGTACACCACGGTGGACTCGCTGCGCCGGATCGTGCTGCCGGACGCCACGGCGGCGGTCGTCTACACCTCCGGTACCACCGGCCGCCCCCAGGGCTGCGCGCTGAGCCACCGCGGTCTCGCCTATCCCTGCGACACGCTGCTGGCCGGCTGGGCGCACACCGCGGCCCCGCCGGGCGAACAGCCGTCCGTGCTGGCCTTCCTGCCCTTCTCGCACGTCTACGGCATCATGATCATGCTGATGTGTGTGCGCGGCGGCGTCCTGATGGGGCACGAGCCGGAGCTGAGCGAGGCGGCCCTGGCGTCGGCGCTGAGCACGTTCCGGCCGACGTACCTGTACGGCGTGCCGTCGGTGTTCGAGAGGTTGTACAAGAAGTTCCTGCGGTCCGCCCATCAGGCGGGCCGGGGTGCCCTGTTCGAGCGGGCGGCGCAGACGGCCCGGGACTTCGCCGAGGCGGAGGAACGCCACCGGCTGGGCAGGGGGCCGGGTCCGGGGTTCGAGCTCCGGCTGCAACACGCCCTGTACGAGCGGACGGTGTACCGCAGGCTGCGTGCGGCGCTCGGCGGCCGGGTGCTGCGCGGCACCTCCGGCGGTTCCTCGCTCAGCCGCGAACTCACCCTGTTCTACGCCGGCATCGGCGTGCGCATCCACGACGGCTACGGCCTCACGGAGGCCTCCGGCGGGATCACCATGCAGCCGCTCGGCCGGGAGAAGTCCGGGACCGTGGGCCGGCCGCTGCCGGGTACCGAGGTCCAGGTGGCCGACGACGGGGAGGTCCTGGTGCGGGGGCCGTCGGTGTTCCAGGGCTATGTCGGCGACGAGGCGGCGACCCGGGCCGTGCTGCGCGGCGGCTGGCTGGCCACGGGGGACATCGGGCGGCTGGACGCCGAGGGCTATCTGACGATCACCGGGCGCAAGAAGGACGTCATCGTCACCAGCGGCGGCAAGAGCGTCGCCCCGGCCCCGCTGGAGCAGCGGCTGCGCATGCATCCGCTCGTCCACCAGGCGGTCGTGATCGGCGACGACCGGCCCTGCGTCGGCGCCCTGATCACCCTGGACCCGGAGTTCCTCGCCGACTGGCGGGCCACCCTGGCGCTGCAGGGCGACAGTCCGGGCCGGGAGAGCCGCGAGGAGAACGCGCTGCGGGAGGAGATCGCGCGGGCCGTCGCCTCGGCGAACGCCGCCGTCTCCCGCGCGGAGTCGATCAGGGTCTACCGTGTCCTGCAGGAGCCGTTCGCCACGGACAACGGACTGCTCACGCCGTCGATGAAACTGCGCCGGGACGTGATCGTGCGGCACTATGCCGCCGAGATCGACGCGATGTACCTGGCGCGGTCCCGGGCGGCGCGCGGTCCGCAGGAGCCGGCGGACTGGGACGAGCCGGACGACGTCTTCCGCTGAGGGGGTGGACCGCAGGACCGCGGGCCGGGGCGGACGGATAGGCCGCGCGGGGGCGGGAACCCGCAAGCACAGACGGAGACCAGCACCTACGACCGTCCTGGTCCGGGGGCCTGCCAAGCCCCCGACCGGCCGGGACCGGGGAATGCGAGATGGCGACGGAGCCGCGTTGGGACGACACACCGTCCTCGGAGGACAGGTACGAGCGCACCTTCTCCTTCGCGGGCGAGCTGCGCAACGTCACGGAGGCGCGGCTTGCCGCGGAGGATTTCCTGTGCGCGCTCGCCACGCAGTCGCCGCCGTCCGCGCACGAGTACTGGGACGACATCCTGCTGGTGGTGACGGAACTGGCCGCCAATGTGATCCAGTACGCGCCCGGACCGTTCGGGCTGCGGATGCGCCGCACCTTCGACGGCGTGCACGTGACGATGCGCGACACGAGCACGACCAGGCCGGAGCCACGGCCCTTCCACCCGCGCACCGGTGGCGGCGGCATCGGCTGGCACCTGGTGCACACGCTGTGCACGCAGGTCAGTGTGGTCGTCCATGACGAGGGCAAGGACATCCACGTGTTCCTGCCCTGGTGACCACATCGTGTGTACGACGTGTATCCGTGCGACAACCGGTTACTCCCCCCGGAGTGGGGGCATGCTGGTGCCCACGCGTAACGGTGTCGAGTCGGACCGCCTGGAGCCGCAGAAAGGGATGAAACCGTGACACGACCCAGGATCCTGGTGGTTGGCGCAGGCTTCGCCGGCGTCGAGTGCGTCCGCCGCCTGGAACGGAAACTCGCTCCCGCCGAGGCCGACGTCACCCTGGTGACGCCGTTCTCCTATCAGCTGTATCTGCCGCTGCTGCCCCAGGTCGCCTCCGGGGTGCTCACGCCGCAGTCGATCGCCCTCAGCCTGCGCCGCAGCAGGAAGTACCGCACCCGGATCCTGCCGGGCGGCGCCATCGGGGTGGATCCGAAGGCGAAGGTGTGTGTCGTCCGCACCATCAACGACAAGATCGTCAACGAGCCGTACGACTACATCGTGCTGGCGCCGGGCAGTGTGACCCGCACCTTCGACATCCCGGGGCTGACCGACCACGCCTTCGGGATGAAGACCCTCGCCGAGGCCGCCTACATCCGCGACCACGTGATCACCCAGCTCGACCTGGCGGACGCCAGCGACGATCCGGCCGAGCGGGCCGCGCGGCTGCAGTTCGTGGTGGTCGGCGGCGGATACGCGGGGACCGAGACCGCCGCCTGTCTGCAACGGCTGACGCACGCCGCCGTCACGCGCTACCCGCGCCTGGACCCCGGCCTGATCAAGTGGCATCTGATCGACATCGCACCGAAGCTGATGCCGGAGCTGGGCGACAAGCTCGGCCGCAGCGCGCAGGAGATCCTCAAGCGGCGCGGCATCGACGTGTCGCTGGGCGTGTCGATCGACAAGGCCGGGGCGGAGGAGGTCACCTTCACCGACGGCCGGGTGGTGCCGACACACACGCTGATCTGGACGGCCGGCGTGGTCGCCAGTCCGCTGATGGCCACGCTCGGCGCGGAGACGGTCCGCGGCCGGCTGGCGGTCACGCCGGAGATGTGTCTGCCGGGCCACGACGGGGTGTTCGCGCTCGGCGACTCGGCCGCGGTGCCGGACCTGGCCAAGGGCGACGGCGCGGTCTGCCCGCCCACCGCGCAGCACGCCATGCGCCAGGGCAGGAAGGTCGCCGACAATGTCATCGCGACGCTGCGCGGTCAGCCGATGCAGCCGTACGTCCATCACGACCTGGGCCTCGTGGTCGACCTCGGCGGCAAGGACGCGGTGTCCAAGCCGCTCGGTGTCGAACTGCGCGGGGTGCTGGCGCAGGCGGTGGCCCGCGGCTACCACTGGTCGGCGCTGCGCACCAACGTCGCCAAGGCCCGGGTGATGACCAACTGGCTGCTGAACGCGGTCGCGGGCGACGACTTCGTCCGCACCGGCTTCCAGGCCCGCAAGCCCGTCCGCCTGAAGGACTTCGAGTTCACCGACGTGTACCTGACGCCGGAACAGGTGCGGGCGCGGGTGGAGGGCAAGGCCCTGGAGGGACCGTGACCCCCTGAGACGACCCGCGCTCCGGTGGCCGGGTCCCGGCCACCGGAGCGCGAGCGGCCCGGGCCCTCGTGCGATGCTGGACCGTAGATCCATTTCGGGCACGGGAGAGAGCGCGGCGGCGTGGGCACAGCGGGACGGTCGGGGCGGGTACGGATGTGGGACCGGCTCGCGGCGTCCGATCCCGGGCTGCTCCGACTCGCCGCCGGGCTGCGCACGGTCACCGCGATCGCGCTCGCTCTCGCCGTCCTGGCCGCCCTGCGGGTGCCGGTGCCCCAGTTGGTCGCCGGCGCCATGGCGGCGATGGTGTCGACCTTCGCCATCCGGGAGAAGCAGCGCGCCCAGCAGGCGGTCACGCTCGCGCTGGGGCTGCCGGTGGCGCTGGTCTCGGTGTCGCTGGGTGCGCTGCTGCACCGCCTGGTCGTCGTCGGGGACCTGTTCTTCGTCGTCCTGATCTTCTGCGCGGTCTACGGCCGCCGGTTCGGCGACCGCGGTACCGCGCTGGGCCTGATCGGCTTTCAGATCTACTTCCTGTCCCTGTTCGTGCGCGCGACCGCCGCCGCGCTGCCCGCGCTGTACGGGGTCATCTGTGTGGCGTTCGCGTGCAGCGCCGCTGCACGGTTCGTGCTGCTGCCGCAGACCCCGGCGGGCACCCTGGACCGGCTGCGGCGGGCGTTCCGCGCCCGGCTCGCGCAGCTGATCTCCGTGCAGGCCGAGTTGCTGGACGCCGGCCCCGACGACGTGGACAAGGTCCTGGACGACCTGCGCGCCGCCACCGCGCGGCTGCACGAGACCGCGCTGATGATCCAGGGGCGGCTGGAGGACGGCACCTCCGACGCCGCGGTGGCCCGGCTGCTGCAGCGCCGGGTCGCCGACGCCGAGATCGCCGCCGAGCGGCTGGGTCTGCTGCTGCTCACCGCGCGCAGCGCCGAGCGGACCGACACCCTCACCCTGCATCTGCCGGGCGCCCCGCTGCCCTCCGGCGGTGAGCTGCCGGTTCGCGACGAGGCCACGGCGGCGCTGCGCCGGGACCTGCAGGCGCTGCGGCTGCTGATGCTGCGGCCGCTCGGCGAGGCCAGGGGCACCGCGCTCGCCCAGGTACGCAACCGGCTGCTCGGCTACCGCGACGAGGAGAACCTGCCCAGGGCCGCCCCGGCGGTGCAGGACGTCTTCCGCGGGCTCGGTGAGGCCGCCCGGGCCGCGCTGGGACTCAGGCTGGCGCTGGACGGGCCGCAGGACGACTCGGACGACAGCCCGGCGACGACCCGCTCGCGCGAGGAACTGGACGCGGAGGACGCGGCGATCGAGGCGGGCGAGGAGCGGGAGACGCCGGAGCCGGAGCCGGCCGGTCTCGGGCGGCCCACGACGCGGGCCGCGGTCCAGGTGGCCGTCGGCTCCGCGCTGGCCATCGCCGGTGGTGAGCTGCTGTCCAGTCAGCGCTGGTACTGGGCGGTGCTGACCTGCTGGATCGTGTTCCTCAACACGGCGTCGACCGGCGAGATCCTGGTGAAGGGCTACCGACGGCTGCTGGGCACGGTGCTCGGCGTGGTGGCCGGGATCGGCCTGGCCGGGCTGGTCGGTCACCACACGTGGACGGCGTTCGCGCTGGTGCTGGTGTTCATCTTCGCGATGTTCTACACGGCTCCGCTGTCGTACACGCTGATGTCGTTCTTCGTGACGGCGATGCTGGGGCTGCTGTACACGCTGCTGAACACCTACAGCATGGCGGTGCTGGTGCTGCGGGTGGAGGAGACGGCGCTCGGTGCGGCCTGCGGGGTGATCGCGGCGGCGGTGGTGCTGCCGATCCACACCGACCGCCGTACCAACGAACTCCTGGTCGCGGTCCTGAACCGGCTCGCGGAGGTCACGCGGGCGGCCGTCGACCAGTTGAGCGGCGGGGCGGGCGCCGATCTGGTGGAGCAGGCCCGCGATCTGGACCAGGCGCTGGCCGATCTGCGTGCGGCCACCCAGCCGCTGACCCATCCCATCACCCCGCTGCGCGCACGCCGTGACACCGCCCGCTATGTGGTGGCACTGCTGGAGACGTGCGCCTACCACGGGCGCTCGCTGGCGGCCACGGCCGAACTGCTGCCGACGCATCCGTCGATCGCGGCGGATCCCCGGCTGCGCGGGGCGTGCGGGCGGATCGTGCACAACATCGAGGCGATCGCGGCGCATGTGTCCGACCCTCGGGCCACGGCGGAGATGAAGACCGGCTCCAGCATCGCGTCGATGCTGGAGCCGGGAACCCTGCGCACCCCGCGCTACGGCCGGGTGACCGACCGGGTGCTGCGCCATCTGCAGCGGCTGGACGAGGCGGTCTCGGGTCTGGCCCGGCCGCTGGGCCTCGCCAGGGAAGCGGCCCGGCCGGCGAAGTGACGGCGCGTCGTCCGCCCGCTCATGCCGGGTCGGTCCGGCCGCCGCGCCGCCCCAGGGCCTCGTCGCGGACGCGGGCGCAGCTGCGGCTGATCAGCCGGGAGACGTGCATCTGGGAGATGCCCAGCCGGTCGGCGATACGGCTCTGCGTCATGTCCTCGAAGAAGCGCATGTAGAGGATGGCTCGCTCCCGCTCGGGCAGCCGGCGCAGCCCTTCCCTGGCGGCCTCGCGGTCGACCACGACGTCGTACGAGGCGTCCGCCGCGCCGAGGGTGTCGGCGAGGCTGTAGCCGTCCTCACCGGTGGACAGCTCGGCGTCCAGGGACAGGGTGCTGAAGCTCTCCAGCGCCTCCAGGCCCGCGGTGACGTCCTCCTCGCTGAGGCCGGTGTGAGCGGCGAGCGCGGCGACGGTCGGTTCGGGACTGCCGGGGTTCTGGGTGAGTTCCCGGCGGGCCACCCGCACCCGGTTGCGCAGTTCCTGCACCCGGCGGGGCACCCTGAGGGCCCACATCCGGTCCCGGAAATGCCGCTTGACCTCGCCGGTGATGGTCGGCACCGCGTAGCTCTCGAAGGCCCCCCGGGACGGGTCGAACCGGTCGATGGCCTTCACCAGCCCGAGCGCGGCCACCTGCCGCAGGTCCTCGACGGACTCCCCGCGGTCGCGGAACCGCCCGGCGATCCGGTGGGCCATGGGCAGCCAGGCGGTGACGAGTTCGTCGCGTACGGCGTCCCGCTCGGGGCCGTCCTCCAGTTCCGCCAGCCGGACGAACAGCTCCACGGTGTCGGGGGCGTCGTCGTGGGGCCGTCGGGCGGGTGCCGCGGCGGCCGCGGTCGTGGTGGGCGTGCCGGGACGGCTTGTCGACATGTCGGTCAGCATGCGGAATCGCTCCTGAACGTGGTTTCAGGGCGCGGCCTGAACGAGGGTTCACGGCCTGGCCCGAACGGTGGTGTCAGGGTTCGCCGCGGGTCGGCCGCCTGGTCCGCCGGGAGGGGACCCAGGGCGGTCGTACGGTTCCCGCTGGGCGCGCGCCTCCGGTCCGAAGCACGAGATTCCGCCTGCCCCCGGCACCGGGGAGCAAACACCGCGGGGGCGGAACTTCCCGCGCGGGTTCAGTGCAGCGGCACGACCGCGGTGATGCACTTGCCCCCGCAGGGCAGCTCCGCCACCCGTACGTCCCGGGCCAGCCGGCACACGATGGGCCAGCCGCGGCCGCCCGGCCGGGCGTGGCCGCGCTCGTCGTCCGGCGCGCCGGCCACCGGGAGCTCGTCGCTGCGGTCGCTCACCGAGACCCGTACGCCGGCGGAGTCGACGTCCACGTCGAAGCCGGTGATGCCGCCGCCGTGCAGGATGGCGTTGGTGGTGAGTTCCGAGGTGACCAGCAGGGCGTCCTCCATGGCCTCGGCAGCGCAGGACAGGGCGCGGGCGCGGCAGCGTTCGGCCACCACTCGCTGCACCGTTCTGCGGGCGTCGGCGGGCCGGCACGGCAGTCGGCGGCACGGTTCCCGCAGCGTTGCCCAGGAGCTGGTCCGGTGCTTGTCGAGCATCCCTTCCTCCCTGAACGGTGCCCGGATCGGGTGGCTCTCTCCCTTTCCGGCTGACCCCTTGCGGCACTGTCAAACACGTTCTGTGCCGATGCCATCACCGCGGGCCTGGCGGGTACCCGGGGGGTATGACCGATGTCGTGGACGCGGACGAGTTGTTGCGGCGCATCCGGCGCGGCCGGGAACGGGCGGCCGAGGAGGAGCGGGCCTGGCGGGAACGAGCGCAGAGCCTGACGGCGACGGATCCGGACGGCGCGCGGGAGGCGGCGGTCCGGGCGCGGGCGTTCGAGGCGGTGCTGTGGGTCCTGGACGAGATCGTCAGCCCGGGCCGGCCGCCGACGGCGGCGGAAGGCGTGAAACAGGTCACGTGAGACGCGTCCGGTTTCCGGAGCCCCAGTGAAATGGTTTATCGTTCATACATATGTGGTGCCGGAGTGGACCGGAGCCGTCCTTCCTCCCTCCCGGCGTCACCGCAGACGGCCCTGGCTGGCCTCCCCCGTCCAGCCAGGGCTTTTCCTTGCCCGGAATCCGGCGGCGGACCGGGAGGGCGGCGGGGAAAGCCGCCTCCTTCGAGGTGCCCGCGGCGGCCGCAGCGGCTGAAATGGGCTGAGAGGAAAGCACCCGAACCGCCTCCGGCGAGGAGCCCCGCGCCATGACCAAAGCGATAAAACTGCTGACCGCCCTGCCCCAGGCGCAGCGTGAGCGCCTGATGGAACTGGCCACGGAGGTCTCGTTCACGGAGGACACCCGCATCTTCGAGGCGGGCGGCACCGCCGACCGGTTCTGGGTGATCCGTTCGGGCGCGGTCCATCTGGACACCCAGGTGACCTCCCGGCAGCGGGTGACGGTGGCCACGCTCGGCGCGGGCGACCTGCTCGGCTGGTCCTGGCTCTTCCCGCCGTACCAGTGGGACTTCGGGGCGGTGGCCTTCAGCAACGTACGGGCCTACGAGTTCGACGGGCCCTCGGTGCTCGCGCTGTCCGTGGAGGATCCGCTGCTCGGGCTGTCCCTGGTGCGGACGGTGGCCGAGATCCTCGCCCACCGCCTGGAGACGACCCGGGGCAAGCTGATGGACCAGTACAACATCCGGCGCCGCACCGGTCTGCTGTAGCCCGGATCCGGTCTCGTTCCGGGCCGTACGCGTGCCCTTGACCGGATCGCGTCCGTCACTCATTCCCCTGCCGGATGCGCCGTTTCACACCGTCCCGTCCGGTCACCCGAGTCCGACGTACGCATTCGACAGGCACGGACGACTTCGATCCGATCCAGGAGACTTCCATGGACAACTGGCGCGACCATGCCGCGTGCCGTCACGAGGACCCCGACCTGTTCTTCCCCATCGGCACCACCGGACCGGCGCAGGTGCAGGCGCAGCACGCCAAGGCGGTCTGCGGGCACTGCCCCGTCCGGGAGCAGTGCCTGGACTGGGCGCTGGAGACGGGCCAGGGCATCGGCATCTGGGGTGGGACGACCGAGCTGGAGCGCCGGACGCTGGCCCGCCGCGCCCGCTCCCGTCCGCGCTTGAGCTGACCGGAGCCCCATGGGCACCCGGGGGCCCTGCTCTCAGCGGCCACCGCGGCGCAGGGTCCCCCACTCCCGCTCCTGCCGGGTCACTTCTGTCTTCGCCGCGTCGATCACCTCGTCGGCGATCCAGCACAACGGCTCGGCGTCGGTGACGAGCGGCTCGTTGTCGGGCCCCCGGCCCGTCTCCCTGCCCCGCAGGATCCAGGGACGTACCCCGGGCCCCTTGTCGTGCGGCAGGTGCGCGTAGTCGTACAGCCGGCGCGCCACCCACAGCTCCACCGAGCGGTCCCCCCACCAGTCCTCCACGTCGAGCGGATTGGCGGACAGCCCCGGCATCGGCACGCCCGTGAGGGCGTCGGTGCTGGAGCCGTCGGCGAGGTCGGGGCCGGGTCCCCGGGACCAGCGCACGTACAGGCCCCGGTGCCCGTCCACCAGGCGGGCGGCCTCGGCGAGCGTGGACAGGACCGGCAGGTCCTCTTCTGCGCTCATGGCACCACCTCCCTCGACTGCGTGGCGGGGCCGGAGTACCCCTGGTGGGCGCGGGGAATCGGAGGTGGTCAGGCGCTGTCCGGCTTGCCCTTCGTGTACAGCCAGGTGTGGAAGAGGGTGTCCAGCGACTTCCCCGAGATCCGCTCCGCCAGCCGCACGAACCGGGCCGTCGTACCGTGGCCGCCCCGGTGTTCCGTCGCCCAGGCGCGCAGGATCCGGAGGAAGTCCCGGTCGCCGACGGCCTTGCGCAGTGCGTGCAGCGTCATCGCGCCGCGGGCGTAGACGGGCGTGTCGAAGATGTTCTCGCCGCTGCCCGGGTCCCCGGGCGGGAAGGCCCACAGGCGGTCGCCGGCGGGGTGGGCGTAGAGCGCGTCGAAGGTCTCCTGGGCGCTGTCGCCGCCGTGCTGCTCCTCGTACAGCCACTCGGCGTAGGTGGCGAAGCCCTCGTTGAGCCAGATGTCCTTCCAGGCGGTCAGCGAGACGGAGTCGCCGAACCACTGGTGGGCGTTCTCGTGGACGAGGGTGTCGATGTCGGGCGCGGAGTCGTAGAGCGGCCTGGTCTGGGTCTCCAGGGCGTAGCCGACGTCCGGGGCGTGGTCGACGATCGACCCGGCGGAGCGGAACGGGTACGGCCCGAACAGGCTGCTCTCCCATTCCAGGACGGACGGCAGCTTCTTCAGCACCGGCGCGGCCTCGCGCGCCTCGCGTGGGTCGACGGCGTTGTACACGCGGATGCCGTCGCGGGTGGTGTACTGCTCGATGTCGAACGTTCCGACGGTGGCGGTGGCCAGGTAGGCGGCCATGGGCTGGGTCTCGCGCCAGTGGAAGGTCGTCTTCCCGTGCGCGGTGTGCCGGGCGAGCAGGGCGCCGTTGGCGACGGCCGTGCGCCCCTGCGGGACGGTGATCGTGATGTCGTACGACGACTTGTCCCTGGGGTGGTTGTTCGCCGGGAACCAGGTCATCGCGCCCTGCGGCTCGCCCGCGACGAAGGCGCCGTCGTCGGTGGGGATCCAGCCGTCCGCGGAGTCGTCCGGGTCGGTGACCGGCTTCGGGGTGCCGTGGTAGGCGACGGTGACCCGGAAGTCCCGGCCCGCGCGCAGGGTGTGGCGCGGGGTGACGACGAGTTCCCGGCCGTCGCGCCGGTGGGCCGCGGGCAGGCCGTCGACGATGACCCCGGTGACCTTCAGGCCGGTGAGGTCGAGGTCGAAGCGGCTGAGGCGCTGGGTGGCGCGGGCGGCGAGCACGGCCCTGCCGTCGAGGTAGCCGGACGAGGTGTCGTAACGGAGTGTCAGGTCGTAGTGCCGGACGTGGTAGCCGCCGTTGCCGCTGAGCGGGAAGTAGGGGTCGCCCGCCCCGGGCGCGCCGGCCGTCCCCGCCGCGGGTGCGGTGGCGCCGATGAGTGCCGCCACGGCGACGGGGACGGCGGCGAGCACCGCCTCGCGGCGCAGGACGGCGGTACGGCGCCGGGCGGGCTGTCTGCGGGGTGGCGTCACGGGCGCTCCTCGGGAGGTGGCGGGTGATCGGCTGGCCGACAGACTAGGCGCGCCGGTGCCCGGGACTCGCTCTTGTCGCGGTCAAGTCTCGCCGCGTCGCCGCCCGGCGGACCCCGGGCCACCGGGCTAGGCTCGCGTCACCGACCGCCGTCCCGGGAGGGAGTGACGACCGTGAGTGTGCGTGTGCGCCGGATCTACGACGCGCCGGAGTCCGACGACGGGCTGCGTGTCCTGGTCGACCGGTTGTGGCCGCGCGGCCTCGCCAAGGACGAGGCGCATGTCGACGAGTGGCCCAAGGGGCTCACTCCCTCCACCGAGCTGCGCAAGTGGTACCACGGCGGCGGCTCGTACGAGGAGTTCCGCCACCGTTACGAGGCGGAACTCGACGCTCCGGAGGCCGCCGAGCTCCTGGACGGCCTGCGCAAGGCGGCCCGCAGGAAGCGCGTGACCCTGCTGACCGCGTCCAAGAGGCCGGAGCAGAGCCACGCGCAGGTGCTGCTGGAGCTGCTGAAGGGCTGAGCGTCAGCTCGTGTGCCGGGCCGCATGCCGGCCCGCGGCCCGCCCCGAGAACAGGCAGCCGCCGAGGAACGTGCCCTCCAGCGCGTTGTAGCCGTGCACCCCGCCGCCGCCGAAGCCGGCCACCTCGCCCGCCGCGTACAGCCCCTCGATCGGCGTGCCGTCGGCGCCGAGGGCGCGGGAGTCGAGGTCGGTCTGGATGCCGCCGAGGGTCTTGCGGGTCAGCACGTGCAGCCGGACGCCGATGAGGGGGCCCGCGGCCGGGTCGAGGATGCGGTGCGGCGCGGCCACCCGGCCGAGCCGGTCGCCTATGTAGCGGCGGGCGTTGTGGATGCCCTGGACCTGGGAGTCCTTGCTGTAGGGGTTGGCGATCTGCAGGTCGCGGGCCTCGATCTGGCGGCGCACCTCGGCCGCGTCCAGCAGCGGCTTGCCGGTGAGGGCGTTCATCTTCCCGACCAGCTGCTCCAGGTTGCCCGCGGTCACGAAATCCGCGCCCTTGTCGAGGAAGGCCTGCACCGGTGCCGGCGCGCCCTTGCCGAGCAGCCGGTCGCGCAGCACGGCGCCCCGGTCCTTGGCGGTGATGTCGGGGTTCTGCTCGGAGCCGGAGAGCGCGAACTCCTTCTCGATGATCTTCCGGGTGAGGATGAACCAGGAGTGGTCGTATCCCGCGATGTCCTCGGTGGTGCGCAGGTACTTGAGGGTGCCGCGGGTGTCGTAGCCCGGCAGGCAGGGGTCGGGCAGGCGGCGGCCGAGGGCGTCCAGCCAGATGGAGGACGGGCCGGGCAGGATGCGTATGCCGTGGCCGGGCCAGATCGGGTCCCAGTTCCGCAGGCCCTCGGTGTAGTGCCACATGCGGTCGCGGTTGACCAGCCGGACACCGGCCTCGGCGCTGATGTCGAGCATGCGGCCGTCGACGTAGGCGGGGACGCCGGTGACCATCTCGGCCGGCGGGGTGCCGAGCCGGGCGGGCCAGTGGCGGCGCACGATGTCGTGGTCGGCGCCGATGCCGCCGGTGGTGACGACGACCGCCTGGGCGGTGAGTGCGAAGTCGCCCACACGGTCCCGGTTGGAGGCGACGCCGCGCGGCGAGCGGTCCTCGGCCAGCACGGTGCCGCGCACCCCGCGTGCCGTGCCGTTCTCGACGACCAGCTCGTCGACCCGGTGGCGGTGGTGGAAGGTCAGCAGTCCGTCCCGGGCGGCCTGGCGGGCGTACCGGACGAACGGTTCGACCACGCCGGTGCCGGTGCCCCAGGCTATGTGGAAGCGGGGTACGGAGTTGCCGTGCCCGCCCGCCCTGAGGTCGCCGCGCTCGGCCCAGCCGACGGTCGGCAGCAGCTCGATGCCGTGTCCGCGCAGCCAGGACCGCTTCTCGCCGGCCGCGAACTCGACGTAGGCGCGGGCCCAGCGCACCGCCCAGGAGTCCTCGCCGTCGAGCCGGTCGAACCCCGCGCTGCCCTGCCAGTCGCTCCAGGCGAGCTCGAAGGAGTCCTTGATGCCGAGGCGGCGCTGCTCCGGGGAGCCCACCAGGAAGAGCCCGCCGAAGGACCAGAACGCCTGGCCGCCGAGGTTGGCGGCGTTCTCCTGGTCGACCAGGGCGACCCGGCGGCCCCGGCTGGTGAGCTCGTGCGCCGCGACCAGGCCGGCGAGGCCCGCGCCGACGACGATGACGTCCGCGTCCATGGCGAGAGTGTCCTTCCTCAGATCCTCGATGGGGAGCTGCTGCCGTCGGTGAGAAGTGCGGTGAGCAGCTGTTTCAGCCAGGCCCGGGCCGCTTCGACGTCCTTGTCCAGGAGCAGCTGGGTGGTGACGCCGTCGTACGCGGCGACCACGGCGTGCGCGGCGCCGTCCACGTCCTTGAGTACGGCGGGCAGTGCGGTGTGGCCGCGGGCCCGGAACAGCCGGTCGGCGATCGCCTCCCGGAGCCGGGCGCGGTGGTCGAGGAGGGCCCGGGCGACCCCGGGGTCGCGGGCGGCGTGCACCAGGAAGTCGGTCTTGACCAGCAGCCAGTCCACGTCGAGCAGCAGTACCTCGGTGACCCGGTCCACGGCCGCCGGCACGTCGAGTCCGGGCCCGTCCTGGGCGAGCGCCTCGGCCACCTGGGCGGCGATGAGGTCGGCGCGCTCCTGGTAGAGGGCGAAGAACAGCTCGTCCAGCGTGGCGAAGTTCGAGTAGAAGGCACCGCGGCTGAAGCCGGCCGCCTCGCAGACCTCCTCGATGGACACGCGCCCGAAGCCCTTGGCCGCGAACACCTGGAACGCCGCGTCGAGCAGCCGGGCGCGGGTCCGCACCCGGCGCCGGGTCACGCGCTTGGGGATGTCCTCCATCGGCCGCCGCCCTCCCGTTCGATACGCGAATGTATCCGATACACCAATGTATCGAAAGAGGGGCCGGCGTTCGCCTGCTGATCAAATGGGAACACACTTTCGATTAAGGAGTACTCTGGGCTCATGTCCACGCATCTCCAGGGCTCCCTCTTCGACCAGACCGACGAGGTGCGGCTCGGCCCGCTCGACGGGCTGCGCCGGACCGAGCTGGGCGCCGGCGCCTGGATCGACGTGCTGCCGGGCTGGCTGAGCGGCGCCGACGCCCTGTTCGAGCAGCTGGCGGCGCACGTGCCGTGGCGCGCGGAGCGCCGGAAGATGTACGACAACGTGGTGGCCGTACCACGCCTGCTGGCCTTCTACGGGGCACGCGACCCGCTCCCCCACCCCGTGCTCACCGAAGCGCGCTACGCCCTGTCCCGGTACTACGCCGAGGAACTGGGCGAGCCCTTCACCACCGCCGGGCTGTGCTTCTACCGCGACGGCCGGGACAGCGTGGCCTGGCACGGGGACCGGATCGGGCGGGGTGCCCGCGAGGACACGATGGTGGCGATCCTGTCCGTCGGCACACCCCGTGACCTGCTGCTGCGCCCGGCGGGCGGCGGTGGTGCGACGCTGCGGCGGCCGCTCGGACACGGCGACCTGATCGTGATGGGCGGCTCCTGCCAGCGGACCTGGGAACACTGCGTACCGAAGACGACCAGGGCGGTGGGACCGCGGATCAGCATCCAGTTCCGGCCGCACGGCGTGCACTGACGCGACCCCCTGGTGCGGGACACCGCCGCATCTGGTTGGCTGTCCCCGACGATCGGCCGCACACGGCTCGGGGAGATCATGCGGGCAGAGGTACACCAAGTCGCCGACGGCACCTATCTGGTGCACGGCAACAACGTCAACTGGGTCATCCTCAAGGAGGGGGACGCCGTCACCCTGGTGGACACCGGGTACCCCGGGGACCGGCAGGGGCTGCTGGAGTCCCTCGCGGAGGTGGGCGGTTCGCCGGAGGCGGTCGCCGCCGTGCTGATCACCCACGCGCACAACGACCACCTGGGCTCGGCCGAGTACCTGCGCGCCACCCACGGCATCCCGGTCTACCTGCACCCCGCCGAAGTCCCCCACGCGCGCCGGGACTTCCTCCAGCAGGCCACCATCGGTGACGTGGTGCGCAACGCCTGGCGGCCGGGTGTCCTGCCCTGGGCGGTGCACGTGATCCGCGCGGGCGGCACCGACCACAACCCCGTCACCGCGCCCGAGCCGTTCCCGGGCGAGGGCGCACTCGACCTGCCCGGCCGGCCCGTGCCCGTGCACACCCCGGGCCACACCGACGGCCACTGCGTCTACCACCTGCCCGAGGCGGGGATCGTCATCTCCGGGGACGCGCTGGTCAGCGGACACGCGACCTCGCGGGTCAAGGGCCCGCAGATCCTGCACGACTTCTTCCACCACGAGCGCCCCGGGGTCGTGGCCTCCCTGGAGCTGATCGGCGCGCTCGACGGCGACACCCTGCTGCCGGGACACGGGCCGGTGCACCGGGGCCCGGTGCGCGCGGCGGCCGAGCTGGCCCGGGACCGGGCCTCGTAGTCCGCACCGGGCGTCCTGGACCACACCGGGTCTCCTCGGACACCCGGGCGGAGCCTTAGGGTTCCTGCCATGGCCTTGCAGATCAACGCCACGAACCCGGAGCACCCCGCGCTCCTGCTCGCCCTGCCGTGGGACGTGCCCCTGGCGGAGTGGCCCGAGGAGTACCTCGTGCCGCTGCCGAGGGGCATCTCCCGGCACGTGGTGCGGTACGCGCACGCCGGGGACGAGGTGATCGCCGTCAAGGAGCTGGCCGAGCGGCCCGCGCTGCGCGAGTACGGGCTGCTGCGCGACCTCGACCGGCTCGGCATCCCCGCCGTCGACCCCCTCGCGGTGGTCACCGGCCGCACCGACGGCTCGGGCGCCCCGCTGGAGCCGGTCCTGATCACCCGGCATCTGCGCGGCTCGATGCCGTACCGCTCGATGTTCGAGACGACCATGCGCCCGGCGACCATGCACCGCCTGATGGACGCCCTCGCCGTGCTGCTGGTCCGGCTGCATCTGGCCGGGTTCGCCTGGGGGGACTGCTCGCTGTCCAACACCCTCTTCCGGCGGGACGCGGGCGCCTACGCCGCCTATCTGGTCGACGCCGAGACCGGCGACCTGCACCCGCGGCTGAGCCCCGGGCAGCGGGAGTACGACCTCGATCTGGCCCGGGTGAACATTAGCGGCGAACTGCTCGACCTGGAGGCGTCCGGGGCGCTGCACCCGTCCGTCGACCCGGTGGAGTTCGGGCACGAGATCTGCACCCGGTACCAGGGCCTGTGGCAGGAGCTGACCCGCGCCTCGGTGTACCCGGCGGGCGAGTACCACTGCATCGAACGCCGGATCCGCCGGCTGAACGACCTCGGTTTCGACGTGGCCGAGATGCAGATCGAGCACTCGGAGGGCGGCGACACGGTCACCTTCGTGCCGAAGGTCGTCGACGCCGGCCACCACCAGCGTCAGCTGCTGCGGCTGACCGGCCTGGACGCCGAGGAGAACCAGGCGCGGCGGCTGCTGAACGACCTGGAGAGCTGGATGGCCACCCAGGACGACCACGCGCCCGGCGACCCCCTCGCCGCCCGCCCGGAGGTGCTGGCCCACCGCTGGGTGCGGGACGTGTTCCGGCCCACCGTGCGGGCCGTTCCCCCGCGGCTGCGCGGCTCCATGGACCCGGCCGAGATCTACCACGAACTCCTCGAACACCGCTGGTACCTGTCCGAGCAGGCTCAGCACGACATAGGCCTCGACACGGCCGTCGAGGACTACATCGAGCACGTCCTGCCCAAGGCGCGGGCGGCCCTGGAGCCGGCCGAGGCCGAGTAGCTCAGCCGTGCGGGACGACGGCCACCGGGCAGTCGGCGTGGTGCAGCATCCCGTGCGCGACCGAGCCGATCCGGGCGCCCACGGCCGTACGGTGCGACCGGCGCCCGACGACCACCAGCTGGGCCCGGCCGGCCGCCGACAGCAGCACCTGGCCCGCGCTGCCCATCTCGACGTGCTCGGCCACCGGGACGTCGGGGAACCGCTGCCGCCACGGCCGCAGCGCCTCGGCGAGCGCCTCCGTCTCGTAGGGCTCCGGACCGCCCACGTCGTCGAGGAGCTTCAGGGAACCGGGACTGTAGGCGAAGACCGGGGGCAGGGTCCACGCCCGCACGGCCCGTACCGCCGCGCCGCGGGCGGCCGCCGTCTCGAACGCGAACCGCAGGGCGGCCGCGCTGTCCTCGGGGTCGCCCTGCTGGCCGACGACGACGTCCCGCCCGGCGGCCTCGGCCGTCGGCCGGTCCCCGGCGCGCACCAGGACCACCGGACGGGTCGCCTCGGCGATCACCTGCCGGCCGACCGAGCCCAGCAGGAACCCGATCACGGGGCCGTGCCCGCGCGAGCCGAGCACCAGCATCTCGGCCTCCGCCGCGGCGCCGGCCAGCGCGTGCGCGGGCTCGCCCTCGATGACGTCCACGCTCACCTGGAGTTCCGGGTGCCGCTCGGAGACGGCGCGCACGGCCTCCGCCACGCCCTCCGAGACCCACCCCTGCTGGGTGTCCCGGTCGGCGGTGGCGAGCGACTCGGCGTAGCGCCAGGCGTGCACCACGCGCAGGGGCAGCCCCCGGCGTACGGCCTCCCGGCCGGCCCAGTCCAGCGCGGCCAGGCTCTCCTCCGTACCGTCCACCCCTGCCGTGATCGGGCGTGTCATGCGCGGGTCTCCTCGTCCTCGCCGCTCTGTCGTGGTGCTGGTGCCCACTATCGGGCAGAGGGCGGGCCGGGGCGATCGAACATACGATGGCTGGAAACCGGTGCGGTGGTCTGCACGGCACCGGCCGTGGAACCGACGCTCGGGGTGGGAGAGGTATGGCACAGGCCGCGGACGCAGCGCGGACCGTCATCCTGACCGTGGACGACGACCCGGGGGTCTCCCGCGCCGTCGCCCGCGATCTGCGGCGGCGCTACGGCGAGTCGTACCGGATCGTGCGCGCGGAGTCCGGGGAGTCGGCACTCGACGCGCTGCGCGAGCTGAAGCTGCGCGGTGACCTGGTCGCCGTGATCCTGGCCGACTACCGCATGCCGCAGATGAACGGCATCGAGTTCCTGGAGCAGGCGCTCGACGTCTACCCGGGGGCGCGGCGGGTGCTGCTGACCGCCTACGCGGACACCAACGCGGCGATCGACGCGATCAACGTGGTGGACCTGGACCACTATCTGCTCAAGCCCTGGGACCCGCCGGAGGAGAAGCTCTACCCGGTCCTGGACGACCTGCTGCAGGCCTGGCGCACCAGCGCCTACAAACCGGTGCCCAGCACCAAGGTCGTCGGGCACCGCTGGTCGGCGCGGTCCTCGGACGTGCGCGAGTTCCTGGCCCGCAACCAGGTGCCCTACCGCTGGTACTCGGTGGAGGAGCCGGAGGGGCAGCGGCTGCTGGCCGCCGCGGGGCAGGACGGGCGGCGGCTGCCGCTGGTGATCACCCCGGACGGCAGCACGCTGGTCGAGCCGGAGGCGCCCGAACTGGCGGCGCGGGTCGGCCTGGCGACGACGCCTGCGGGCGACTTCTACGACCTCATCGTGATCGGCGGCGGACCGGCCGGGCTCGGCGCGGCCGTCTACGGGGCGTCCGAGGGGCTGCGGACCGTGCTGGTGGAGCGGTCGGCGACCGGCGGGCAGGCCGGGCAGAGCTCCCGGATAGAGAACTACCTCGGCTTCCCCGACGGGGTCTCCGGCGCCCAGCTCACCGACCGGGCGCGGCGGCAGGCGGCCAAGTTCGGCGCCGAGATCCTGACCGCCCGTGAGGTGACGGGACTGGAGGTGAACGGCGCCGCCCGGGTCGTACGGTTCGCGGACGGCTCGGCGATCGCCGCGCACAGCGTGATCCTCGCGACCGGCGTGCAGTACCGGCAGCTGGAGGCCGCCGGCTGCACCGACCTGACCGGCTGCGGGGTGTTCTACGGCTCGGCGCTGACCGAAGCCGCCTCCTGCCAGGGACAGGACATCTACATCGTCGGCGGCGCCAACTCGGCGGGCCAGGCGGCGATGTACCTGTCCCGGGGCGCGAAGTCGGTGACGCTGCTGGTGCGCGGCCCCGACCTGTCGGCCTCGATGTCGCACTACCTGATCCAGCAGATCGACGAGGCGCCGAACATCTCGGTGCGCCCGCACACGGTCGTGGACGCGGCGCACGGCTCGGACCACCTGGAGCAGCTGACGCTGCGCCATACGGTGACCGGGGAGTGCGAACGGGTCGACGCGCAGTGGATGTTCGTGTTCATCGGTGCCGCACCGCTGACCGACTGGCTGGGCGACGCGGTGCTGCGCGACGAGCGCGGGTTCATCCTGGCCGGGCCCGATCTGACCGCCGACGGGCGGCCGCCGGCCGGTTGGGAGCTGGACCGGGCGCCCTACCACCTGGAGACCAGCGTCCCCGGGGTGTTCGTGGCGGGCGACGCCCGCGCCGAGTCCGCCAAGCGGGTCGCGTCCGCCGTGGGAGAAGGAGCCATGGCCGTGATGCTCGTCCACCGGTATCTGGAGCAGTCATGAACGGGGAGTGGCCATGAGCGGTCGGATCATGCCGTGCAGCCCCCGGGAGATCGCCTCGCTCTTCCTCTTCGAGAAGCTGAGCGCCGAGCAGCTGGGGCGGTTGTGCAGCGAAGGACGGGTGGAGCTGTTCGAGCCGGGCCCGGTGTACACCGAGGGCGACCCCGCCACCTGCTTCTTCGTGATGATCGAGGGCACGGTGGTGCTGTCCCGCCGGGTCGCCGGCGACGACGTGGAGGTCACCCGCACCTCGCAGCGCGGCGTGTACGCGGGCGCGATGCAGGCCTACCTCGGGGACCGGGTGCGGCAGGTCTACACCAACTCGATGCGGGTGACGGAGCCGACGCGGTTCTTCGTGCTGCCGGCGGACATCTTCGCGGACATCATGACCGACTGGTTCCCGATGGCCACGCACCTGCTGGAGGGTCTGTTCTTCGGGTCGAAGAACACCCAGGCGGCGATCGGGCAGCGGGAGCGGCTGCTGGCGCTGGGCTCGTTGTCGGCGGGCCTCACGCACGAGCTGAACAACCCGGCGGCGGCAGCGGTCCGGGCCACCGCCACCCTGCGCGAGCGCGTCGCGAAGATGCGGCGCAAGCTCGCGGTGATCACCGAAGGGCCCTTCTCCCGTGAGGCGTTGGCCGGCCTGATCGAGATCCAGGAGCGCACCGCGGAGCGGGTGGCGAAGGCGCCGGTGCTCAGCCCGCTGGAGGCCAGCGACCGGGAGGACACGCTCACCGACTGGCTGGAGGACCACGGGATCGACCACGGCTGGCAGCTGGCGCCGGCCTTCGTGCAGGCCGGGCTCGACACCGACTGGCTGGAGCAGGTCGCGGCGGCGGTGGACGAGGAGATCCTGCCGGGCGCGGTGGGCTGGCTCAACTACACCATCGAGACCGAGCTGCTGATGAACGAGATCGAGGACTCCACCACCCGTATCTCGCATCTCGTCGACGCGGCCAAGCAGTACTCCCAGCTGGACCGGGCGCCGTACCGGGTGGTGGACGTGCACGAACTCCTGGAGAGCACCCTGCTGATGCTGTCGGGCAAGATCGGCGCCGGTATCGAGGTCGTCAGGGAGTACGACCGCACCCTCCCGCCGGTGCCCGCGTATCCGGCGGAGCTGAACCAGGTGTGGACGAACCTGATCGACAACGCGGTGTCCGCCATGAACGGCGCCGGCGGCACCGGCACCCTGACCGTGCGGACCGCGCTCGACCACGAGCAGCTGCTGGTCGAGTTCCGGGACACCGGGCCCGGCATCCCGCCCGAGATCAAGGGCCGGATCTTCGACCCGTTCTTCACCACGAAACCGGTCGGTGAGGGCACCGGGCTCGGCCTGGACATCTCCTGGCGGATCGTCGTCAACAAGCACCACGGCAGCCTGCGCGTGGAGTCGGTGCCCGGCGACACCCGCTTCCAGGTGCTGCTGCCGCTGACCGCCGAGACGCCGGCGGAGGAAGTGGAGGAGGCCGTATGAGCACAGTCGACGGGGTCGACCCGGGCGTCCCGCCGAGCGGTCCGGGATGCGTGGAGTGCGAGGAGGCCGGAGGCTGGTGGTTCCATCTGCGGCGGTGCGCGCAGTGCGGGCACATCGGGTGCTGCGACGACTCCCCCGCCAAGCATGCGACCGCGCACTATCACGCCACCGGGCATCCGGTGATCCGGAGTTTCGAGCCGGGCGAGGAGTGGTTCTGGAACTACGCGACGGAAGTGTTGTACGAGGCGGGGCCCGAACTCGCGCCGCCGGTCAGTCATCCCGCCGACCAGCCGGTGCCGGGCCCCGCCGGGCGGGTGCCGGTGAACTGGGCCGAGACGTTGCGGGGCTGAGCGCCTGACCGGATGGGGAGGTTCTCATCCCGCGGGTCAGGACGGGGCGCGCCTCAGCAGCGGAGGCCGGCGATGTCGACGGTGTCGGCCAGCGCGCGCATGCCCTTGTCGTTGGGGTGGAGGTGGTCGCCGCCGTCGAGGGAGGGCCGCAGCCGCGCGGAGTCGTCGGGGCTGCGCAGGGTGCGGTCGAAGTCGGTGACCGCGTCGAAGTCCCCGCCGGCTCGGATGTACCGGTTCACCTCCCGGCGCACCGCGTCTGCGGCGGGGTCCCATTCGGGCCAGCCCTCGAACGGGCCGAGCGTGGCGGCGACCACGCATTTCCCCGCCGCGTGCACCCGCTGGGCGATCCGCCGGTACCCGGCGATCAGGTCCTGAGCGCTGACACCGGTGTGCGCCTTGACGTCGTTGATCCCCTCGAAGAGGACGACGGTACGGACCCCGGGCAGGGACAGCACGTCCCGGTCCAGCCGGTGCAGCGCGCTCGGCCCGGCGCCGTCCGCGAGCACCTTGTTGCCCGAGATCCCCTCGTCGGCGACGCCCTGGACGGAGGCGTGGGCGGTGTCCAGGCGCCGGGCGAGGTAGTCGGGCCAGCGGTGGTTCCGGTCGCTGGTGGAGGCCCAGCCGTCGGTGAGGGAGTCGCCGAGCGCCACGACGGCCCCGGTGCCCGCGCGGGACGGCCGTACGGACACGGCGTCGAGGTACCACCAGGAGCCGGTGGTCTGCCCCCAGCTGCGGGCACTGTCCTCTGCCGTGTGGTCGCCCCGGCCGGTGTACGAGGTCTGCAGCGCCAGACCGTGGCCGGTCGCCGGGCCGGCCGCGTCCGGCGTGTGCAGGCTGACGGCCAGGTCGCTGCCGGCCGGCCAGGCGCCGGGCAGCGGGTCGCTCCAGGCGACGGCGCCCGCCGGGACGGTGACCCTGCGGGCGCCGCCGAAGGTGAGCCGCCGGTTGCTGCCGGGGCGCAGGGCGGCGCCCCGACCGCGCAGGCCGGCGTAGGCGCTGTCCAGGGTCAGCGGCCGGTCGCCGAAGGCGTTGGTGACGCGGACGCGCAGACCGGTGCCGCCGACGCTGGTGTGCACGATCAGCCGGTAGCCCCGGTCGGCGGTGCCCTCGCCCCTGCGGTCGGCGCTCGCCGCCCAGGTGACGACCTCGGGTGCCCGTTCGGCGGACGGCCGCGGAGGGGCCGCCCGGGCGGGCGCGGACTGGCAGGAGACGGCCGTGAGCAGGGCGGCGACGACGCGGCAGACGCGTCCGAGGCGGCCGGTCACCGGGCCGAGTCCCGGAGCGTGACGTGCCCGCCGGGTCGCATCCGGGCGGTCCGGGACGTGCCTGCGCATCCCGCGGGGGTCATGGTCCCGCCGACGCCGCGGACGCGCACCTCGGTGGGTCCGCCGAAGCCGCGGACGGGTGTCGATCCGGTCCGTGGTCTCGCCGAGGTCGTCCGGGGACATCCGCTCCTCCAGCCGGCCGTTCCTGGAACTCACCCCTGCGGGTAGAGCCGTTCACGTAACCAGTTCCCCGGCCGGGAGGAGGGAAATCCGCGCGGGCCGGACATGCGGATGCCCCGCGCGAGGGCGGGGCATCCGGTGGTGCGGCGGTCCGTCAGTGGTGCGACGGCGTGTTGGCGGCGGTGACGTTGACCGCGGCCCACGCCTTGTCCACCGTCTTGTACTCGGTGCTGTTCGCGCCGTACAGGTCCTTGGCCGCCTTCAGCGTCGCGACGCGCGCGTCGTGGAAGTCGGTCGTGGAGACCATGTAACGGGTGAGCGCCCGGTAGAAGATGGCGGTGGCCTTGGTGCGGCCGATGCCCTTGACCGTGGCGTGGTTGTAGGTCGGCGAGTCGTAGGTGACGCCGTTGATCGTCTTCTTGCCGCTGCCCTCGGCGAGGAGGTAGTAGGCGTGCGAGGAGACGCCCGAACCGGCGTGCACCTCGGTGTCGTGCACGTTCGGCTTCCAGTAGTCGATCGTGCCTTCGAGCTTGTCCAGCGAGGGGTGGTCGAGGCGGCGCAGGAACTTCTGCGCGAGGCCCAGCTTCTCGCCGATCAGGTAGTCCGGCGTGTCCTTGGCGTTGTTGGCGTAGAACTCGACGTTGGAGCCGAAGATGTCCGCGAGCGACTCGTTCAGCGCGCCGGGCTCACCGAACTGGTTGCCGTCGGGGTCGACGTAGGTCGGCTCCAGCTTGGCGGTCGCGTCCACCACGCCGTGGGTCAGCTCGTGGCCGGTGACGTCGAGGACGACGAGCGGCTTCTTGAACATCTGGCCGTCGCCGTCGCCGTAGAGCATGCAGTTGCAGGTCGGGTCCCAGAAGGCGTTCGCGACCTTCTTGCCCCAGTGGACCATGCCCTGGGCGGCCTTGCTGTTGTTGGCTATGCCCTTGCGCCCGAAGGTGGCCTTGTAGAAGTCCAGGGTCTTGGTGATGCCGTACTGGGCATCGGCCGCGGCGCTGGCACGGTTGCTGGTCGTGCCGTTGCCCCACACGTTGGTGGTGCCGGTGAACTTCGCGCCCGAGCCGAACTTCTCGGTGGTCGAGCCCTTGGCGTCGCGCGTCTCGGTGCCGTACCGGCTCGGGTCCTTGAGCTGGTAGTGACCGCGCGAGGTCTGCGTGGTGGTCAAGCCGACGCTGCCCACGAAGAGGGTCTTGCCGGTGCCCTTGGCGGCCGACGGGTAGCTCGCGGCGCCGGAGACGCCGGAGCCGAGGAGGCCGGCCGCACCGGTGGCGGAGCCGATACCGGTGGCCGGGTCGGCGGTCTCACCGTGCTGGCGCAGGCTTTCGAGCAGCTTCGGCGACAGGAACTCGTCGCTGTCGGGCGTGTTGCTGCGCACCTTGCCGGTGACGGCGTCGACGACGACGGTGTTGGAGCCGTCCTGGTCGGTCACGGTCACCTGGTAGGCGAGGGCGGCGGAGCCGCCGCGCGCGTCGACGACGAGCTGGGCGGTGCCCGCCTCGCCCTTGGCGGCCTGGGCGGCCTTGGCGGCGGCCTGGTCCGCGGTCAGCTTGGCCCGGGTGGTGGCCGGCTTGACGGCCTGTCCGGCCGCGCGGGTCACGCCGGCGTAGGCAAGCTGGTGGTCGAGGTGGACGACGAGGTCACCGCCGAGCACGGGCATGCCGTCGTGCGTGCGGACGAACCGGACGTGCCGGGCGCCCTCGGGGTCGAGCATCACGTCCTGGGCGTGCAGTTCGTCGCCCTTGGACACACCGGTCGCCGAGGCGTGGGCGAAGGCCGCGGTGCGCGCCGCCTCCACCACCGCCGTGGCGTTCGTGGTGGCGGCGGCCGAGGACCGCTCCGCCCCCGTGGAGGAGCCCGCGAAGGCCGTACCGGCCAGGCCCGTGGCAGCGGTGGTCACCGCGATGGCGACGGCGACGCTGCGTATGTGCGGTCTACGCACTGATCAGGGTTCCTTCGTTCGAAGGCAGCCGGGAGCCCCAACCGCCTTGCTGCGTGACGCGGTTGGGCGTCACGGGGGCTGGTCGGGCCCCGAAGCGCCACCCTTGCGGATCAGTCATGTGCACGTAAAGGCAGAATGATCGATTTCGCGACCTTCTAGGGCAATCCTTTACAAATGTGCGCCACAGAGTGATCAGGAGCTGACCAAGTGTGTGTCGCCTGTGGAGACGTCACCCTCATCCCTTAGGTTCCAGGGCCTGAATGTGACCGAAGTCGCATCAAGTTCCGTGTGGTTTCGTACCGCTGAAAGAGGGTGCCGGATGGTCTCAGCAACGGTGGGGCGGGGCGTGCTCCTGGCGGCGGTCGCGCTGTCGCTCCTGGCGGTCCCGGCGCGGGCCGCGACCGGAGAGGCGGACACGCCGGCGGCAGCGGCGCTCCCGGCTCCCGACCCCGTGGGCCTCGCCGCCGCACTGCGGTCCGCGGTGGACCAGGGCGCGCCGGGCGCGCTGGCCCGGATCGACGACCAGGGCCGGACGTACGAGGCGGCGCGCGGAGTGGCCGACCGGAGCAGTCTGCGACCCCTCGCCACCGACGACCGGTTCCGCGTCGGCAGCGTCACCAAGACGTTCTCGGCCGTCGTCCTGCTGCAGCTCGCCGACGAGAACCGGCTGGCGCTGGACGCGCCGGTCAACCGCTATCTGCCCCAGCTGCTGCCGGACGACCGCATCACGGTCCGCGACGTGCTGAGCCACCGCAGCGGCCTCTACGACTACACCAAGGACCTGTTCGCCGACAGCGTGTCCGGCTTCGAGGCGGTGCGGAACAAGGTCTTCACCTACCGTCAGCTGGTCGGCCTCTCCCTGAAGAAGCCGCTCACCAACGAGCCCGGCGCCGCGTACTCCTACTCCAACACCAACTTCGTCGTGGCGGGCATGCTCATCGAGAAGCTCACGGGGCACTCCGTGCGGACCGAGTACGAGGACCGCATCTTCGCGCCGCTGGGGCTGCGGGACACGTTCTACGTCCATCCCTCGACCGCCATTCCGGGCCGCTACGCCCGTGGGTACCTCACCCCGGACCAGGGCGGCGAGCCGTTGGTCGACGCCACCGAGCAGACGGTGTCGTGGGCGCAGAGCGCGGGAGCGATCATCTCCAGCGCGCGGGATCTCGACGTCTTCTACGGTGCGCTGCTCGGCGGCAGGCTGCTGTCCGCCGCGCGGCTCGGCGAGATGGAGCGGTTCACGCCGGTCGACGCCACGACGGCGTACGGGCTGGGGTTGCGGCGGCGTGATCTGTCGTGCGGGGTGTCGGTGTACGGGCACACAGGGGTGGTGCAGGGGTATTACACCTATGCCTTCGCCTCGTTGGACGGTTCGCGGAGTGTCACGGCTGTCGCCAACACGTCCAACAACGGGAAGGTGCTGGACGCGTTGGCGGGGGCCCTGGAGGCGGGGTTCTGCGGGCGCGGGGCGGCTGAGGGCTAGGGGGTGTCCGATGGGGCGGCAGTCGCGTGCCCGGCGGCGAAGGCGGCCCCGTCATCGAGTTCACCGACCGGCAGGGCCGGCCCGTCCGGTTCCGGCCCGCCACGACGGGGACGGGGCCGGCCCTCGGAACCCATGTACCGGTCGCCTACCTGCCCGAAAGGCCGAAAAACGCAAGGGCAACCACCCGGAAGTACCGCCTGTATCCGATCGTCGGCCTGTTCTCCGGAGCCATGCTCTGGCTCGGCGTCGCGGCTGGGTGCGTGCTCGCGCGCTGAGCCTGTTCTCCCGCCTCGCTCTCACGCTCAGAGTGAACGGTCGAATGCGTCCTGATCGAGCTGAATCTGCGGCATGTGCGTCTCCGCCCACTCTCGCAACTGTGACAGGGGCTGTGCCAACGACTTTCCCCGCACGGTGAGCCCGTAGAACACCCGTGGCGGAACGGAAGGCTCGACCCGGCGGGTGACGAGTCCATCCCGTTCGAGCGACCTCAGGGTCTGCGTCAGCATCTTCTGGGAGATCCCGGTCAGGGCCCGCTTGAGTTCGGTGAAACGAAGTTCGCCATCGGTCTGGTCGAGGGTCAGGACGAGCATGGTCGTCCATTTCGTGCCGACCCGGTCGAGCAGCTGCCTGGTGGGGCAGGCCGCATCGAAGAGGTCGCCGCGGTGAGGGGTCACCCCGAGGTGACCAGGGTTCCGGGAAGTGCCTCCTTGAACGTCCACGGTCGGTCTCCTATGTTCGCCTGGTATCCGATAGTAACCGGCTGGATGAGATGAACGATGTTGACTGCCTACCTGGCGGACGCCCGAGCGCGGTACATCTCGGTGAACGACGTCCGCCTCGCGGTCGAGGTGGCGGGTGAGGGCCCCGCGGTCCTGCTGCTGCACGGCTTTCCGCACACGCGGGCGATCTGGTCCGAAGTCGCGCCGCTGCTCACGGCGGCCGGGCTTCGTGTCGTCGCGCCGGATCTACGCGGTCTGGGCGACAGCGACCGAGCGGCCGGCGGATACCTGGCGACCGAGCTCGCCGGGGATCTGGTCGGGCTCCTCGACGCGCTTGACATCGACCGGGCGCACGTCGTCGGCATCGACCTCGGCACCGCACCGGCGTTCGCGCTGGCCGCGGCCCACGCGCACCGGGTGTCCAGCCTGACGCTGAGTGAGGCGATGATCGGCACACTGCCCGGAGCCGAATCCTTCACGGCGAGCGGCGCCCCCTGGTGGTTCGGGCTCCACTCGGCTCCGGGCGGGTTCGCCGAGGACCTGCTGGAGGGACGGGAAGACCGCTACATCCGGTTCTTCCTCGACGGCGGAAGCCGCCGCGGGCTCTCGGAGGCGCTGACCGCCCGGATCGTCGAGGCGTACCGTGGGCGGGAGTCCTTGCGGGCCGCTTTCGAGCATTACCGCGCGATGCCCGCGAACGCGGGCTGGATCTCCTCGTGGGTGAGGCACAACGTGTTCACCCTTCCGGTGCTCGCGATCGGCGGAGGAGCGGTCGGCGAGGGCACCGCGCGTCAACTCGCCCCGTTCAGCGAGAAGTTGACGGCCAGGCTGCTGCCCGGCGCCGGCCACATCGTTCCGATCGACGAGCCCGAAGAGTTTTCGGCACTGGTAGCGCAGCACGTCAAGTCGGCGGAGGCGCGATCATGACGAACAAGCGCACCGTCGTCCTCGGCCCGGTCGAACGTCCGCACCGCACCGGCCTCGGAACCAGGCGGGTGACAGCATGACCCGTGAGCAACGCGAGCAGGTCCGCGAACTCCGGCGGAACTCGCCGCTCGACCTGGGTGGCGATATCGACGTCCAACGGCCGCTGTTCGAACAGATCCTCAGCTCGCAGCCGGTGCCCACCGACGCCATCGTCGAGAAGCTCGACCTGGCGGGTGTCGCCGCGCTGTCGGTCACGATCAGCGGTGCGCCGCAACCGGTCGGCACCGCGCTCTACTTCCACGGCGGCGCGTTCGCACTGGGTTCGGCGAACAGCTCCTTGGGCTTGGTGACCCAGATCGCCCGGCGATCGGGACTGCGGGTCGTCACCGTGGATTACCGGCTTGCGCCCGAGCACCCGGCACCGGCCGCGGCGACCGATGCCGCGACGTGTTATGAAGCGCTGCTGGACTCGGGTGTCGGCGCCGACGAACTGATCGTGATCGGGGAGTCCGCCGGAGGCGCGGTGGCACTGAGACTGCTCACGTCACTGGTGGCGGGAAACCGGCCCGTACCGGCGGGCGCGGTGTTGCTGTCGCCCTGGATCGACTTGACCTTGGCCGGCGACTCGATGACAACGCGGGCGTCCGTGGACGTCGCGGTGCATCGGGAAGCGCTCGCCCGGCGCGTGCTCGACTACGCCGGCGAAGGTGCTGCGGCGGCGCGGGAGCACAGCCCGCTGTTCGACGGCCTGCACGGGCTGCCGCCCACTCTCGTGCAGGTCGGAACGCACGAAACACTGCTCGACGACTCCATCCGGCTCGCCTCCCGTCTGGCAGCCGCCGACGTCTCGGTCATCCTCGACATCACCGCGGAAGTGCCCCACGTCTTCCAGGGATTCGCGCCGATCCTGGACGAGGGCGCATTGGCGCTCGACCGCGCGGGCCAGTTCGTCCGAACCGCGCTCAACCAACCGGCACGCGATCTTCTGCCCGGCTGATCCCCGTCATGAGAACGTCCGCCGGCCACATGCCTCACGGCGACGAGCCGACCAGGAGGAGAGCATGACCGAAACGACGCGAGCCGTTGCGCTCGACGCACGCGGCCGGCGAGCGGACCCAGGCGCCCGGTGAGCGGCGACGCTGCTCACGGCCGCCGCCCAGGCGCACTGCGCGGACATGGGCGGCCCGCGGCTTCCACGACCGCTTCCGCCCCGACGGCGCCCGGCCATCGGGACCGGGCCCGCGCCGCCGGGTCCCACGGGCGCCGGCTCCCGCGATCTTGGCGGAACGGCATCCTCCGGGACACCATGCCCCGCATGAAGGGTGATCTCTTTTCCAGTGAGCACGTGGTGCGGCCGGCCGTGGAGCCGGGAATGTCCGTCGAGAACGCCAAGTGCATCAAGTACGCGGTGAACGGCGAGATGTACGCCCGCCAGGGCGCGATGGTCGCCTATCGCGGAGACCTGAGGTTCGAGCGCAAGGGGCAGGGCGTCGGCGGCATGCTGAAGCGTGCGGTCACCGGCGAGGGGCTGCCCCTCATGGCGGTGCGCGGGCAGGGCGAGGCCTGGTTCGCGCACGAGGCGCAGAACTGTTTCATCGTCGAGGTCGAGGCCGGCGACCAGTTCACGGTCAACGGACGCAACGTGCTGTGTTTCGACGCCTCGCTGGCGTACGAGATCAGGACGGTCAAGGGGTCGGGCATCGCCGGCGGCGGCCTGTTCAACAGCGTGTTCACCGGGCAGGGGCGGCTCGGCCTGGTCTGCGAGGGCAATCCGCTGGTGATCCCGGTCTCCGCGCAGTTCCCGGTGTACGTCGACACGGACGCGGTGGTCGGCTGGACCGCGCATCTGCAGACCTCGCTGCACCGCTCCCAGTCCATCGGCTCGATGCTGCGCGGCGGTTCGGGCGAGGCCGTGCAGCTGATGCTCCAGGGCGAGGGCTTCGTCGTGGTCCGCCCGAGCGAGCTGACCCCGCAGAAGAACCAGCAGCACTGAAACTTCACAGGGTGACCCGTGTCGCACGGGCAACCCCCCGCGCTGTGCCTGCGTCTTGATCGACAACAGACCGACACGCCCCGGTCCTTTGGCCGGGGCGCATTCCCGACTCGCTATACACGCGATGTATACGCGGCGTGTATAGAAAGGTACGCATGTACGGCAAGGCTTTCGCCCCGGAGTACCAGGGCGCCCTGACCACCCTGTCCGTGAACTCCTCGCTGGTCGATGTGCTGGCAGAGGCCACCGAGAAGCTGCGCGAGGCCGAGCGGTCCGGGCGCCCGGCCGAGGCGGCCCGCTGCGGGCTCGCCGTCGCCGAGGCCCACCGGCGGCTCGGTCACGTGGAGGACGCTGACCGCGCCTGGAAGGCCAGTTACCGCGCCGCCCGGGAGGCCGGCGACACCGCCGCGATGGCGTGGGCGCTGTGGAGCGGCGGCACCCTCGCCCGGCAGCGCGGGTCCTTCCCGCTGGCCTGGCGGCTGCTCGGGCTCGCGGCCGAACTCGGGGAGCGGGGCGGCGACATCGTCTGCCGGGGGTACTCGCTGGCCGGTCTCGCGGAGACCGGCCGTATCCAGGGCGACTACGACGCGGTCGGCCGGTTGCACGAGCAGCTGCTGGCCGAGGCCCGCAGGCGCGGTGAGGCCCGGCACACGGTGTGGGCGCTGGAGGGCATCGCGCA
The DNA here is from genome assembly GCF_040297165.1 of Streptomyces sp. NPDC001851. Classification (NCBI taxonomy): domain Bacteria; kingdom Bacillati; phylum Actinomycetota; class Actinomycetes; order Kitasatosporales; family Streptomycetaceae; genus Streptomyces; species Streptomyces sp. NPDC001851. Next base: position 107,495 of record NZ_JBEOYR010000023.1, on the reverse strand, counting down.
GATGCACCGCAACACCGGCGACTACGACCGGGCCTACGCGCTGTTCGAAGAGGCGGCGGAGATAGCCGAACGCGCGGAGGACCGGCGCGGGCACGCCTGGGCGCTGCGCGGCCTCGCCGACATCCTCTCGGTGCGCGACAAGGACACCGAACGGGCACTGGAGCTGCTGTCGCAGGCGGAGGCCGGCTGCCGGGCGATGAACCTGTCCAGCGCGCTCGCCTACAACCACAAGATGCGCGGCAACGTCCTGTACCGGGCGGAACGTTACGCCGAGGCACGGGAGCTGTACGAGCTGGCGCTGGAGGAGTTCCGGGCGATGAGCGAGCCGCGTGGTGCGGCGCTGGCCCGGCTGGGGCTGGCCAAGTCGCTGGCGCAGCTGGGCCGCGACCGCGCGGAGACGGCGGCCGAACTCGCCGACCTGGCACGGACGTTGGAGCGCAGCGGGCTGAAGCACGCGCGGGAGATGGTGGCCCGGGCCCAGGAGGAGTTCGGCCTCGCCGCGCAGGTCGCCCGGTGACCGCCGTACAGGCCGCGCCCGCCGCCGCCGAAGTCCTCGCCCGCTGCCGGGACGTGGTGCAGCCGGCGCTGCGGGAGGCGGTGGGGCGGCTGCATCCCTGGGTGGCCGAGATGGCCGCGTACTCCTTCGGCTGGTGCGAGGTCGGCGGGGCGCCCGCCGCCGCGCCGGGCGGCAAGGGCGTGCGGCAGGCGCTGGCGGTGCTCGGCGCCGAGGCGGCGGGCGCCGACGGGCGGGCCGGTATCCCGGCCGCGGTCGCGGTGGAGCTGGTGCACGCCTTCTCGCTGCTGCACGACGACATCATGGACGGCGACGCGACGCGGCGCCGCCGCCCCGCCGTGTGGAAGGCCTACGGCACCGGCCCCGCGGTGCTCGCCGGGGACGCCCTGTTCGCGCTGGGGGTGGAGACCCTCGCCGCCGTGCCGCAGGGCGCCGGCGCCGTACGGCTGCTCTCCGGCGCCCTCGCCGACCTGGTCCGCGGACAGGCCGACGACCTGCTGTTCACCACCCGGCCCTGCACCGGCCCGGAGCGGGTGACGCCCGAGCAGTACCGGGCCATGGCGGAGGGCAAGACCGGTGCGCTGCTGGGCTGCGCCGTCGCGCTGGGCGCGGCGCTCGGCGGGGCGCCCGAGGCCACGGTGACCGCTCTCGACCGGGCCGGACGGCACTTCGGAGTCGCCTTCCAGCTGGTCGACGACGTGCTCGGCATCTGGGGCGACCCGGCCGTCACGGGCAAGCCGGTGGGCGGCGATCTGCGCGAGCGCAAGAAGACCTATCCGGTGCTGGCCGCACTCGGCTCCCCCGCGTCCCAGGCACTGCCCGGGTTGCTCGACACCCCGGAGCGGGCCGCGGAGGCCGCCGCGCTGATCGAGGCGGCGGGCGGTCGTACGGCGGCCCTGGCCGCGGCCCGTGCGCACACGGACGCCGCCCGGACACTGCTGACGGGCCTGCCGCTGGCGACCGAAGCCGCCGGTGACCTGTTCCGGCTGCTGGACTTCCTGGCGGACCGCGAGCTGTGATCCCCGGTGACATGTGCCGAAACCGTGTTGACCTCGGTGCTCGCCGCGGGTCAGGGTGCGAGGGGCGCGGCCCCACCCCCGCGCCGGAAGGGTGAGGCACCTTGATCGGCATCACGGAGATCGAGGCCGCGGCGGAGCGGATCGCCGGGCATGTCGTGCGGACGCCGACCGTACCGAGCCCGGGCCTGACCGCGCTGCTCGGCGTGCCGGTCACCGCCAAGCTGGAACTGCTCCAGCGCACCGGTTCGTTCAAGGCACGCGGGGCGACGGCGAAGCTGCTGTCGCTGAGCGAGGCCGAGCGGGCGGCGGGTGTGGTCGCGGTCAGCGGCGGCAACCACGGGGTCGCCCTCGCGGTGATGGCCGCGGCCCTCGACGTGAAGGCGACCGTGGTGATGCCCCGGAGCGCGCCCGCGCGTTCCATCGGGATCGCGCGGGAGGCGGGCGCCTCGGTGCGGCTGACCGACGGCATGGACAGCGCCTTCGAGCTGGTGACGCGGCTGCGGGACGAGGGGCTGACCCTGGTCCACCCGTTCGACGACCCCGTGGTGATCGCCGGACAGGGCACGGTCGGGCTGGAGCTGGCCGAGGACGTCCGGGACACCGGCGAACCGACGGACGTCGTCGTCAGCGTCGGCGGCGGCGGGCTGATCGCCGGGGTCGCGGCCGCGCTCGCCGCCAGGCGCCCCGGGGTGCGGGTCTGGGGCGTGGAGACCGAGGGCGCCGAGGCCATGTCCGCGGCGCTGAAGGCGGGCGGGCCGGTCCCGGTGCCCCTGTCGTCGCTGGTCACCACGCTCAGCGCGCCCACCGTGTCGCAGCTGACCTACGACCATGTGTCCGCGCTGGTCCACGAGGTGCTGGTGGTCTCCGACCGGGACGCCGTACAGGGCTCGCTGGACCTCGCCGGCCACGCCAAGGTGTGGGCCGAGCCGGCCGCGGGCTGTCTACTGCCGGCGGCCCGCGAGGTGGCGGCACGGGTGGGCGCCGGCGCCCGGATCGGACTCGTGGTGTGCGGCGGCAACACGACACCGCGCGAACTCACCGGCTGGGCCGAGCGGTTCGGGCTGCTGTGAGGTCGTGGACTCGCCGTTTTCGAAGACTTGAACAAAGGACAGGAACGTACCCCGGTCACGGATTCTTTGAACGCACCACCGCGCGTCCCGCGTACCTCTGTGAGACACACAACAGGGGTTCCAGCGAGGGATGACCATGGTCAAGGCGCACGTCTCCGCACACGAGTTGGTCGCCGGACGCTACCGGCTCCTGGAGGTCTTCGCCCGGGAGACGAACCGCCTGTGGTGGTACGCCGAGGACGTGGCGGCGGGGCAGCCCCGGCTGGTGGCCCGGACCGACCTGCCGGAGGCGTCCGCGGACACCGGCGCGCGCCGGGTGACGGCCCGCGTCGTCCGTACCTCCGAGACCATGCGGCTGCTGTGCCCCGGCCAGGTCGCCTCCGTCGTCGACGCCGTGGTGGAGGCCGGCACCCTGTGGACGGTCACCGAGTGGATCGACGGCACGCCGCTCAGCGAACTCCTGGACCGCGAGGGCGCGTTCCACACGGTGCGGGCGGCCCGGATCGCCCTGGAGCTGCTCGATGTGCTCCAGGCCGCGCACGACGAGGGCATCACCCATGGCGAGCTCAGCCCCGGCCAGATCTTCGTGCGGGACAGCGGGCCCGTCGTCGTCACCGGGTTCGGACTGGCGGGTGCGACGCTGGTGCCCCGGCTCACGGCACCGTCGTACGCCTCGCCGGAGCAGGCCCGCGACGAGCGCATCGGGCCGGCCGCCGACCTGTGGGCGCTGGGCGCGCTCCTGTACACGATGGTGGAGGGCCGCCCGCCGTACCGGGACCGCGGCCGGCCCGACGCCACCCTGAAGGCCGTGGACCGGCTGCCGCTGCGCACCCCGCTGCGCGCGGGCCCGCTCACCCAGGCCGTGCAGGGGCTGCTGCGGAAGAACTCGCGGGAGCGGCTGACCCGGCCGGTGGTCCGCGAGGCCCTGATCCGGACCCTCGACGAGGACGCCGACGCGGACCGGCAGCCGGCCGCCGTGCCCCGGCTGCGCGGCGCGTACGCGGGGGTGCGCCTGGCCGGGCGGGAGCACGGCAGACGGGCCATGGCGGCCGGTACCGTGCTGGCCGCGCTCACCGTCACCGCCGCCGTCCTGGCCGCGGCGCACCAGCTCCCGGGCACCGGCAGGGCGCAGGCACCGGACCACCCCTCCGCCGCGGCCACCCCCGCCGGCCGGCACACCGGCGGGGCCGCCGCGACGCCCTCGGCGAGCTCCACCCCGAGCCCCTCGCCCGCCGCGCCGGCCGGATACCACCCCTACACCGCCCCGGAGGGCTTCTCGGTGGCCCTGCCCGACGGCTGGAGGCGGCTGACCACCACGCGCGTCACCGGTGCCTACCGCGTCACCTTCGGCCGAGGCGGCGCCTCCCCGACGCTGGCCGTCACCCACAGCGAGCACGTGGGTCCCGACCCGGTCGCCGTCTGGCGGGACGACGTCGAACCGGGTCTGCGGCAGCTGCCCGGCTACCACCGCGTCGGCACCGTCCGGGCCGCCGCCTACCAGGGCCACGCGGCCGCCGACCTGGAGTGGCTGGCCGGTACGGGGGACGCCCGGGTGCACACCTTCGGGCGCGGCTTCCTGACGGGCGGCGGCGACGGCTTCTCGCTGCGCTTCACCACCCCGGCCGCCACCTGGGACGACACCGCCAACCGGCTGGCACTGAAGACGTTCCTGCAGACGTTCCGTACGCCGTCGGGCTGACCGGCGGCGGTGGTCCGTTTTCCGGCCACCGGCCCGGGGACTCACCTCTTATGGTGCAATTCGGATACACGATGATGACCGAGCAGGCAGGTCCCCGGGACCTGGTGGACCATGTGGTGCGAGCCGAGGAGACCGGGTTCGACTTCTCCGTGATCTCCGACCACTACTTTCCGTGGCTGCGCTCGCAGGGCCACTCCTCGTACGCGTGGAGCGTGCTGGGCGCCGCCGCCCAGGCCACCTCGCGGATTCCCCTGATGACCTATGTGACCTGCCCGATCCTGCGCTACCACCCGGCGATCGTGGCACAGAAGGCGGCCACGGTGCAGCTGCTGTCCGAGGGCAGGTTCCGGCTCGGGCTGGGCGCGGGCGAGAATCTGAACGAGCATGTGGTGGGCGGTGGATGGCCCCCGGTGGACGTGCGCCACGAGATGCTCGAAGAGGCCGTGGGGATCATCCGCGCGCTGTTCGAGGGCGGCCACGTCACCCACCACGGACCGCACTACGACGTGGAGTCGGCCCGGCTGTGGGATCTGCCGGACCAGCCGCCGCCGATCGGCATCGCCGTCTCCGGCGAGCAGTCCTGCAAGCTCGCCGGGCACCTCGCCGACCTGCTCATCGCGACCGAACCGAAGCCGGGCCTGCTGGAGGCCTTCGACCGGCACGGCGGCAGCGGCAAGCCCCGGGTCGGGCAGCTGCCGGTGTGCTACGACCCCGACCGGGACACGGCGGTCAAGCGCGCCCACTCCCAGTTCCGCTGGTTCGGGCTCGGCTGGAAGGTGAACGCCGAACTGCCGCACCCCGACTCCTTCGAGGCCGCGACCCAGTTCGTGACCGAGGACGACGTCGCCTCCTCGATCCCGTGCGGCGACGACCCGGACGCCTTCGTCGAGGCCGTACGGCCCTACGCCGAGGCCGGGTTCGGGGAGATCGCCCTCGTGCAGATCGGCGGCGACGCGCAGCCGGAGTTCCTGGACTGGTCGGCGAAGACCCTGCTGCCCGCGCTGCGGGAGGCCTTCGGCTGACGCCCGCGCATTCGGTGGCTGCGCGCGCACCGGAAGCCGGGCCTTCGCCCTGGCGGTGGTCCGCGGCGTGCGCCCGGGCGGCCCGGCCGCGGGCGGGCCGCCGAAGGTGTCCGGGAAGGCGTTCGCGCAGCCGGCGGGCTGCTCCCCGGAACGGGTCATGCGCTGCTGCGAGGCCCGGGGCGGATCCGGCGCGTGACGTCGTGCGCACCGACGATCTGAAGAAGGCTGCGCGGAGCCGGCGGGAATCCTGGGATTCCGGGGAATCCTTCGTATGGGTGAGCATCCGGGGCGGCACCGGGGTACTAGATGTCTCTACGCCGATTGTCGCCGGAGGCCCCCGCATGACCGCGTTCGTGCACAAGACCCTGGTGGTACAGCTGCGCACGGAAGGCACCGGCCGGTGTCCCGTGCTGGCCCATCTCAGTTACGACGCCGGCGACCCGTTCGCCGTCACCGCCGTCTTCGGACACGACGGCCGGGTACTGGCCCGCTGGCGGCTGGACCGGGAGATGCTCTCCGACGGTCTGGTCCGGCCCGTCGGCGCCGGGGACGTGCGGCTGCGGCCGGCCGAGACCGGTGCGTTGCACGAGCTGCGCATGGAGTTCCTCGGGGACGTCCGGCCGGACGGGAGCCGGCACCGCGCCGTGGTGTTCGCGTGGGCGCCCGCGGTCGCGGCGTTCCTGCGGGAGACCCACCGGCTCGTCCCGCCCGGCCGGGAACGCGTCCCGGTCGACGAGCTGGTGGCCGAGATCCTCTCCGCGGGCTGAGTGGCCGCAGGCCCGCCGGCGGCGCGGGGGCTGCGGTCCTACGTCCGTTCCCGGCCGGGCGTGCCGCCGCCCGGCCGCCCGTGCGCGGTGCCGTCGGAGGAGCGGGTCGTGTGCCGGTGGCGGGCCCACAGCGGCAGGCCGTACCAGCAGACCAGATACCAGCCGACGACGGCCGCCACCAGGTACGGCACATAGCCGCCGCGGGTGGCCACCCGCAGGATCAGCAGCAGCGAGGACGTCATCGTCACCAGGAGGAAGACCAGGCCGACGAACGTCATCCGGGACGCGAGCCGGACCGCCTGCGGCTTCACGCGGCGGCCGGCGACCAGGCGGTGCAGGGACACCGGTCCGATGAGGGCGCCGGTGGCGCAGGCGCCGAGGACGACGGTCACGATGTAGATGACCTGGTCGGCGTGGGGCAGCGTGGCGTACTTCTGCTGGAAGACGACGGTCAGCAGGAAGCCGAACAGGATCTGCACGCCCGTCTGGGCGACCCGGACCTCCTGGATGAGCTCGACCCACATCCGGTCGGCCCGCTCCTCCTCGGTCTCGTTCCGCCCCCTGCGCCGTCCTTCCTGCACCATGCGGTGCGTGTAACCGCCCGGCCGTTCCTTCAAACGACGCGTGCCCCCACGACTACCAGCGGTGCTCGACCTGCTCCTTGATCCGCCGCTCGTACAGCTCACGGATCGCGGTGAACGTCTCCTCGGGCAGCGGCGGCAGCTTGGCGGCGGCGGCGTTGGCGCGGGCCTGCTCCGGGGTGCGGGCGCCGGGGATCACCGTGGTCACACCGTCCTGCTCGATGATCCAGCGCAGGGCCAGCTGGGCGGGGGTGTAGCCCTCGGGGGCGAGCGCGGCGAACTCGGCGGCGGCCTCGACCCCGGTGCCGTAGTCGACGCCGGAGAAGGTCTCGCCCTGGTCGAACTGCTCGCCGTGCCGGTTGAAGGTGCGGTGGTCGTTGGCCGCGAACACCGTGTCCTTGGTGTACTTGCCGGACAGCAGGCCGGAGGCGAGCGGCACCCGCGCGATGATGCCGACGCCGGCCTCGCGGGCCGCGGGCAGCACCTCGTACAGGGGCTTCATGCGGAAGGGGTTGAGGATGATCTGCACGCTCGCCACGTGCGGCCGGGCGATCGCGGTGAGCGCCTCGGCGCAGGTCTCCACGCTCACGCCGTAGGCCGCGATGCGCTCCTCCTCGACCAGGGTGTCCAGGGCGTCGAACACCGCGTCGGAGGAGTAGACGGGTGTCGGCGGGCAGTGCAGCTGGACCAGGTCGACGCGGTCGACGCCGAGGTTGCGGCGCGAGCGGTCGTTCCAGGCGCGGAAGTTGTCCAGGACGTAGTTCCCGGGGATCTGCTCGACCCGGCGGCCCATCTTGGTCGCCACCAGCACATGCAGATCGGGCCGGCCGCGCAGGAAGGAGGCGATGGTCTCCTCGCTGCGTCCGTCGCCGTACACGTCGGCCGTGTCGAAGAAGGTGACGCCGGCCTCGGCCGCCGCCTCCAGGACGGACAGGGCCTCCTTGTCGTCCACGTCGCCCCAGTCGGCGCCCAGCTGCCATGTGCCGAGACCGACCACCGATGCCCACTGACCCGACCTGCGGATTGCGCGTTCGTCCATGGCGCCCAGTCTGTCATCCGGCACGGGACCAGGCAGAACGGCTTGTCGGGCGAGAGAACAGATCCAGGTCCTTCATCAGCAGGTGAAGTAGTTCCCGCCCGACAGCTTCATGGCGTTGCCCTCCCCGTTCGAGCGGACGTAAACCGCCCCCTCCGTCGACATATGGAAAAGGGCCGTTTCGCTCACTCCGGGCATGAAGGTACGCAAGACTTTTTGGTGACGGAACGTACGCCCACGGGTGGGGAGAGTGACATGGTGAGCTCCGGCCGGGACTTGACCGTGGAGGGCGACGCGATCGGCCAATTCGTCACGGGGGACAACAACGAGCTCTATAGCGTCGTGGTGAAGGCGACCCATTCGACGGTGGCCCTACTCACCCCGAACAAACCTCCGAAACCCGTGCGGAAAGAGCGGATCGAGCGCCGGCCCAGCCGAGGCGGCCCGCCACTCGGCCGGGAAAGCGAACTCGCCTCCATCCTGGGCAGCGTCGCCGCCGATGAACCGGCCGAGGTCCATGGTGCCGAGGGCATCGGGAAGAGCGCCTTGGTCCGGCAGGCATGCCTGGAGCTCGGCGGGCGTGATGGCGTCATCTTCCTCAACGGGCACGGCCGAGAAGTCGACGACCTGATCCAGAGCATCTTCGAAGCGTGTTACAGCAGCCCCGGCTACCGGCCCACCGAGGGGGAACTCCACTCCCTGCTCGGCGATCTACGAGTGTGCGTCGTCATCGACGACCTGGAGGTGTCCGCCCGGAACCTGACCCGGCTCCAGGACGCGGTACCTGCCGGGACCGTCGTGTTCAGCGGGCGTGAACGCATGCTGTGGGGGCACGGCACCTCCCTCGCCCTGGGTGGCTTGCCGCGCGAAGCCGCCCTGCAACTCCTCACCCGGGAGCTGCGACGCCCACTGCGTCCTGCGGAGACAGCCGCGGCGAACGGCCTCTGGAAGGCCAGTCAAGGCCATCCGTTCACGTTGCTGCGCGCCGCGGCGCTCGCCAGACCCGACGGAGACACAGGACTCCTCAGGCTTCCCGCCGTAAGCGAGATGCCCCTTCTGCTCCGCCAGGCCGTCGAGCGTGGCAGCGACGACGTTCGGCAGGTCCTGGAGCTGCTCGCGACCGTGCCGGATGTGGACGTGACGCTTGAGGTCCTCACCTCCCTGACGGCCGACAGCGGCGCCTTCGACGCGGCGCGGGCGGCAGTCGACACTCTGACCGAACTCGGCCTGGTCACCCTTGCCGAGGAACGTGTGCGCCTGGGCGACGCCGTCGCCCAGGATCTGCCCGACGACCTGGCGCTCGACGGCGACCGGCTCGCAGAGACGGTTCGACGGCTCACCGCATGGGCCTCCACGCAACGCACCCAGCCGGTGTCGGTCGCCGATCACAGTCCGCTGATCTCAGCACTCATCGAAGCTGCAAGCCGGATGGGCCGCCCCGACCTGGGCGTTGCGCTGGCCAAGGCCGCCGCGCCTGCCGCCGCGTGCTCCCTGCGCTGGAGCGCCTGGGGCCGGATCCTCACTCGCGGCCTCGCCGCCGCGAAACGGGCTGAAGACGCGCCCGCACACGCGTACTTCACCCACGAGACCGGCATCCGCCTCCGACTGACCGGTCAACATGCCGCCGCTGCCGCCGCATTGGTCGCTGCGGCAGCAGCCTGGCATGCTCTGGGAGATCACGGGAGCGCCGCGATCGCGGAGCACGCCCACGCCCTCCTCGGCTCCGGCCCGGCACCAGCCGCTCCCCCCACTGCGGCTACTCCCGGCGGCCCTCATGCGAGCACCGGGGGCGGCAACGATCCGACCGGCGGACAAGCGAACTCCCCTGGGCAGGGGGCTCAACACGCCTCCCACGGGCTGGGAAACTCCCCGGGCACCCATGGGCCGGCCCAGGGCAGTAGCAGTGGTCATGCCACACCAGGCCACCCTCCTCCGGCAAGTGGCGGCGGGCTGAACGCGGGGCACGCCGGCGGCCACAGCGCCCTCGTCAAACTTCCCCTCGTGGCCAAGGTCGTGATCGGGGCGGCATTGCTGGGCGTCGTAGGGGGCGCGGGCGTGTACGTACTGGGCCAGGGCAACGGTCCCCAGGCGGCCTCTACCGTGCCCTTGCACGTGAGGGTCGCCACGGACCTCTTCGAGGTGAAGGACATGCCCGGCACGCCTGAAGGGCCATGTCCGAGCGGCGCCGGCACGACGGACTGCACCAAGGTCACCCGCGTCGCCACAGGCAAACGCGGACCCGTCGACGTGGTCCCCGCCGCCCCTCTCCCGCGGGGCGTGTCCATCGTCTACTGGGGATGCGATGAAGGCGCCGCCTCGGCCACCTGCACCGTCACTGCGGACCGCGAACGCACCGTCTGTGCCACGACCACCAGTTCTCGGGACAAGAGCGCCAGGCAGCAGTGCCAGCAGGCGACCAGCAAGCAGACCCCCACACAGCAGGTCGCGCTGGTCCACATCCAACTCGCAGGGGACAGCTTCCAGACCACCATTACTCCCGACACCCCGGGGGTGAAGCCGTGCGTTCAACCCCCACTCAACTGGCACCTCAAAGGAGAGCAGGGCCGAAAGGCAGGCGAGCAGCGGTCGCAGTGTGAATTCGTCGTCCCCCTCGGCACGAAGATGACCCTCACAGCCAAATTCGAAGGCAAAACCGTACTGTGGCGGCGGCCGTTCAACGGAGAACCCATCTGGTTCGGCTGCGACGAAGGCCCCACCGAAACCCTGGCCCCCTCCCCCGGAACCATCGTCGGAGAAATCGACCCAGAAACAAGGAAACGCACCTACCCCGACAGCACCACGACCTGCACGCTCAACCTCACCACCGGGCGCTACATCGGTCTGGGCAACACCGATCTCGCCGACAGTGGGGGAACGGAAGCCGTGGCCAGCGCATTTGCCACCGTCCCCAGGGTCTACATCGCACCGGGCGTACGCACGATGCCCGCCCTTGACGCTCCGCCCCTGCAACGCGTCCCCTGCTCATCCACCGGGGGCCCTGCCGACCTCGAATGCCTGGGCAACCCTCCCAGCCGCGGAAACTGAACCCGTCCCCGGCCGACGACCCGAGCACTCGCGCAACCCAGGAGGAAAGCATGACCGACCAGCCGGGAAGCCGTAGCATCAACGTACGCGGAAACGCCTCAGGGAACTTCACCACAGGCGACAACGCGACCCAGCGGTTGGAGTTCACCTCGACCGGAGTGCAACCGGAACCGGAATCCATCAGGTCCTTCGTGGAGCTCATGGCGAGCGAGATTCCCCGGTTCGGCCTGTCGGCAGAACAGGAAAGCGGCGCCAGGAACGCTCTGCGCGAGCTGGAACGTGAGGCAGCCGGCGAGACCGTGTCGCCGTCAAGAGTGGAGAGGGCCATGCTCGCACTCGGCGGCTACCTGTCCCAGGCAGGAGCCCCGGCAGTGGCCGCCGCGTTCATGACGCTCGCCGTCCATCTGGGCGTGGCCCCACCCAGGTGATCTTCGCCGAACGACGTCCGGAGGCCGCGGGTGACTCCGCCGATAGCCGCAGAACGGAGTTCGTGGTCTTCGCCGCACCACACCACTGTCGGCCCTGAGCCCGCGCCTACTGGCGCACGCACGAGACCGCGGGCGGCCGGACGCCGAAGGCGGACACGGCGCGGCACTCGGGTTCGCGCGGAGGCGATGGATGTCTCCTTGATGCATTACCGGCCGTCGGCGTAGGTGGGGGCGTCCTTCGCTAGTCCTCCGCTGAGCTGTTCCCACAGCCTTCCGGCGGCATGCCGTTGTCTTTGCCGGGTGAGGTTCTGGCCGGCTGGCCGGAGGACCGGGCAGGGGCACACGGCTGGGCACCTCCCGGAGGCCGGCAACCGCTGTGCGGCGGGCTTCGTAGTCGATCAGGCCACGGGTGGTCATGTGGACGGCCGTGAAGGCGTCGTAATCCTCGACGCCGATCCGCTGGGGAATGTGCCGGAACTCCAGCGTGGTGCCGGCAAGGGTGCCGTTCGCGCCGGGGCGGTGACTTGCGGGGGGCCACAGTGACGGTCGTCATCTCGTCCATCACCATCGGACGCTTTTCCAGCGCGGCCGCGGCCTCCCGCCGGCTGCCGGTCCCGGCAAGTCGGGCGAGCGCCAAGGCCGTCAGACGCCTGCCAGACACCTCGGCCGTGACCAGTAGGTGTCGCGCCATCAACTCCCGGTGGTCACCCGGGTCGGCCAGGTGCGGGATGTGACGGACTTCGAGCGCCGGCGTCTCGCTGGTCGGCATGGCTCCGGCGACACGGGATGGCCGCGGGGTGACGGCGGCCGTCGTGCGGACCATCACGGCAGGACGGGGCAGATGCCGCAGCGGGTCGCCACTGCCCATCGCGCGGCGCTGCGCGGTTGCTCGCTGGACGCGGGCGGCTGCCGCACCGCACCAGGTGGTCGGAAGCGCCTTCCGTCCACGCCCTGTCCGATCGCGTCAGTCTTGCGTGGTGAGCAGCGCCACTCGGGCGGGCGGCGGGCGGGAAGGATCAGCGGAAACGCGGTCGGCGAGGCAAGGAATTCCCCGTTCCGGAGCAGATCGGCAACCCATCACGACAAGATCATCTTTGTTCAACCCTGTACGACATGTGGTCAATTGTCCGGATCGCAGCCAACCGGACCCGGGCGATTTCTTCCCGTCACCGAGCCCCCGATAGGCATGCCTGGTCACCACCGGAACACACTCCAGGAGGACCCGCATGCCCGACCTCACCCGGCGCCGCGCGCTCACCGCGACGGCCGCCCTCGCCGCGACGGCCACCGTCACCGCCCTCGCGGCACCCACGGCCTCGGCCGCGGGACACGACCACCACCCCATGCCGATGCCGGGGAGCTTCGACGAGGTCTACAAGGGCCGCCGGATACAGGGCCGGCCGATGACGATGGGCTCCGGCGGCCACCACCACGAACACGGCGGCGGCTACGAGGTGTTGATCGACGGCGTGCCGCTGCACCTGATGCGCAACGCCGACGGCAGCTGGATCAGCATCGTCAGCCACTACGACCCGGTGCGCACCCCGCGCGCCGCCGCCCGCGCCGCCGTGGACGAGCTGCAGGGCGCCCCACTGCTGCCCTTCCCCGCCAACTGACCGCCCCCGCAAGGACCTACGGAGCACCGCGCACCATGACCGTACGCAAGAACCAGGCCACCCTGACCGCCGACGAGAAGCGCCGCTTCGTAGGCGCCGTCCTCGAACTCAAGCGGAACGGACGCTACGACGAGTTCGTCCGCACGCACAACGCGTTCATCATGTCGGACACCGACACCGGCGAGCGCACCGGCCACCGCTCGCCGTCCTTCCTGCCCTGGCACCGCAGATTCCTGCTCGACTTCGAACAGGCGCTGCAGTCGGTGGACTCCTCGGTCGCGCTGCCCTACTGGGACTGGAGCACCGACCGCACGGTGCGGGCCGCGCTGTGGGGGCCGGACTTCCTCGGCGGCACCGGGCGCAGTAGCGACGGCCGGGTGATGGACGGTCCGTTCGCCGACTTCGGAAACTGGCCAATGAACATACGCGTCGACGGCCGTACCTTCCTGCGCCGCTCGCTCGGCACCGGCGTGCGCGAGCTGCCGACGCGCGCGGAGGTGGAGTCGGTGCTGTCCATGCCGACGTACGACATGGCGCCGTACAACAGTGCCTCGGACGGGTTCCGCAACCACCTGGAGGGGTGGCGCGGGGTCAATCTGCACAACCGGGTCCACGTCTGGGTCGGCGGCCAGATGGCCACCGGGGTCTCCCCCAACGACCCGGTGTTCTGGCTGCACCACGCCTTCGTCGACAAGCTGTGGGCGGAGTGGCAGCAGCGGCATCCGGGCGCGGCGTACGTGCCGTCCGGCGGCACGCCGGACGTCGTGGACCTGAACGAGACGATGAAGCCGTGGAACGACGTGCGTCCGGCGGATCTGCTGGACCACACGAAGTTCTACACCTTCGACAGCTGAGGCCGGCCCGTCACGCCTCGGCCGTACGGCACTCCGGGTGGCCCCAGCCCTGCGCGTTCTTGGCGATGGACTCCCCCGCCGCATAGGAGCGGCCGCACAGGCAGCGGCCGGGGAACTTCGCCTTGATCGTGCGGGAGGAGGCTCCGCCGCCGGCCCGGCGGGGCGCCTTCTTGCGCGGGGCGGCCGCCTTCGGGGTGTCGGGCGACGGCGGCGGCTCGGGGGAGCCGAGCGCGCTGCCGGCCGCCTCCTGGACGGTGGCCGCCTGGCTGGCGGCACGGTCGGCGAAGTCGTTCAGCGGGTCGCCGTCGACCTGGTGGGCCGGGACATAGCGGAAGTCGACCGTGCGGCCGTCGAGCAGCGCGTCGATGCGGACGACCAGATCCTGGTTGGCGACGGGCTTGCCGGCCGCGGTCTTCCAGCCGTTGCGCTTCCAGCCGGGCAGCCAGGTGGTGACCGCCTTCATCGCGTACTGGGAGTCCATGCGGATCTCCAGCGGCACGTCCGGCGCGACGGCCGTGAGCAGCCGCTCCAGGGCGGTGAGTTCGGCGACGTTGTTGGTGGCCCGGCCGAGCGGGCCCGCCTCCCAGCGGGCCGCGGTCCGCTCGTCGTCGGAGATCACCCACGCCCATCCGGCCGGTCCCGGGTTTCCCTTCGAAGCCCCGTCGCACGCGGCCACCACACGTTCACGCATATGCCCGATCATGCCATGGTCAGGCGGCCGGGCGTGCCGCGTCGTACCGTGGGCGGCCCGGCCGGGGCGGCCGGTCAGACGTCCGTGACGGTCGGCATCTCCCCTTCCTTGGTCGTGATGTCGATCACGGAGAAGTTCGCGCCCTGCGGATCACTGAGGGCCGCGAACCGGCCGAAGGGGCTGCTCATCGGCCCGAAGCGGAGGACACCGCCGAGCTTGGTGGCGCGCGCCACGGCCTCGTCGCAGTCGTCGACGGTGAAGTAGACATTGATGTACGACGGCACCTCGGGCGGGAAGTCGTCGGTCATCCGCATCCGGCCGAGGACCGTGTCCTCCCCCACGTCGAACATCCGGAAGTCGACGGCCTGGTCCTCGATCTGCTTCATGCGGTACGGGAAGACGGCGGAGAGGAACGCGTCGGCCTTCTCGGGCTCACGGGTGAAGACCTCGGCCCAGCAGTAGGCGCCCGGGACCGCGGTCGCCTCGAACCCCTCGTGGGTGCCGCCCTGCCAGACGCCGAACACGGCTCCGCTGGGCTCCCGGGCCAGGCACATCGTGCCGAAGTCTCCGACCCGCATCGGCTCCATCAGCACCTCGCCGCCGTTCTCGCGGATCCTCTCCGCGGTGGCGGCGGCGTCCGGCGAGGCGAAGTACAGGCACCACTGCGACTGCCCCTCCTGGCCGGGCATGGGCGGGACGACGGCGGCCACCGCCTTGCCGTCCGCGTAGGCCTGCGTGTAGTTGCCGTACTCCGACGACGACTCGCCGAAGGTCCAGCCGAGGACGTCGGCGTAGAACCGCTTGGCTCCCTCGACGTCGCTGAACATCGCATCGGCCCAACAGGGCGTTCCCTCGGGTTGCACGGCCATGCTCGCGGCCCTCCTGGTCTGTGTCCCGTACGGCTGGTCCCCCGCCACCGTCGTGTTCCCGAAGCTCACGCTAACCATCCGGCCCCCGGGCCGCGCGCCGAACGAGCGGGATCGCGGGGCCGCCGTGACCGGCCCGCACCGCTCGTCATGGAGGGTGACCCGCGCTGTACCGGGCCGACGGACACGGCGCACCAGGGGCATGGAAGCGGACGCCCGGCGCGTGGCCGTTCCACGCGCCCCTTTGTAATGATCATTGGCTGGTTTACACCACCAGGAGATGAAAGCGCCCCTTTTCGCGCCTTTCCCGGCGATCATGCCGCCTGTTTGGCTGTCCGTGCACACCACCACCTGGCACACCAGCGACCGATCCCGTCACCCCTGTTCATCTCCCTGCTGGAGGGAATGTGACCACACCGGACAGCGCCACCGGTCCCGCCGTCGACGAACCCGAGCCCGATCCCGCGGCCGACGGGCAGCTCACCAGCCTGAGCACCCGGGCGGCACGCCAGCTCACCACGACCACCAAGTCGGAACCTCAGATGCAGGCCATCACCTCGCGATGGCTGCTGAAGACGCTGCCGTGGGTGGACGTCAAGGGCGGCACCTACCGGGTCAACCGCCGCCTGACGCTGCGCACGGGGCGCGGCCGGGTGCACTTCGAGCAGAACGGCGCCGACGACATCCGGGTCATCCCGGAGACCCTGACCGAGCTGCCGATCCTGCGCGGCTACCCCGACATCGACGTGCTCCGGGAGATCGCCGGCCGCTTCCAGCCCCGTGAGGTGCGCGCCGGGCAGGTGCTGTTCGAGGCGGGCCAGCCGGTGACGGAGGCCTACCTGGTCGTGCACGGCCGGTTCACCCGCTACACCACCGGCAAGTACGGCGACGAGGAGATCACCGGGGTCGTCACCGACGGCGACCAGATGGGCGACGAGGCGGTCGGCCAGTCCGACCCGCTGTGGCTGGCCTCGGTGCGGGCCGAGACCGCGGGCGTGGTGCTCGCGCTGCCCTGGGCCGTCGTGCAGGAGTTCACCGAGCGGGTACCGTCCCTCGCCGCGCACCTCCAGGCGTACGTCGAGCGGCAGAACCGGCCCATGAACCGCAAGGGCGAGGCCGATGTGCCGGTGCAGGCCGGCCATGTCGGCGAGCCCACCCTGCCCGGCGGCTTCGTGGACTACGAACTCGCCCCGCGCGAGCACGAGTTGTCCCTCACCCAGACCGTGCTGCGCGTGCACACCCGGGTCGCCGATCTCTACAACCATCCCATGGACCAGACCGCGCAGCAGCTCCGGCTGACCGTCGAGGAGATCCGCGAGCGCCAGGAGTGGGAGCTGGTCAACAACCGGGAGTTCGGGCTGCTGCACAACGTCGACTACGGCCAGCGGATCAGCACCTTCACCGGGCCGCCGGTGCCGGACGACCTGGACGAGCTGCTGTCGATGCGGCGCAAGACCAAGGTGTTCCTCGCCCATCCCAAGGCGATCGCGGCGTTCTTCCGGCAGTGCAACCGGCGCGGCCTGGTGCCCGGCACCGCGAGCGTCGACGGCCACGAGGTGCCGGCCTGGCGCGGTGTGCCGATCTTCCCGTGCAGCAAGATCCCGATCAGTGACGACCACACCACGAGCATCATCGCGCTGCGCACCGGCGAAGCCGACCAGGGCGTGATCGGCCTGTACCAGACCGGCATCCCGGAGGAGTACCAGCCGGGTCTGAACGTCCGGTTCATGGGCATCGACACGGCCGCCATCATCAGCTACCTCGTCACCGCCTACTACTCCCTGGCGATCCTCGTGCCCGACGCGGCCGGGATCCTGGAGAACGTCCAGATCGGCCGGTACCCCGAATGACCTCCGAGCACTCCACGAGCGCGCCCGCCCCCTCCTACACGCTGCCCGGGCCGCCCAACATCGCCCAGAGCCTGCGCAAGCCCCGCCGCACCGGCGCGATCCCCGGACTGCACTACCAGCCGGCCGCTCCCGCCGACCCGGAGAAGGCGGCCGAGATCGACCGCCGGCTGGAGACCTGGGCCCGGGAGCTGGACCTGTTTCCCACGGCCTGGAACGGAGACTTCTCCGGCTTCCAGTTCGGCCGGGCCGTCGTGCTCCAGCACCCGGGCGGCCTCGACCTGGACCGGCTCACCGCCGCCGGGAAACTGCTGCTCGCCGAGAACATCGTCGACTCCTGCTACTGCGAGGAGGACGAGGGCAGGGGCGGATCGCGGCGCGGTCTGGGCGGCCCGCTGATCATCGCCCAGTCGGCGCTCGACCCCTACCACGGCGTCCCGGAGCTGGAGGAGGAGTGGCGGCAGGGCATCCAGGCCGACGGCCCGCTGCGCTCGTACCACTTCGCCCTCGCGGACTACGCGACCTTCGCCACGCCCAGCCAGACCGACCGGTTCGTGCACGACATCGCCCGGCTGCACCTGGGCTATCTGGGCGAGGCCGCCTGGATGGAGACCAAGTACGTGCCGCAGGTCTGGGAGTACCTGGTGATGCGGCAGTTCAACAACTTCCGCCCGTGTCTGTCACTCGTCGACGCCGTGGACGGCTACGAGCTGCCCGAGCAGGTCTACGCCCGCCCCGAGATCCAGCGGATCACCGCCCTGGCCTGCAACGCCACCACGATCGTCAACGACCTGTACTCCTTCACCAAGGAACTGGCCAGCGACCCCACGCACCTGAACCTGCCGCAGGTCGTCGCCGCCAACGAGCGGCGCGGTCTGAAGGCCGCCTATCTGAAGTCCGTCGAGATCCACAACCGGATCATGGAGGCCTTCGAGGAGGAGGCGGCCCTGCTGTCCGCCACCTCGCCCCTGGTGGAGCGCTACGCCCAGGGGCTCGCCGCCTGGGTGTCCGGCAACCACGAGTGGCACGCCACCAACACCCACCGCTACCACCTGCCCGACTACTGGTGACCTCGTCACCGCCAGTCGCGAAACACCGTCACACACCGCTCAGAGGAGTCCTCGTTGACCACTGCCCCCGTCGCCCGGACCACGCCCGCTCCGGTCCCGACCCAGTCCGTCTACCAGAGCCGGGTCGCGGACTACTGGAACGCCGAGGAGAACCCGGTCAACCTCGAACTCGGCAAGATCGACGACCTGTACCACCACCACTACGGCATCGGAGAAGCCGACCGCACGGTGCTCGACGAGCCCGATCCGGACAGGCGCCGGGCACGCGTCACCGCGGAACTGCACCGCCTGGAACACGCCCAGGCCGAACTCCTCGCCGCCCACCTCGGGCCGCTGGGCCCCGCCGACCGGGTCTTCGACGCCGGCTGCGGCCGGGGCGGCGGCAGCGTCGTGACACACCTGCGCTACGGCTGCCACGCCGACGGCGTCACGATCTCCGCCAAGCAGGCCGAGTTCGCCAACGAGCAGGCCCGCGCCCGGGGCATCGACGACAAGGTGCGCTACCACCACCGCAACATGCTCGACACCGGCTTCCCGTCGGGCGCGTACGCGGCGTCGTGGAACAACGAGTCCACCATGTACGTGGAGCTGGACCTGCTGTTCGCCGAGCACGCCCGGCTGCTGCGCCGCGGCGGACGCTATGTGGTGATCACCGGCTGCTACAACGACACCTACGGACAGGCCTCGCGCGAGGTGTCCCTGATCAACGCGCACTACATCTGCGACATCCACCCGCGCTCGGAGTACTTCAGGGCGATGGCGCGCCACCGCCTGGTGCCGGTGCACGTCCAGGATCTGACCGAGGCCACGATCCCCTACTGGGAACTGCGCAAGCAGGCCGACCATCTGGTCACGGGCATCGAGGACACGTTCCTGGACGCCTACCGCAACGGCAGCTTCCAGTACCTGCTGATCGCGGCCGACCGGGTCTGAGCCCGAGAAGACCGCCCCGGGAATCCGCTGCGGAAAACCGCGTGGACAGCGAGGGCTTCGAGGCGCTGTCATGGGCCCCGATGAACGCCCTTGACGGCCGGACTCCGCCGAAGATGCACGCGGACGAGGTCTGCCTCGACGCCCCGCTGGTCCAACGCCTGATCGCCCGCCGGTTCCCGCACTGGGGCGCACTGCCCGTACGGCGGCTCGCGTCCTCCGGGACCGAGAACGCCATGTTCCGCCTCGGCAGCGACCTGCTGGTACGGCTGCCCCGGCGGCCCGGCGCCGTGCCGGACCTGGCGCACGAGCAGCGCTGGCTGCCCCGGCTCGGGCCGCTGCTGCCGGTCGCGGTGCCCGAGCCGGTGGGCGTCGGCGAGCCGGACGAGGGCTATCCGTGGCCCTGGTCCGTCTACCGCTGGCTTCGGGGACGCAATCCGGTGGCCGGTGCCGTCCCCGAGCCGGAGCGGCTCGCCGGGGACCTCGGGGCGTTCGTGCGGGCGCTGCGCCGGATCCCCCCGCGGGACGGGCCGCCCGGCTACCGGGGCGGCCCCTTGCGGGACCGGGACGAGCCCACCCGGGCCGCCGTAGCCGAGCTGGGCGGACGCGTCGACGGCGGCGCGGTCACGGCCCTGTGGGAGCAGTCCCTGAACGTTCCGGCCCATACCGGGCCGCCGGTGTGGGCGCACGGGGACCTCTCCCCGGGGAACGTGCTGGTCGACGAGGGGCGGCTGCACGCGGTCATCGACTTCGGCTGTGCGGGCGTGGGCGACCCGGCCGTCGACCTGATCGCGGCCTGGAACCTGCTGCCCGCGTCCGCCCGGGAGACCTTCCGCGAGGCCGTCGGCGCCGACGACGCGGAGTGGGCGCGGGGCCGGGCCTGGGCGCTGTCGATCTCGCTGATCCAGCTGCCGTACTACTGGGACACCAACCCGGCCCTGGCGGACAACTCCCGGCATGTGATCGCCGAGATCCTCGCCGAGGCCGGGTGACGGCCCGGGGAGCCCCGGGACTGCGCTACTCCCCCGCGTACGCCTTGTCCAGTGCGGCGACGTCCAGCTTGCCCATGCCCATCATGGCCTTCATGGTGCGGGCGACCTTCTCCTGGTCGGGGTCGGTGATGATCTCGGGCAGCCGGTCGTAGACGACCTGCCAGGAGACGCCGTACCTGTCCTTGAGCCAGCCGCAGGGGCCGCCCTCGCCGCCGTTCTCGGTGAGCCTGGTCCAGTAGTGGTCGATCTCCTCCTGGTCGGCGCACATGATCTGGAAGGAGACGGCCTCGTTGAACGTGAACTCGGGGCCGCCGTTGAGCGCGACGAACTTCTGGCCGTTGGCCGTGAACTCGACGGTGAGCACGGAGCCGGCCTGCCCGGGCCCGGCGTCGGTGTAGCGGCTGACGCGGCCGACGGCGGAGTTCTCGAAGACCGACACGTAGAACTGCGCGGCCTCCTCGGCCTGGCCGTCGAACCAGAGACAGGTGGTGAATCCGTCGGTGGTCATGTGTACCTCCTGGGGGAACGCGGTCACAGTGTCGACCGGTCCTCGCGGCGGAACTCATCGGCGTGGGCACCGATTAATCCGGGCGGGTGAACGGGGTCCCCGCCTAGCATCCCGATCATGACCTCCACGCCTGCCGAACGCATCGAACCCTTCCGGCTGTCCGTCCCGCAGAGCGGCCTCGACGACCTGTACGACCGCCTCGACCGCACCCGCTGGCCGGCCGAACTGCCCGGAGCCGGCTGGGAGTACGGCGTCCCGGCCGGCTATCTGCGCGAGCTGGTCCGGTACTGGCGGCACGAGTACGACTGGCGCGCCGCCGAGACCGAGCTGAACCGGTGGCCGCAGTTCACCACCACGATCGACGGCGCCAGGGTCCACTTCGCCCACGTCCGCTCCCCGGAGCCGGACGCCACACCGCTGGTGATCACCCATGGCTGGCCGGGCTCGATCGTGGAGTTCCTGGACCTGGTCGGGCCGCTCACCGACCCCGTGGCGCACGGCGGCGACGCGGCGGACGCCTTCCACGTGGTCGTGCCGAGCATCCCCGGCTTCGGGCTGTCCGGGCCCACCTTCGAGCGGGGCTGGGAGGCGCGCCGGGTGGCCGACGCCTGGGCGGAGCTGATGCGGCGGCTCGGCTACGAGCGGTTCGGGCTCCAGGGCGGCGACTGGGGCGCGGCGATCTCGCGCGAGCTGGGCCGCGTCCGTCCGGACCGGGTGATCGGCGTCCACCTCAATCTGCTGCCCGGCGCTCAGGCGCTCACCGAGCCGACCGAGGAGGAGCTGGCCGCGCTCGGCCCCGAGGAGCGGGAGCGGACCCTGCGGTCCTGGCGCGGGTGGGACGCGTGGTCGCGGGACGGCGCCGGTTACGCCGCCCTGCAGTCCACCCGTCCGCACACCCTCGCCTACGCCCTGACGGACTCGCCCGTCGGTCAACTCGCCTGGGTGGTCGAGAAGTTCCGGGAGTGGGCGGACTGCGAGGAGCTGCCGGAGGAGGCGGTGGACCGGGACCGGTTGCTGACCAACGTGATGCTGTACTGGCTGACCGGTACGGCGGGGTCGTCCGCCCGCATCTACTACGAGCGGGCCCACGTCACCGGCGACCGGGCGTGGCAGCCGGCCGAGCCGTCGACCGCGCCGACCGCGCTGGCCGTGTTCCCGGCGGACCCCCAGATCCCGTTGCGGCACAAGGCGGAGCGGACCGAGAACCTGGTCCGCTGGACCGAGTTCGACCGCGGCGGCCACTTCGCGGCCCTGGAAGAGCCGGATCTCCTGATCTCCGACATCCGAGCGTTCTTCCGCGGGCTCCGCGAGGGGTGACACGCCCGCCGGGTGCGGCGGCCGGGGCGGCTCAGGCTGCCAGGCAGAGGGTGCTGCCGGGGCGGGCCGTGGCGGGGCGGAGGTGCCGGACCGTGCGGTGGGTCAGGTCGGCGTGGGCCAGTGACAGCAGGTCGGCGAGTCCCAGGCCGAGTGCGTGCGCCGCGGCGGCGAGAACCTCCGAGGACGCCTCCTTGCGCCCGCGCTCGATCTCCGAGAGATAGGGCAGCGAGATCCCGGCCGCGTCGGCGACTTCTTTGAGGGTGCGGTCCTGTGCCCGCCGCTCCCGGCGCAGCACCTCACCGACCAGATCGCGCCACAGCGGCTCCTTGGCCTCCGCGTCCTCTGCGCTCCGTGTGCGGACTTCGTTGTTCAACTGGTTCGTCACCCGGGTCAGCGTAGGCGCGGTGGGCCCTCGGACAAGAGCCCCGGCGTTGCGCCCTGAGGGAAACACCGGTGCAGCCCGTTTCCCGCCACTGAGCAATTCGGCGTGCATGCGAGACGTGACTGCGGGTACCCGCCCCGTGAGTGAGACCACCCGCACGCATGAAGAACAGCGTTTCGGGTATCCAGAACAAACGGTGAGAAACGGGCAAAAGTAGCCACCGAGGCAGACGGAGAACCGTGACTTTCGTGGGAGAGGCAATGAACACCGCCGGGATCCGGTCGCAGGCAGAGGTCACCGCGAGGACCGAGCAGGACGGGACAGGCGAGGTATCACTGCCCGGCATCGCGGACCCCGCGTCCGTCGCACCCCGTGACGCACGGGAGCTGTCCCGCCAGTTCTTCCGCCGGCTGACCGAGCTGGAGGAGGGCACGCCCGAGTACCAGTACGCGCGGAACACGCTCATCGAGATGAACATGTCCCTGGTCCGGTTCGCGGCCGGGCGGTTCCGAGGCCGGGGCGACGACATGGAGGACATCGTCCAGACCGGCATGATCGGCCTGATCAAGGCCATCGACCGGTTCGAGCTGGCACGCGAGGTGGAGTTCACGTCCTTCGCGCTGCCGTACATCGTGGGCGAGATCAAGCGGTTCTTCCGGGACACCACCTGGGCGGTGCATGTGCCGCGCCGGCTCCAGGAGGCGCGGGTGGAGCTGGCCAAGGCGCGCGAGGAGCTGTCCAGCCGGCTCGACCGGGACCCGACGGTGGCCGAGCTGGCGACGCTGATGAACATCTCCGAGGACGAGGTGGTGGAGGCCCAGCTCGCCTCCAACGGGTACAACTCCGCCTCTCTGGACGCCGCGCTCACCGGCGACGGCGCCGAGGACGGCGAGGCGGTGCTCGCGGACTTCATCGGTGTGGAGGAGGAGGGGCTGCGGCTCGTCGAGGACTACCACGCGCTCGCCCCGCTGATGGCGGAACTCAGCGAGCGGGACCGGCAGATCATCCATCTGCGGTTCGTCGAGGAGGCCACCCAGGCGGAGATCGGGGAACGGCTCGGCTGCTCCCAGATGCACGTGTCCCGGCTGATCAAGCGGATCATCACCCGGCTGCGCGAGGGGATGCTGGGCGAGCTGGGCTGCGCCTGAGCCGGCCCCGGGAGCGGCTGACCGCGGGGCGGCGGTACGTCCGCCGCCCTCAGCGCCGCAGTTCGAAGCGGGCCCGTACCCGCTTGCCGACGGGTACGCGCTCCGCGGTGACTTCCGAGGCCAGGGCGCACACGATCTCCAGACCGTGCCGTCCGACGCGTTCGGGGTCCGTCGGATAGCGGCGGGGCAGGGCGGAGCTGCTGTCGTACACGCACACGGTGACGGCGCTGTCGGTGCCTTCGAGTTCCAGGATGAACGGGCCGTTGCTGTGCCGGTCGGCGTTGGTCACGAGTTCGCTCACGACCAGCAGCAGCTCGCCGTCGGCGCTCCGGTCGGCGGTGGCGCACCACTCGGTTCGCAACTGCTCCAGGAACTGGGAGGCGAAGAGGCGCGCCTCGGCGATGCAGCCGGGTTCGCCGGTGTAGTGCGCCGCGCGCCGTAGCGGCTCCACGGGTACGTCGAAACCAGTCGGTATCACTGTCCCGCCCAGATGCTTCGTCATGCCGCCTCTCTCGAAAACCCGGTCCGGCCGGTCACCTGCTGCACCCCTCCTCGTACCCCGGGCCGCGCTCGCCAGTCCCCCGGGGCGTTCGCCCACCGCGCACAGGGGATGGTCACGCGGGGCTCCGTCCGCCGGAAGACGGAGGTTCGGCACTCCAGCCGGCGTCCGGCGGCGCGGACGGCCCACTCGGCGGGCGCGGTGCCGGGCCGCTGCTTAGCGTGGCAAGCGTGAGCGCTCCGACCGTCTCCGCGCGGCCCGCCGCCCACCACGGCTGGACGCGGGCCGTGGCCACGGTGCTGACCGGGCTGGCCGTCATGGTGCTGGTTTCGGCGCTCGGGCTGTGGGCGGCCGGAGCGGCGGACCTGCCGGACGGCGCGTTCCCGAGGGTGGTGGCCGCGACCCTGGTCACAGCGGTGGGCGGCAGCGTGGAACTCTCCGGCAACGCGGGGGCCCTGGCGCAGACGCGGGCCGGGATCACCGTGATCCCCCTGTCGGTGACCCTGGCCGGTGCCCTGGTGACCGGGGCGGGTTTCCTGCGCCCGCTGCGGCACCGGGCGGTGGCCTCGGCGGGCGAACTGGCCGGCTGGGCCGCCCGGATCGCCGTGCTGTGGCTGCTCGTGCTGATCGGCCTGGCCTTCGGCGCGCGGCAGACCTTCGCCGTCGACGTGGGCCGCGGCACCCTGAGCGACCTGACCGGGCTGTTCGACGTGGCGCCGAAGGTGGGGTTCACCACGGACGTGCCGCTGACGGTGCTGTTCGGCCTGTTGTGGCTGGCCGGGGTGCTGCTGCTGGCGCTGCTCGTCGCGTACGGGGCACCGCTGCCGGGACGGCTGCTGCGTTTCCAGGAGTCGGTGCGTCCGGCGGCGCACGCGGTGGTGACCCTGCTCCTCGCCTACGTCGTGGTCGGCCTCGGCATCGCCCTGATCACGGCGGCCACCCGTGGGCACGCCCCCGAGACCTTCGCGCTGATCCTGCTCGGCCTGCCCAATCTGGCCTGGCTGGCTCTGACCCTCGGCATGGGGGCGACCTGGGACGGCCGCGTGGACGGCCCGTTCGGCCTGCCGATGCCGCACGTCCTGGACGCCATTCTGCGCACCCCTGATGCCTCCGTGCTGAACCTGGGATCGCTCACCGACCGCGACGGCCGGTGGTGGTGGCTGCTGGTGGTGGACGCGATCCTGCTGCTGGCGGTGGCCGTCCGGATGGCGGTCCGCTCACCGGCCCGGATACGCCCGTGGCAGCACGCCGTTCACCTGGCCGTGGCGCTGGCGCTGACGGTGCTGATGATCTGCCTGACCGGCCGCAGCTCGGCGCACTACGGACTGTCCCTGCTCGGCATCGGCGACCTGGGCGGCGGGCTGTCCGGAGAGCTGTTCCTCAAGCCGCGGTTGTGGCAGGCGGTGGGCCTGGGCGCGCTGTGGGGGCTGGTCGCGGGCTTCCTGGGCGGTCTGCTGGCGCGCCCGCTGCACAGTCGGGGCGAGGCGAAGGAGCCTTAGCCCCCGGGCGCTCCGTCCGTATCGCCGTCGCGGTCAGGAGTGTCCGGCGGCGTGGACACGTGTCAGGCGACGGGCATCACGAGCACCGGCAGGGTGCGCTGCATGCGCAGCGCGTCCACCGACTCGGCGAGCAGTTCGTACTCGGTGGTGTCGTCGCTGGCGGCGATCCGCACCAGCCGTCCGCCCGCCAGCTCGTCGGCCACCAGCTCCTGCCGGACGTCATCGGCACACCAGGCACGCAGCAGGGCGGGCACATCGGCCACCGTGTCGGCCACCGGCACCAGCGCGCCCGCCGGGATGGCCGGGTCCTCCGGGCTCGGGTCGAGGCGCTCGGCGATCCAGGACGCCCGGTCCCGCAGCCACCACAGGGCCAGGGCCAGCGTCGGTGCGCGATAGGTGCCGAGCGGTACGCCGATGCGCCGGCCGTCGCACATGCCGTACGCCGTGACATGGCACAGGAATTCGTCGTGCACGTCTC
This sequence comes from Streptomyces sp. NPDC001851, assembly GCF_040297165.1. Classification (NCBI taxonomy): domain Bacteria; kingdom Bacillati; phylum Actinomycetota; class Actinomycetes; order Kitasatosporales; family Streptomycetaceae; genus Streptomyces; species Streptomyces sp. NPDC001851. Next base: position 81,617 of record NZ_JBEOYR010000023.1, on the reverse strand, counting down.
ACTCCCCCGTCGCCTCGCTGGTGTGCCGGCCTGGACCTCGCTCTGCGTGCGGCTCCTGTGCGGTGAAGTGCCCCTGGCGTTCGAGTATCGCCACTCCCGAAACAGTGTCACCATGACTTTCCGGCCAGTCTGTTGACATATTCACCACCCGCTCTGGCCGGAACGCGTCGGCGTGTTCGCGCCCTCGGGCATGACCCGGCAGGTAATCGACCCGCCCACCGGACCTCCGGCATGGTGGTCACACCGGATCGGCGAAGCCCCGGATCCGGCTCCGACCGGCAGCTACGACCTCGATGGAGGCTGATTCACCATGTCCGTGAACACCGAACGCTACGAGACCGCCGCGGCCCGTTACTTCGAGGCCTGGAACGCCACCGAGCCGGAGGCACGGAAGAAGGCGGTCGCCGCCGCGTGGACGGCGGACGGCGGCTACACCGACCCCCTTGCCGAGGTCCGCGGCCACGAGGGCATCGCGGCGGTGATCGCGGCGGTGCACGAGCAGTTCCCGGGGTTCGTCTTCCGTCCGCTCGGCACGGTGGACGGACACCACGACACCGCCCGCTTCGGCTGGGAGCTGGTGAACGAGGCCGAGGGATCGGCTCCGGTGGCGGGGTTCGACGTCGTCACGCTGGACGAGGAGGGCCGGATCCGGCAGGTCCTGGGCTTCCTGGACCGGGTTCCGGCGGGCGCCTGACACCGCCCGCCGGAGCCGGGCTCCGGCCCCCGCGGCGGGAGCGGCGGGGGCGCGGGCCCGGCAGCCGGAGTGTTCAGGGACGCACGATCGCGTCGATCCGGGCCAGTTCCTCGGCGTCGAAGTCCAGGTTGCGGACCGCGCCGACACTGTCCTCGACCTGCTGGGGGCTGCTCGCGCCGACCAGCGCCGAGGTGACCCGGCCGCCGCGCAGCACCCAGGCCAGCGCCAGCTGGGCCAGGCTCTGGCCGCGGGACTGGGCGATCGCGTCGAGGGCGCGCAGCCGGGCGACCAGGTCCTTGGTGACCGCGTCCGAGTTCAGGAAGGGACTGTCGCTCGCCGCGCGGGAGTCCTCCGGGATGCCGTCGAGGTAGCGGCCGGTGAGCAGCCCCTGCTCCAGCGGGGAGTAGGCGATGGAGCCGATCCGCAGTTCGTCCAGGGCGTCGAGCAGTCCCCCGTCCTCGGGGCGCCGGTCGAGCATCGAGTAGCGCGGCTGGTGGATGAGGAGCGGGGTGCCGAGGTCGGCGAGGATACGGGCGGCCTCGCGGGTCTGCTCCGCCGAGTAGTTGGAGACGCCGACGTAGAGGGCCTTGCCCTGCTGCACCGCGGTGTGCAGCGCGCCCATCGTCTCCTCCAGCGGGGTGTCCGGGTCGGGGCGGTGCGAGTAGAAGATGTCGACGTAGTCCAGGCCCATCCGGGTCAGGCTCTGGTCGAGCGAGGAGAGCAGGTACTTGCGCGAGCCCCATTCGCCGTAGGGGCCGGGCCACATGAGGTAGCCGGCCTTGGTGGAGATCACCAGCTCGTCGCGGTACGGCGCGAAGTCGGCCTTGAGTGCCTCGCCGAGCGCGGATTCGGCGGCGCCGGGCGGCGGGCCGTAGTTGTTGGCGAGGTCGAAGTGGATGACGCCCAGGTCGAAGGCGCGGCGCAGGATGGCGCGCTGCGTCTCGACGGGCCGGTCCGGGCCGAAGTTGTGCCACAGGCCGAGGGACAGCGCGGGGAGTTTCAGCCCGCTGCGTCCGGTGCGCCGGTAGGGCATGTCGCCGTAGCGGTCGGGGTGTGCGGTGTACAACGCGACTCCAGAGGGGTTGGCACACGGTCACGGTCGTCCCGGCTCGCGAGCCTGCGCTCCGGGCAACCGCTTCCCACTCTTCCCCGCCCGCCGGGCATCGGTCCAACAGAAGAATCCGATGGAATTCAGCGGCTAGGGTTCTCAATCATGGAACTGCGCCATCTCCAGCACTTCGCCGCCGTCGCCGAGGAGCGGCATTTCACCCGGGCCGCCGAGCGCCTGATGGTGTCGCAGTCGGGGCTGTCGGCGTCCATCAGGGCGCTGGAGCGGGAGCTGCGGGCGCCGCTGTTCGTGCGCACCACCCGCCGGGTGACGCTCACCGAGGCGGGGCGGGCGCTGCTGGTGGAGGCCGAGCGGATCCTGGCTCAGGTGCGGGCGGCGCACGAGGCGGTGGCGGCGGTGCAGGGTGTGGTGCGCGGCACGCTGGCGCTGGGCACCGAGCAGTGCATCGCCGGGGTGCGGGTGGCCCGGCTGCTGGCGGCGTTCCGGGGGCGGCATCCGGACGTGGAGATCCGGCTGCGGCAGGCCGGTTCGGGCGCGCTGGCCGAGGAGGTCGGGGCCGGCCGGCTCGACCTCGCCTTCGCCTACCGCACCCAGGCGGACACCGACCGGCTGCGCTCGGTGCCGCTGACCAGTGAGCCGATGACCGTGCTGTGCCATCCCGGCCACCGGCTGGCGTCGGCCGGCGCGGCAGCGGCCCTGGACGACCTGGCCGGTGAGGTGTTCGTGGACTTCCATCCGGACTGGGGTCCGCGCCGCACCACGGACGCCGCGTTCACCGCGGCCGGTGTCCGGCGCACGGTCGCGCTGGAGGTCAACGACGTGCACAGCCTGCTGGACCTGGTGGACGAGAACCTGGGGATCGCGGTCGTACCCCGGCACTTCCGGCACAAGCGGCCGTCTCTCACGGCGCTGCCGTTGAAGGGCACGGGCGAGGCGGAGTACGAGACGGTGGCGCTGCTGCCGCCGGAAGGGGCCACCGGTCCCGCCGCCCGGGCACTCGTCAGGCTCCTGGAGTCCGGGGGCGGGACAGGGGCCTGCGGGACCTGGATTCCGGACGCGTGAGCGCCCGCTGTTTGGGAGGGTGGACGGTATGCATGCAAAGGACATCCTCATCGACGGCTTCGGCCGCATCCAGGAAGAAGTCCATGCCGCCCTCGACGGCCTCGGACCGGAGGAACTGCACCACCGCCCGGCCCCCGGCGCCAACTCCGTCGCCTGGCTGGTCTGGCACCTCACCCGGGTGCAGGACGACCACATCGCCGACGCCTTCGGCCTCGACCAGGTGTGGCTGTCCCAGGGCTGGGAGAAGCGCTTCGGCCTCGACCTGCCCCGGCATGACACCGGCTACGGGCACAGCCCCGCGAAGGTCGCGAAGGTGCGGGTCGAGTCGGCCGACCAGCTGACCGGGTACTACGACGCCGTCCACGAGCAGACGCTCGGCGCTCTGCGCTCCCTCGCCGCCAGGGATCTGGAACGGATCGTGGACGAGCGCTGGGATCCCCCGGTCAGCCTGGGCGTGCGCCTGGTGAGCGTCCTGTCCGACGACCTTCAGCACATCGGACAGGCCGCCTACCTCAGGGGGCTCGTTCAGAGCGCGGCCGCGTAACCCGGCAGGACCACGTCCTCGATGAGGGCCTTGCGCTCGTCGAACGGGATGAACGCGCTCTTGAGGGCGTTCACCGTGACCGTGCGCAGGTCCTCGACGGTCCAGCCGGCCTCCTCGACCAGCAGGGACATCTCGCGGGTCATCGTCGTACCGGACACCAGACGGTTGTCGGTGTTGAGGGTGACCCGGAAGCCCAGGTCCTTCAGGGCCGTGATCGGGTGCTCGGCGATCGAGGTGGCACAGCCGGTCTGCAGGTTGGAGGTGGGGCACATCTCCAGGGCGATACGGCGGTCGCGCACCCAGGAGGCGAGCCGGCCGAGCTTGCCGGCCGCGAGGTCGGGGATGTCCTCGGTGAGGCGCACGCCGTGGCCGATGCGCTGGGCGCCGCACACCTGCAGGGCCTGGTGGATGCTGGGCAGGCCGTGCGCCTCACCGGCGTGGATGGTGAAGGGCACGCTCTCGCGGCGCAGGTGCTCGAAGGCGGCCAGGTGGTCGGCGGGCGGGAAGCCGTCCTCGGCGCCGGCGATGTCGAAGCCGACGACCCCGGCGTCGCGGTAGGTGACGGCCAGCTCGGCGGCCTCCCGGACCCGGTCGAACATCCGCATGCCGCACAGCAGGGTGCCGACCCGGACGGGGGTGCCCGCCGCGGCGGCCTTGGCCATACCGGCGGCCAGGCCCTCCTGTACGGTCTCCACGACCTCGCTCATCGTCAGCCCGCCCCTGGTGTTCAGCTCGGGGGCGTAGCGCACCTCGGCGTAGACGACACCGTCGGCGGCGAGGTCGAGGACGTACTCCTCGGCGGTGCGCAGCAGGCCCTCGCGGGTCTGCATGACGGCGAGGGTGTGCTCGAAGGTGGCTATGTAGCGGACCAGGTCGCCGGAGTTGGCGGCCTCGAAGTACCAGGCGGCCAGCTCGTCGGGGTCGGTGGTGGGCAGGGTGTGACCGATCTCCGCCGCGAGTTCGACGACGGTGGCGGGGCGCAGGCCGCCGTCGAGGTGGTCGTGCAGCACGGCCTTGGGGAGCCGGCGGAGGGTCTCGGTGTCGATGCGGGGCGCGGTCATGGCAGGGCTTTCCTCAGCAGTGGTTCGCGAGTGGTTCTCAAGGGGGTCAGGCGGCGGGCTGGAGCAGGTCCCAGCGGTTGCCGTGGAGGTCCTGGAAGACGGCGACGGTGCCGTACGGCTCGTGGCGCGGCTCCTCCAGGAAGGTCACGCCGGCCGCGGTCATCCGGGCGTGGTCGCGGGCGAAGTCGTCGGTGTGCAGGAAGAACCCGACGCGTCCGCCGGTCTGGTCGCCGATCCGGGCCCGCTGGTCCTCGCCCTTGGCGCGGGCCAGGAGCAGACCGGTGCCGGCTGCGTCGCCGCCCGGCTCGACGACGACCCAGCGGGAGCCGTCGGGGCGCGGGGCGTCCTCGGCCAGCCGGAATCCGAGGGCCTCGGTGTAGAAGCGGATGGCCTCGTCGTAGTCGTCGACGACGAGGGTGACCAGGGCGACGCGTCGCATCGGGACCTTCCGGTGAGGGTGGTTAGCGGGTGAGGTTATACGTAAAACCCAACGGGCGCCAGTCCCAGTTCTACGCGCGTTGCCAGGGGCCGTTCCGGAGCGCGGGCCGTAGCGGCGGCGGGGTCAGGGCGTCTCGTCGCCCTGGGCGACCTCGACCCGGTGGTGGACCTCGGCCATTCCTGCCGCCGAGGCCACGCAGGAGACGGCGGTGCAGGCGATGAGGAGGCCGGCGACGGTCCGGCCGGCCCGGGGCACGAGCGGAGCGGCGAGCAGGGCCTGGACGCGCTGCGGCACGGGGCCGGTGGTCGCGGCGGCGGCGAAGCCGGGACGCTCGGAGCGGGCGGCCTGCCCGGCGAGTGCCGCGCGGGCAATGGCCCGGGCGATCAGGCGCCGGTCCCCGACCCGGGCGGCGGCGGCCTCGTCGGCGGCGCGCTCGGCGGCGAGGCGGATGGTCTCGCGGACCGGGCGCAGCGCCGGATGGCAGTGCGCGGCGAGTTCGGCGGCGGCGAGGAAGTAGTGGTGGCCGCCGTCGTTGTGCGCCCGCTCGTGCGCGAACAGCGCCTCCCGCTCGGGCCCGTCCAGGCTGCGGAGCATCGCGGTGGTGACGACGATGCGGTGCGGGCGGCCGGGCAGCGCGTAGGCGTCGGGGCGGGGCGAGTCCACCACGCACAGGTCGCCGGCCGCGGGGCCGCGCCCCGCCTCGGTCCGGGCCGCGCGGAAGGCGCGGCTCTGGTGCAGCACCGAGCGGACGAGGGTCCAGCCGCAGACGGCGAGCGCGCCGACGGAGGTCGCGGCGGCCGGCAGCACGACGAGGTCCGAGGCGGTGCGCAGCGGGTGGATCAGCTCACCGAGCGCGGCGAAGAGCGGGATCTTGAGGAGGCCGGTCAGGACGAACGCGCCGAGGGCGGCCAGCGAGCAGCCGGCGAGGAGGACCGCACAGGCGGTGACGGCCCATAGCGCGGCCACCGGGACCAGCCGGTCCAGCGCCCGGCGGGCCAGGGCCGGCAGGGCGAACGGCAGCAGCAGGGGCAGCAGGAGCAGTGCGGTCATCGGTCGCCGGATTCGAGCAGGTCCCGCAGAATGCGTTCGTCGTCGGGACTGAGCTGGGCGACGAAGCGGGCGAGGACCGTCTCGCGGTCGCTGTCCCGGTCCAGTTCGCTGTGCATCCGGCGGGCGGTGAGGCCATGGGCGTCCTGGACGTCCCGGACGGGGACGTAGGCGTAGCCCCGGCCCTGGCGGTGCCGCTCGACGACGCCCTTGTCGTACAGGCGGGTGAGGATCGTGGTCACCGTCGTACGGGCCAGGTCCGTGCCGAGGCTCCGCTGGACCTCGCCGGGCGTCCGGGGGCCGCCCGCGGCCCAGAGTGCGGCCATGACGCTCGCTTCGAGTTCGCCCGCCGGCCGGCGCTCGTCCTTCGCCTCGGTCATGGAACGTTCCTCACCCCGTCCTCGTCTGCGGCCGGTACGACCGTCTACAGGATGGTAGTCAACCCGACGTTCGTACGGCTGTGCCGGGCAGCCGTCGTCGGAGGGGCGGCCGTCCGGACCGCGGCCTCGGAGCCGGTCAGCCCGCGATGGTGTCCAGCGCGTCCAGCCGTTTCCGTTCGTCCGCCGTGAGGCGCAGGGCGCCCGCGGCGACGTTCTCCACGAGGTGGTCCGGGTCGCCGGTGCCGGGGATGGCGAGGACGTGCGGGCCCTGGTGCAGGGTCCAGGCGATGCGGATCTGGGCGGGGCTCACGCCGTGGGCGCGGGCGATGTCGCGCACGGTGTCGTCGTGATCGTCGGTCGCGGCCCGCTCTCCGGCCTGGCCGGCGACGGCGTAGAACGGCACGAAGGCGATGCCCTGTTCGCCGCACAGGCGCAGCATCTCGACGTCGGCGGGGTCGCGGCGGTCCAGGGCGTACCGGTTCTGCACGGACACCACCGGGGCGATCTCCAGTGCCTCGGCGAGGTGGCGTGGGGCGACGCCGGAGATGCCGAGGTGCCGGATCAGGCCGGCCTCGCGCAGTGCGGCGAGCGCGCCGAAGTGCTCGGCGATGGAGTCCTGGCGCATCCGCCGCAGGTAGACGACGTCGAGGTGGTCGCGGCCCAGCTGGCGCAGGTTCTCCTCGACGTGGCCGCGCAGCTGGTCGGGGCGGGCCGAGGTGCCCCACTCGCCGTGGTAGTCGCGGAAGGGGCCGACCTTGGTGGCGATGACCAGGTCGTCGGCGTACGGGGCGAGCGCGGTGTTGATCAGTTCGTTGGCGGAGCGCGTGGCGGAGAAGTAGAAGGCGGCGGTGTCGATGTGGTTCACACCCAGTTCGACGGCCCGGCGCAGCACGGCCAGGGAGCGTGCGCGGTCGCTGGGGGTGCCGAGGTGGAACGCGGCGCTGCCCGTCAGCCGCATGGCTCCGAGGCCGACGCGGTGGACGGGCAGGTCGCCCAGCGTGAAGGTGCCGGAAGCGTCCGCGGTGATCGTTTCAGCGCTCATCCGGCGGAGTGTCGCACATCTGGCGCGCCGCGTACGGCACTTCAGCTGAGCGGCTTCTCCAGGACCGCCTTGCGGTGGCTGAACGTCTCGAGGGAGTAGCGGCCGTGGTAGCTGCCCATGCCGCTCTCCCCCACGCCGCCGAACGGCAGGTCGGAGACGGTGAGATGGGCGAGGGGCAGGCCGTGGCCGAGGCCGCCGGAGGAGGTCTCGGCGGCGATGCGCGCCCGGGTCTCCTCGGACTCGGCGAAGACGTACAGCGCGAGCGGCTTGTCGCGGTCGTTGATGAAGCCGATCGCTTCGTCCAGGCCGGACACGGTGACGATGGGCAGGATCGGGCCGAAGATCTCCTCCTGCATGACGGGCGACGTGGGGTCGACGTCCGCGAGGACGGTGGGCGCGATGTACTTGGCCGTACGGTCGCTCGTGCCGCCGACCGCGATCCGGCCGGAGCCGAGGAGGCCGGTGAGCCGGTCGAAGTGCCGTTCGTTGACGATCCGGCCGTACTCGGGCGAGGCCGCCGGGTCCGTGCCGTACAGCGCCTCCACGGCCCGGACGAGTGCCGTCTCCAGGGCGGCGGCGGTCTCCGGGTCGGTCAGCACGTAGTCGGGGGCGACGCAGGTCTGGCCGGCGTTGAGGAACTTGCCGCGCGCGAGCCGGTCCGCGACCACGTGGAGGTCGGCGTCGCGGTCCACGAACACCGGGGACTTGCCGCCGAGTTCGAGGGTGACCGGGGTGAGGTGCTCCGCGGCGGCGCGCATCACGATCCGGCCGACGGCGCCGTTGCCGGTGTAGAAGATGTGGTCGAAGCGCTCGGCCAGCAGGGCGGTGGTCTCCGGGACGCCGCCCTCGACGACGGCGACCGCGTCGGTGTCGAGACAGGCCGGGATCAGCTCGGCCAGCGCGGCCGAGGTGGCCGGGGCCAGCTCGCTCGGCTTGGCGACGACCGCGTTGCCGGAGGCCAGGGCGCCGACCATCGGGGCGAGCAGCAGCTGCGCCGGGTAGTTCCAGGGCGCGATGACGAGGACGACACCGAGCGGGTCGTACTGCGTCCAGGCCCTCGCGTCGGCGCCGAGGTGGGCCGGGACGGGCGCGGGCTCGGGGCGCAGCCAGTCGGCGAGGTGGTCGAGGGTGTGGTCGATCTCGCGGACGGTGAAGTCGATCTCGGTGCGGTAGGCCTCGGTGCTGCTCTTGCCCAGGTCGGCGTGGAGGGCGGCCGCGAGGTCGGCGCCGCGCTCGGTGAGCATCGCGCGCAGGCGGCGCAGCTGGCCGGTGCGCCACTCGACGGACCTGGTGCGGCCGGTGGCGAAGGTGGCGCGCAGCCGGGCCACGATGTCGGCGGGCTGCTCGGTGGCGGGGTGGTTCACGGATGCCTCGCTGTTCATGCACGGGCGGCTCGGGCCGCACCTGGGTCCAGACAGAAGGTAGATGCATTTGCCAACCTTTCAGGTCCTCAAGTTCATTCCGGCTATCAGAGTGATGGGGGTCACGTCTGCGCGTGGGGTCGGTCCCGGGTCGGGGCGGGCGGAATACCGCCGGCCGGCCGGACCCGTTCGACAGAATCTTCCGCATGACAGCCACCACGCCGCATCCGCTCCTCGACCGCGCCCACCGGCTCGCCACGGACCTGCTGATCCCCGAGGCCGAGCGGGTCGACCAGGAGGCCGTGCCGGTGAGCCACATCGAGGCCGTGAAGAGTGCGGGGCTGCTCGGCGTGGGCGCTCCGGTCGCGTCCGGCGGCTCCGAGGCCCCGCCGGACGTGGTCCGCCGGACCGCGGAGATCCTGGCCGGGGCGTGCTGCTCGACATGGTTCGTACAGGCCCAGCACCACACGCCCGTGCGGATTCTGGCGCTGAGCGGACTCCCGGTCCGCGAGCGGCTGCTGGGTCCGCTGTCGCGGGGCGAGCTGATGTCCGGGGTGGCCTACGCGCACCTGCGGTCGTACCCGCGTGTCCCGGTACGCGTGCGCCGGGAGGGCGGTGGGTGGCGGTTCGACGGGACCGTGCCCTGGTACACCGGGTGGGGCCTGAACGACGTGATGCTGCTCGCCGGGATGACCGACGCGGGCGAGGCACTGCTCGCCTTCGCCGAGGCGCGCGTGCAGCCGGGGCTGCGAGCCTCGGAACCGCTGCGCCTCGCGGCGCTCACCGCCGCGCGCACGGTGTCGCTGGAGCTGACCGGACTGTGGCTGCCGGAGGAGTCGGTTGCCCTGCGGATGCCGTACGAGCGGCTGGCGCCCCTGGACCGGGCCAGGACGCTCAACGCCAACCCGGCGGTCTTCGGCCTCACGGAGGCCGCCCTGTCCCTGGTGGACGCGGAGACGGCCGCCCCGCTCACGGCCCGGCTCGCCGACGTCCGCCGCCGCGCCTACGCCCTGGCCGACCATCCGGCACCGCTGGAGCGGGTCGCGGAGCGGCTGGCGGTGCGCGCGGAGTCGTACGAGGTGCTGCGGACGGCCACCACCGCGGCGGTGGTGGCCGGCGGCGGCCGGTCGATGACCCTGACGAGCCGCGCCCAGCGCCTGGCCCGGGAGGCGCTGTTCCTGCTGGTACAGGGGCAGACGGCGGAGTCCAGGGCAGCCCATCTGCGAGCTCTGGCAGCCACCTGAGCCGGCGCCCTGCCTCCACCGTCGGCGGGACGGGTGTCCGGTGTCACCGTCGGCGCGGTATGCCCTGGGCCAGTGCGTGGGTGGCGACCGCGGCTGTCGCGGCGAAGGCGAGGCCTTCGGCCAGTTGCCGGGGCCGGGTGGGGCGCAGTGCGCCGGAACGACGGAGGCGGCCGCGGGCCCACACGGTGAAGGGGAGGACCACCAGAGGGGTGGTCGCGGAGCCCGGGGTGTAGCCGCGCACCGCGGCCGCCTGGGCCAGGTGGACCAGGCCGTGCAGGCCGAAGGCGTTGAGCGCCGTCTGGTAGACGGCCGAACGGCCCCCGGTCCGGTGGCCGTCGGCCGCCGCGGCGGCCAGCACCACCGCCATGGCGGCGACAGCGGTGCCGAACTCCCGTGCGTCCACGGCCTCCAGCCGCCGCCACACCGCCTCCGGCACCCGGGGAAACCTCTTGCGCAGCTCCGGGACATGGGTGCGCACCCAGCGCGGCACCATCACCGCTTCCTCGGTGTCGTGCACGGCCCACGCGGCCAGCAGGCCCCAAGTGACGGCCCCGGGAACATCGCTCGCTTCTCGTGTCATGAACCCGGAGTCTCGCAGGGCCGGTTGGTCGGCTCGGGAACAGGGGCGGAGACGGCGGACGCCGTACCGCGGAGCCGGGCCGGAAGGCGACCGGGAATCGACCGTCGGGGGCCGGTCCCGCCGGAGGCGGTGGCCCAGGTGTCGTGGCCGCCGCCGACGCCGTCGGCCGGTGGTGTGCCCGCGTCCGGACAGCTCGCCGGCCCCGCTGCCGGCGTTCTCGTACGCGACCGGCATGTCACCGGTGCGGCTCTACACATAAAGAATAAATAAGGGCAAACTGGGAACGTAAGCGGTATCCGCACACCGCACCAAGTGGCGGTCTGGCCTGCGAAGTCAAAGGAGACGAGTCATGGCCAACCTGCACAGGGGTGATATGACAACCCACCCCGATGTCTCCGAAATGCGGGATCGCTACGCCCGCATGCTCGGCGGTCGTGATGTGGCGCTCGTGGACGGGCCGGTCTTCCTGCTCGGTCTCTACTGCGCGGCATCTCCGTGGATAGTGCACTACACGGCGAGCCAGCCCGCCCTCATGACCCACAACCTGATCATCGGTATCGCGATAGGGCTGCTGGCACTCGGATTCACCCGGGCCCCCGAGCGGATGTACGGCCTCAGCTGGGCCATGTGCGCCATGGGCATCTGGATGATCATCGCCCCCTGGATCGTGGGCAGCGGCCCGGACGCGGGCGTGATCATCAACAACGTCGTCATCGGCGCACTCGCGCTCGTACTCGGACTCGTCTGCGCCGGTACGGCGGCGAGGAGCACCCCCAGGCCGTAGCCGGAGGCGGCGAGGAAGGAAGACGCAGCAGACACGCACGAGGTGAGGCCGGTCCGCACGGCGGACCGGCCTCCGCTGCGACCGCTCAGCGTCCCGGCACCAGCCAGGGCTCCTGCGGCAGCGTGCGGCCCGTCTCCAGCAGCGACTTGAGGTTGGACAGCACGGCCGGCCAGCCGGACGCGACGTCCGAGCGCTCACCCTCGTCGTTGAGGTCCTCGTGGACGACGGTCAGCCGGACGATGTCCTCGTGCGGGCGGATCTCGAAGGTGACGCGGGAGTGCCGGTCCTCCTGATCCGCCCGGTCGGGCGCGGCCCAGGTGACGACCAGCCGGGTCGGCGGTTGGCTCTCCACCACCCGGCCGACCACGTCGGCGGTTCCCGAACCGTCGGTGCGCACGTGCGCCCAGGGGGAGCCCGGCCGCCAGTCGGACTCGTTGCGGTGGCCCCAGTAGGCGGCCGTCAGGTCGGCGTCGGTGAGCGCCTCCCAGACCTTCTCGGGCGTGCTCGCGATGTAGGTGACGTACACGAAACCCGGCTTGTCGGTCATGGCTTCCTCGGCTCGTCGCTTCAGGGCACCGAGCGCGTCCAGGCGCGGGCGCTCGAACTTGTCGATCCACCGCTCCTGGATCTCGTGGAGCGGCACGGGGTTGAGGTAGTGCAGCTTTTCCCGCCCCCGCCGCACCGTGCCGATCAGGTTGGCGGCCTCCAGGACGGCGAGATGCTGGGTGACCGACTGGCGCGTCATGGCGATCCGCTCGCACAGCTCGCCCAGCGTCTGGCCGTTGTTCTCGTGGAGCCGGTCCAGCAGGCGCCTGCGCGTGTCGTCGGCCAGCGCCTTGAAGACCTTGTCCATCCCGGTGACGTCCTCCGATCGCACACTCAACGTTATGCAGGCAATTACTTGCACGTCAAGGCGTCCGGCTCCCGCTCAGCCGGTCACGGCGAGCGAGATCCACACGTCCGGGGGGAGCTCCGGCCGGTCAGGCACCGGCCGGAGCTCACGGGTCCAGGCATCTCCGGCCAGCGACCGGGCGACGTGCGGCCAGAAACGTACGGCGGCCGGGTTGGTCTTCTGGAAGGCGATCTCCCAGGCGCCGGGGTGCCGGCGCAGCACGTCCTGCGCGAGGCGGGTGCCGACACCACGCCGCCGTGCGCCGCGTACGACGAAGAAGCTGTTCAGCACCCGCACGGGCCCGTCCAGCCCGCGGACGAAGGCGAAGCCGGCCGGACGCCCGTCCTTCAGGAACAGGTACGGCGCCCAGTCCGGCCGGGTGAGGGCGTACTCGACCCGCTCGCCGCGGAAGGTGCCGTCCGGGCCGGGCAGGGTGCCCTCGGACTCGGACAGGTCGTGGCGGAACAGCAGCCACAGCCGTTCGACGGTGGGCCGGTCCTCGGGGGCTGCGGGGCAGACGGTCACGTCCGCCGGGAATGTCTCGGTCATCAACGCAGCGTCCCCGGCGGACATGGCGTCCGATCCGGGGAGGCTCGCGAAGACTGCCGCAACTCTAGCTCATCTCAAAGGCCTTGTACTCCTCGGTGATCTCCCTTTCGCCGAACGGCCACACCTTCTCCAGCCCCGCCCAGACGACGAAGGCCGCACAGCCGAGGGCCAGCCAGGCCAGCGACCACTCGATGGGGTGACGGCCCGGGGAGTTCCTGTCGGCGTAGCCGTAGATCACGCACCAGCCGGCGAACGCGATGATGCTCGGCAGGGGGTAGAGCCACATCCGGTAGGGGCGGCGCAGGTCCGGCCGGCGCCGGCGCAGCACGGTCAGCGCCAGGATCTGGGCGAGCGCCTGGACGATCACCATCACCGTGGTCAGCAGCTGGATCAGGGTGGCCAGGTCGGTGTGGCGGCCGATCAGGAAACCGACCGCGGTGATCACGCCCATGGTCGCCAGGCCCAGCGTCGGGAAGCGGTGCCGCGGGTGCAGCTTCTCGTACGGCCGGAAGAAGACGCGGTCGCGGGCGGCGTCGTAGGGGACCCGGGAACCGCCGAGCAGGCCGGTGAAGACCGAGGCGAAGGCCGTGACGAGGATCAGCACCGTGACCGTGTCGGCGGCGCCCTTGCCCCAGGTCTTCTCCAGCACCGCCGAGGCGACCGAGGTGGAGGCGATGTCGTGCGCGTCGGTCATCCGCCGCCAGTCGACGACGCCTAGGGTGCCGATCTGCAGCAGCAGGTAGATCGCCATGATGCCGAGGATGGAGAACAGGATCGAGCGCGGGAGCGTCCGGCCGGGGTCCTTGATCTCGGCTCCCATGTACGCGGTGGTGTTGTAGCCGAGGTAGTCGTAGATGCCGATGGTCAGGCCCGCGGCGAAGCCGAGCCAGAAGCGGTCGCCGGCCAGGTCGAAGGCGCCCGAGGGGTAGGTGAAGGCCAGGTGCGGGCTGAAGTCGGTGGCCGCGGCGGTGATCACCAGCAGCACCGAGGCGATCATCACGGTCCACATCACGGTGGTGATCCGGGCGATGTGCTCGATGCCGCGCCACAGCAGGAGCACGACCAGGGCGATGACGCCGAGGCCGGTCAGGTCGCCCGCCGTCCGCCCGAGACCGGGGGCCAGATAGCCCAGGTACTGCACGAAGCCGACCACGCCCGTGGACATGATCAGCGGGATGAAGAGCATCGCCGTCCACACGAACAGGAACGGCATCAGCCGGCCCGTGCGGTACTGGAAGGCCTGGCGCAGATAGACGTAACTGCCGCCGGAGCCGGGCATCGAGGCACCGAGCTCGGCCCAGACCAGTCCGTCGCACAGCGCCAGGACGGCGCCCGCGACGAAGCCGATGACCGCCTGGGGGCCGCCGAAGGCGGTGACCATCAGCGGGATCGTGACGAACGGGCCGATGCCGCACATCTGGCTCATGTTGATGGCCGTGGCCTGGAACAGGCCGACACGGCGGACGAAACCACCCGGGGGCGGCGGACTACCGGACATGGGGACTCCTGACGCCACGGGCGGCCTCGGCACCCGGCGGGCTGACTGGCCGATAAAGTTAAGGAGCCTTACTAGGGGCGTCAAGTAGGCGCCGGGAATACCTGAGAATGGTCCGATGACCGCCAGTGACGTCGAAGAGCCGCAGGAGCCCTGGAGCCGCCGGCGGCTGCGCAGCACCAACGAGCGGCTGCTGCTGGACCGGCTGCGCGCCCTCGGCGCCGCCTCGCGCGCCCAACTCGCCCGTGAGACCGGCCTGTCGAAGCCGACGGTCTCCAGCGCGCTGGCCTCCCTGGAGACGGCCGGCCTGGTGCACGAGGTCGGCACCCAGGCCCCGGAGCGCGGACGCACCGCCGTGCTCTACGCCCCCGACCCGGCCGCCGGGTACGCACTCGGCGTGGACATCGGCCGGAGCTGGCTGCGGGTGGCGGTGGCCGACCTGGACGGCACGGTCGTCGCCCGGTCCGACGTACGCAACCGGGCCCGTGCCTCCGCGGCACTGGCCGATCTGGTCGTGGGCACCGCCCGCCAGGTGATCGCCAATTCGGGCGTGGACCCCGCCGAGGTGGTGCACGGGGTGGTCGGCACCCCCGGTGTCTACGACCCGAAGCAGCGGCGGGTGCGGTACGCGATGCACCTGCCCGGCTGGGGGCGGCCGGGGCTCGTCGACCGGATGCGCGAGGAGCTGGGCGTACCGCTGGAGGTGCACAACGACGCCAATCTCGCCGCGCTCGGCGAGTACACGTACGGCGTGGGCAGGGGCAGCCGGCTGTTCGCGTACATCCTGATCGGCACCGGACTCGGCATGGGCGTCGTCAGCGAGGGTCGGCTGTTCACAGGGGCGCACGGGCTGGCCGGCGAGATCGGCTTCCTGCCCTGGCCGGGCCGGCAGAAGCCGGAGCGGCTGGAGGACGCGGTGTCCGGGGTGGCCGTGGTGGAGGCGGCCCGGGAGTTCGGGATGAGCGGGCAGCTCACGGCGAAGGCGGTCTTCGACGCGGCCCGGCAGGGCCATCCGGCCGCCGCGCGCGCGGTGGAGCTGGAGGGCGAGCGGATCGCGCACACCGTGGCGGCGGCGGCCGCCGTGCTCGACCCGGACCTGGTGGTGCTCGGCGGCGGCGTCGGCCACAGTGTCGACCTGCTGCTGCGCCCGGTCCAGGAGCATGTGCGCACCCTCACCCCGCTGCGCCCCCGGATCGCGCCGAGCCGGCTCGGCGAGGACGCGGTCCTGCTCGGTGCGGTCGCCACGGCCCTGGACACGGCCCGCGACCTGGTGTTCGCGTGCCGGGCGGCCGGAAGCTGAGCCCTTCCTCAAGGCCTGTCAGCGCCAAGGTCGTTGACACGGCCCGTGCGGCGCCCTAGCTTGAGGCCCGTTAGTAAAGTTTCCTAACTTTACGAGGCCGGTGCTGCTGCCATGTTCTCTCGCCCCGTCCCCACCCGCCGATACGCCGTCACCGCGCTGGTCCTCGGCCTGCTCGGCTCCCTGACCAGCGGCGCCTGGGCCGGCGTCCGGCATCCGGCGCCGCCGCACGGGCCCGCCCCGGTCACCCGCGTCCCTTCGGCGGCCGGCACCGGTGCCCCGCTCGGCGGATTCGCCATCCAGTCCTCGGCGAAGGTGAGCGACTCACCGGCGGCCGTCTCCTCCCCCGGCTATCCGGCCAGGGGCTGGTTCCCGGCGGGTCCCCGTTCGACGGTCCTGGCCGCGCTGCTCGCGGACGGCGTGTACGCCGATCCGTTCTACTCCACCAACCAGCGGAAGATCCCCAAGGCGGACTTCCAGGTCCCCTGGTGGTACCGCTCCGACTTCACCGTCGAGGACACCACCCGGCGCACCTTCCTCGACTTCAGCGGGGTGATCTCGGCGGCCGACGTCTATGTCAACGGCCACCGGGTGGCGAAGGCCGCGGACGTCACGGGCGCCTACCCGCACCACGAGCTGGACGTCACCCCGCTGATCCGGTCCGGCACCAACACGGTCGCCTTCCGCGTCCAGCCCAACGACCCGGACAAGAACCTCACCATGGGCTGGATCGACTGGCTCCAGCCGCCGGCCGACCGGAACATGGGGATCGTCCGGGACGTCGTGGTCCGCAGGGGTGGCCCGGTGGCTCTGCGCGACGCCCATGTCGTCACCGCGCTGGCCGTGCCGTCGCTGGCCACCGCCGACCTGACGGTGAAGGCACAGGTCCGCAACGACACCGGCGCCGCGGTCACGGCCGTGGTCACCGGGCACATCGGCGCGACGGCGTTCACCCGCCGGGTCCCGCTCGCCGCCCACGAGACCAGGACCGTCACCTTCTCCCCCGCCGACACCCCTGGCCTGCGTCTCACCTCGCCGAAGGTGTGGTGGCCGGCCGGCATGGGCGGGCAACCGCTGTACGGCCTCGACCTCACCGCGTCCGTCGCCGGTACGACGTCCGACACCGCGCACCAGACCTTCGGCATCCGTGACGTCCGGGCGCCCCTGAACGCCGACGGCGCACGCCAGTACCGGATCAACGGCCGCAAGCTGCTCATCAAGGGCGGCGGCTGGTCCCCGGACGAGTTCCTGCGCTGGGACCGCGGCTATGTCGAGGACCGGCTGAAGTACGCGCTCGACCTGGGCCTGAACACGATCCGCCTGGAAGGGCACCTGGAGCCGGACGAGTTCTTCGACCTGGCCGACCGCTACGGCGTGCTCACCCTCCCCGGCTGGGAGTGCTGCGACAAGTGGGAGGGCCAGGTCAACGGGAGCGGCGAGTCCGGCGACCCCTGGACCGCCGCCGACTACCCCGTGGCGAAGGCGTCCATGGCCGCCGAGGCCGCCCGGCTGCGCGACCACCCGAGCGTGATCTCCTTCCTGATCGGCAGCGACTTCGCCCCCGACGCGAGGATCGAGAAGACCTACCTGGACGCGCTGAAGGCCGCCGACTGGCCCGTTCCGGTGGTCTCCGCCGCCTCCGAGAAGCCCTCGCCCCGGCTCGGCGGCTCGGGCATGAAGATGACCGGGCCGTACGACTGGGTGCCGCCCGCCTACTGGTACGCCAAACGCGAGGGCGGGGCCACCGGCTTCAACTCCGAGACCAGCGCGGGTCCCAGCATCCCCACCCTCGACACCCTGCGCCGCATGCTGACCCCCGCCGAACTGGACACCCTCTGGAAGGACCCGGACGCCAAGCAGTACCACCGCTCGCCGTCCCCGGTCTTCGGCACGCTCAAGATCTACGACGCCGCCCTCACCGGCCGCTACGGCTCCCCCACGAGCCTCGCCGACTATGTGCGCAAGGCCCAGCTGGCCCAGTACGAGAACGTCCGCGCCCAGTTCGAGGCGTACGACCGCAACGCCACGGACTCCGCGCGGCCCTCCACCGGAGTCATCCACTGGATGTTCAACAGCGGCTGGACCTCCCTGCACTGGCAGCTGACGGACCGCTACCTGGACCAGGGCGGGGCCTACTTCGGCGTGAAGAAGGCGAACGAGCCGCTCCACGTCCAGTACTCCTACGACAACCGCTCGGTCGTCGTCGTCAACCACCGGCACGCCGCGGCGAGCGGACTCACCGCGCGCGCCACGCTCTTCGACCCCGACGGCACACAGAGGTACGACAAGGCCGTCAGCGGACTGAAGGTGAGCGGCGACGGGGCCCACGGCACCGCCCTCACCCTGCCGTCCGCGGTGAGCGGACTGCCGTCCACGTATCTGCTCCGGCTGGTCCTGACGGACGCGGACGGCAAGGAGGTGAGCCGGAACGTGTACTGGCTCTCCACCCGGCCCGACACCCTCGACTGGAACGGCACCACCTGGTACTACACACCGACGACGAGCTACGCCGATCTCAAGGGGCTCGCCTCGATGGCGCGGGTGCCGGTGCCGGCGACGGCGGCCACCGAGTCGTCGGGGGGCACCTCGACCACGACGGTCACCCTGCGGAACACGGGCAGCGGGAAGACTCCCGCGCTGCTGACGGACGTGCACCTCGTGGACGGGCGGGGCAAGCCGGTGCTGCCGGTGCGCTGGTCGGACAACGAGGTGAGCCTGTGGCCGGGCGAGTCGGTGACGCTGACCGCCACCTACCGGACGGCCGATCTGCACGGCTCGGCGCCGAGTGTGCGGGTCTCCGGCTGGAACACGCCGGAGCGGACGGTGCCGGCGGCGTGACGGAACGGGGGCGGGCCCGTACGGCCCGCCCCCGGCCGTTTCAGCTGACGTTCAGCGCGGTGTCGTCCACGACGAACGACGTCTGGTACTTGGAGCCCTCGGTGCCGGTGAACTTCAGCGTGACGGTCTGCCCGGCGTAGCCGCTGAGGTCGAAGCTGCGCTGGGTGTAGCCGGAGCCGGCGTTGAGGTTCGAGTACGTCGCCAGCGTGGCCAGGACCGTGCCGGAGCCGTTGAGCACCTGGACCTTGAGGGTGTCGTAGGCCGTACTGGTCGTGGTCTCGGCCGTGTCGACGTGCAGGAAGAAGCTGAGCTTCGCCGACGTGCAGGCGGACGGAATGGTCACCGACTGGGAGAGGGTGTCGGTGGTGGCGGTGCCGTTGCCGTCGAGCCAGGCGTCGTACGAGCCCGAACGGGCGGGTTCACCGGCGGAGTCGGTGATGACTCCGCTCGTGGCGCTCCATGTGCTGTTGCCCGACTCGAAGCCGCTGTTGCCGAGGAGCTGGGCGGCGGTGCAGCCGCCGGTGCCGCCGCCGCCGCTGGTGCCCGAGCCGGCCAGCCAGGCGGTGGCGTTGAGGGCGAGGGCCGCGTTGGTGGCGCCTGAGTCGTTCCAGCCGTCGTACAGGGTGTTGCCGGACTGGCCGGTGCCGTCGTCGATCGGGGAGCTGTCGCCCCAGAAGGCGACGCGGCCGCTGCCGAAGGTGCTGGTGAGGAAGAACGCCCCGGTGTTGCCGGAGTAACCGCTGCGGTAGAGCAGGCCCTTGACGGAGGGGTTGTCGGCGGGCTTCAGGGTGGCGGTGGTGCCGTTGGCGATCAGGCTCTTGGTGACGGTGCCGAAGGAGCCGTGCAGAACCGGGTCGGTGCTGTCGCTGATCGCCGCCGGGTAGCCGGAGGTGATGTTCAGCGAGTCGATCGAGAAGCCGAACGGGTCGGTGGAGTCGACGCCGTTGTTCGTCATCAGGTCGTTGAGGATCTCGACCGCGTCCTGGCCGTCGTTGTTGCGGTCGGCCCCGGTGTGGTCGGAGATCATGAACAGACCGCCGCCGTTCTTCACGAAGTTCATGATCGCCGTCTTCTCGGCGCTGGTGAACAGCGTGTTGGGTTCCGGCAGAACCAGCGTGTCGAAGTTCGACAGATCGGTCGAGGACGAGCCGCCGTAGCTGAGGCTGGAGCCCGAGGGCAGCGTCTTCAGGCTGTAGCCGCCGCTCTTCTGCAGGGCCACGCCCCAGGAGGACAGGGCGCCGGTCCAGTCCGTCTCGGCCGACGGGGAGGAGTCCTCGCCGAGCGGGTCGGGCTGACTGGTGGAGATGATCCAGTCGGCGTTTCCGGCCGTCTCGGCGTGGGCGTTGTCGAACAGAATGCGGTGCGTGGTCGCCGCGTGGGCGGCGGTGCCGCTGCCGACCTGGACCGCGGCCCCGGTGAGCAGCAGCCCGAATCCGGCCAGGGCGGTGGTGAGTCTGCGGCGGGATCTCCTGGATCCAAGCATCCGGCGAACCTCCATGAGGGGTGGGGAGAGGCGGTGCGGGCGCCCAAGTCTGCGCGCGTAGAGCCCGCTTGAGGGTTCTACACGCGTCGATTGGTTGAAAGGTACATGGCGTGAAGCCCGGATGAACAGAAAGCCCCGGCAACAGGCGGAGCGGACTGACTCCGCTCCCAGCGGGCAGACGAGGAGCGGGAGGCACGACGAAAAGGGGTGGACATGGAGATCTCGGGCATCATCAGCGCCCTCGTCATCGGGCTCGTCATCGGCGTGCTGGGGCGCCTGGTCGTCCCCGGACGACAGCACATCGGCATTCTGTGGACCATCGTGGTCGGCATCGTGGCCGCGCTGCTGGGCACGGCCATCGCCGCCGGGTTCGGCGTCGCGGACACCAAGGGACCCGACTGGATCGAGTGGTTCATCCAGATCGCCCTGGCCGCGGTCGGCGTCGCGGCACTGGACCGGGCCCGGGTACGGCACTGACGCCGGCATCGGCCGAAGGCGCTCGGGGTGCCGGGCGCCGGCTCCGTCCGGGCGGCGCCGACGGGTTCGTCCCCGGCGAGGTCGACCACGGCGACGACCGTGCCGGGGCCGGCGGCCATGCGGGCGAGCAGCCGGGTGCCGTCGGCGCCGGAGGGCTGCAAGTGGACGCTTGCCGCGAGGCCGCCGCCGGCCGGTCCCGCCGATCGGCGGCGTCTCCTCGGGCCCGGCCCGGAACCCGGCGGTGGCGAGCCGGGCGCCGGGCCCTCCGGCCGGTCGTCGCCGTGGACCTTCCCCCCGGCGTCACGGCCGGGGCCGGTGAAGTGGACGATCTGCCGGACCAGAGCACGCCGCTCCCGTGCGCGTCCGTGACCTGGCGCACGACCGCGGGGCGCACCGGCGCGTTCGATCCGGGCACCAGTGCCGTCGGGGGTGGGCCGGTGGTCGGGCCGGAGTCCAGCGGGCCGCGGATCCGGGCCGGTTCGCTCACCGTACCGGCCGTCCTGGCGCCGGCGAGGGCCGCGGCGGGCCGGCGGTACGCCTTCCCGCCGCGGCGGGACCCCCTTGCCCCGGCGGCGGAGGCGCTGACCGAGCCGGTGCCGTAGCGCTCTGTGCGGCGCGGTCGTGGCCGGCCGTACGGCCCCGTGCCCGCGTGTCAGCCGAGTTCGAGCGTGGTGACCCCGAACACGCGGTCCTGGGCGTGCGGGCGGACGGACCCGGTGTACATGCGGGCGGTCTCGAACGAGGCCTGGAGTCCGGCCTGTTCGGCGAGCGCGACGCCGGCCGCGTTCGGCTCGGGCACGTCGATGGCGACCTCGTGTCCGGCGACGTCGGCCGTGAGGGCGGCGAAGAGGGCGCGTGCGTCGTCGGCGGTGTCCGCGAAGAGGGGCCCGATACGCAGGGTGTCCCGGCCGGGCCGCAGCACGCCGTAGCCGGTGAGGCGTGCGCCGTCGTGGCGGACGAAGGCCCGGTGGCCGGGGCCGGTGAGCCACTCGGCGAGGAAGCGCGGACGGTCGGCCGGGTAGCAGGCGCTGTCGTAGGCGGTGATCGCGGCGAGGTCGGCGGGACCGGCCGGACGGACACCGGCGGGCGTCTCCTGCCTCGGGGCGGTACCGGTGAACCGGATGGTGCGGTAGGCGAGTTCGAACCCGGACTGGCGGTAGTTGTCCTGCTGGGCGACGACGCCGTCCAGGCCGACGGTGCGGTCGCCCGCGTGGGCGAGGGCGGTCTTCCAGGTGGTGAGGCCGTGGCCGTGGCCGCGCAGGTCGGGGCGGACGAGGTAGCAGCCGAGGAAGGCGTAGTCCGCGCCGTAGTTGACGACGGAGATGGCCGAGACCGGCTCCCCGTCGATGCGGCCGAGGAAGAACCCGTCGGGGTCCTGGGCGAAGAACGCGGGCCCGTCGGACAGTCCGGGGTTCCAGCCCTCCGCCGCCGCCCATCCGGCGATCACCGGCCAGTCGGCGAGGGTGGCCTGCGTGACGACGAGGTCGTGGGGGGCCGCAGAGGTCATCGATGCGCTCCATTTCCGTCGGGACCGGACTGCCGCACCGCATCCTTCCGGATCAAGGGAGGCCGCGCCACGGCAAGATCAGCCGTCGCGCGGGCACGGCTTGACTTCGAGCGCACTCGAATCCCTAGCGTTCGGACATGAGCACTGCACAGCACAGGATCGGATCCGGTTTCGGCGCCACCAGCACCGCCGACGACGTCCTGCGGGGCATCGACCTGACCGGAAGGCTCGCCCTGGTCACGGGCGGTTACTCGGGCATCGGTCTGGAGACCACCCGCGCGCTCGTCAAGGCCGGCGCCCACGTGGTCGTACCCGCCCGCCGCCCGGCCACGGCCGAGCAGGCGCTGGCCGGCCTCCCCGGCGTCGAACTGGACGAGCTGGACCTCGGCGACCTGGAGAGCGTACGCGGCTTCGCCGAGCGGTTCCTCGCCTCGGGACGGAACATCGACATCGTGATCGACAGCGCCGGGATCATGGCATGCCCGGAGACCCGGGTGGGGCCCGGCTGGGAGGCCCAGTTCGCCACCAACCACCTCGGTCACTTCGCCCTCGTCAACCGTCTGTGGCCCGCGATCGCACCGGGCGGCGCCCGGGTCGTCTCCGTCTCCTCCCGTGGCCACCACTTCTCCGGCATCCGCTGGGACGACATCCACTGGCAGCGTGGCTACGACAAGTGGGAGGCCTACGGCCAGTCCAAGACCGCCAACGTCCTGTTCGCCGTTCAGCTCGACAAGCTCGGCCGCGACGCCGGCGTCCGCGCCTTCGCCCTGCACCCCGGCGGCATCATCACCCCGCTGCAACGGCATCTGCCCAAGGAGGAGATGATCGAGCGCGGGTGGATCGACGAGCACGGCAACGTGCTCGACCCCGAGGGCTTCAAGACCCCGCCACAGGGCGCGGCCACCCAGGTGTGGGCGGCGACCTCGCCGCAGCTGGACGGGATCGGCGGCGTCTATCTGGAGGACTGCGACATCGCCGGACCCGCCCCGGAGGGCGAACAGCGCGGCGGCGTCAAGGACTGGGCGACCGACCCGGAGCAGGCGGCCCGGCTGTGGCAGCTGTCGGCGGAACTGACGGGTGTCGACGCGTTCGCCGCGTAGCACCCGCCGCGGGTCGAGGGCGGCGGTCACCTCGTGGCCCGGGCCGGACTCCTCAGGGCGACCCTGCCGACGTCGTCGTGAGCGGGGACGTCACCCGGCGCAGCGCGCGCCGGGATGCCGCGGGGCCGCGCCGGTGAAGGCGTTCCGCAGGGGAAGCACCGTCGCCGCGACGAACAGCCCGAACAGGGTGATGGGCAACAGCCCGACCGGGCGCAGCAGTTGCCCCGGGTCCGTCGTCACCCAGGACCAGTTGACGTACCGGTTGGCGAGGACGTCCAGCGTCATCACGCCGCCCGCCGCCCAGAGGGCCGAGGGCCGCGCGCGCAGGGTCAGGACGACGACCAGGGGGTCGAGGGCGACCAGGGCGGTGAAGAACACCCGCACCGGGAGCGGGCCGACGCCGGAGTAGGCGTGGATGCCGCCCCGCAGCAGGTCGAGGGCGTGGTAGCAGGCCCCCTCCAGGAATCCGCCGACGTACACCACGAGTGCCCAGCGCGCCGGGCGGGGCAGGGCCCGCCATCGCCCGCGTATGCCGTCCGCCCTCACCTGATCAACTTACCGCGCCCGGTGACGCCGCCGGCCCGTGGGCGATGCCTGCCCCACCGGGCCGGTGTCCGGTGGGGCCTTTCCAGGGGTGGCGGGTCAGCCGTTGTGACCGGAGCGGAAGCGGCGGTAGAGGGCCGTGCCCGCGAGGAGGAGCGTGGCGCTGCCGGCGACGGCGGGGGCCGTCACGTCCATTCCGGTGTGCGCCAGCGCCGCCGACTGCGCGACGGCGTGGGCGCGCGGGCTGGGCCGGTGCTTCGTGGGGGCCGGTGGTCTCGGGGCCGGGGTGCGCGGACGGCGGGGGGTGCCGGGCGCCTCGCCGTTGACGGACTGGTTGCCCACGGCCGGGTTGCCCGCACCGGCCACGTTGACGCTGTTGCCGCTGACGTTGACCGGAAGGTCGACGGGAAGCTGCAGGTCGTTGCCGGACAGCACGCCGGGCGAGTCCTGCGCGCCGCCGCGGGCGGACGTCCCGCGTGACGTGGACGACCCGCCTGAGCCGGTGCCACGGTTCGCGCAGGCGTTGCCGGCGGACGGATTGAGCAGCCCCAGCACGTTCACGGTGTTGCCGCACACGTTGACCGGCACGTGCACCGGGAGCTGAATGCCGTTGCCGGAGATCAGCCCGGGCGAGCCGGCCGCGGAGCCGTCGGCGCCCGCGCCGTCGGCCGCGAAGGCGGCGGACACCGGCAGCGCCAGGGCCATCGCCCCGGAGGCGGCGGCGACGGCGATCACACCGTTTCGGGTTGCCCGTCTCATAGGTTCCCTGCCTTCCAGACGTCGTCGCGGGCACTCACCCGCACCTCATAGAACGCAGGCGAACCATCCGAGTTATGGCTTATCGGTCTTTCACCCCGTCGAGCGACACTGTTATCGAACTGCATGTAAAGCCGCTCAATGATCGCCAACGGGCATGGAGGGCGCGAAGGGTACGGCACCGGGCGCCGTCCCGCTCGCCCGGAGGCGGGCCCCCCGGGGCCCGCTTATGGTGGGTCGAGGGCGCCGTCCCCCGGTCCGTGACAGGCGTCCCGGGAGGCGATTCGATGCTGGCCAAGCTGTCCAGACGGCCCGCCGTGCGGCGCTGCGCGGGCGCCGGAGCCCTCGCCCTGGCACTCCTCGGAGCCGGGCTCCCCCGGGCCGGCACCGACCGGCCGGAGCCACAGCCCGACCTGTCCCGGTTCTACCGGCAGAAGGTGACGTGGGCGGCCTGCAAGGGCCCGGACATGCCCGGGGACCTCCAGTGCGCGAAGGTCACCGTCCCGCTCGACTACGCCCGGCCCCGCGCGGGCACCCTCGACCTGGCCCTGGCCCGCTATCGGGCGACCGGGAAGTCGCAGGGCTCGGTGCTGCTGAACTTCGGCGGCCCGGGCGGCGCGGGCATACCCGAACTCGCCTCCGACGGCAAGGAGTTCATGGACCTGACCAACGGCTACGACGTGGTCACCTTCGACCCGCGCGGCGTCGGCCGGTCCTCCCCCGTCAGCTGCGGCAAGGGCAGCGACGAGGCCGCGGCCGCGACGGGCCGCCACGCCGACCTCGCCCATCCGCGGGCGCTGCTCACGAAGTTGCGGAAGTCCGCCGACGAGTGCGCCCGGCACTCCGGCCCGGTGCTGCAGCACATCGGCACCGTGGACGCCTCCCGCGACCTGGACGTCATCCGCCAGGCCCTCGGCGACAAGAAGCTCAACTACCTCGGCTTCTCCTATGGAACGCGGCTCGGCGCGGTGTACGCGGCGCAGTTCCCGGACAAGGTCGGCCGGCTCGTCCTGGACGGCGTGGACACCCTGACCGAGCCGCTGTCCGAGCAGGGGCTGGCCGGCGCGGAGGGGGAGCAGACCGCGCTGGACGATTTCCTGGACTGGTGTACGACGGACGTCGCCTGTCCGTTCGGCCAGGACCGGCGTGCGGCCGGGGACCAGGTGACCGGACTGGTGCGCTCGCTCGACGCGAACCCCGCCCCGATGGACTTCGGCGGCACGTTCTCGGGCCAGGACCTGGTGGGCGCCATCGGACAGGCCCTGTACAGCAGGGAGCTGTGGCCCGCCCTGGAGCGCGCGCTGGCCTCGCTGACGGAGGACGGTGACACGCGTGGCGTGCTGAACTTCGCCGACGGCGGCGCCGCTCCGCCCCGCGAGGGGCAGCCGAGGAACGGCGGTCTCGTCGATCCGCAGAACGTCCCGTCGGACAATCTGGCGTCCGCGCTGATGGCGGTCAACTGCGCCGACGACCCCGACCGTCCCGACGCGGACCGGCTCACCAGGGACCTCAGGGACCTGCTGCCGGCGTACGAGAAGGCCTCGCCGGTCTTCGGCCGCTACCGGCTCACCCAGCTGCTCATGTGCTACGGCCGGCCCAAGGGCACCGACTTCATCCGCGACCGGGTGAAGGACGTCCACTCGGCGAGGATGCTGCTCGTGGGCACGCGCGGCGACCCGGCGACGCCGTACCGGTGGACCGTGGAGACGGCCGCACGGCTCGGCTCGTCGGCCGTGGTGCTCGACAACAAGGGCGACGGCCACACCGGGTACGGCTCCTCGAAGTGCGTCCACCGGAAGGTCGACGACTTCCTGCTCTACGGCACCCTGCCGCCCAGCGGCAGCTCCTGCCCGGCGAACGGCGGCAACTGGAGCAGCAGCGCGAGCACCGCCCACTGATGACAGCGGCGACGCAACCGGGTAACAGGCACGAATCCGGCACAACCTCCCACGCATCCGGGCCGTCACACTGGGCAGGCGTGCGCTCAGGGCCGCCGCATCCCGTACGTGACCACGACAGGGGGAACCCGCCATGCGCATCCGCGCCGCCATCGCCGTACCCGCCGCCTCCGCGGCCACGGCGGTCCTGCTGCTGACCGCACCGCAGAGCCAGGCCGCCACGGGCCACGCCCCGCCCGCCCGCTGTGCCGACAGGTCGCTGACGGTCCGGGCGAAGGCCGTGGCCGGCGACCCGACCGTGGTGCGTACCAGCGTCACCAACCGCGGCACCCGCGCGTGCGTCGTCGACCGCGTGCCCACGGTGACCTTCAGGGACCTGGACGGCGCCGCCCTGCCGACACCGGCGGGCGGCACCGGAGGCTACCGGCTCGCGGCGGGCCGGACCGCCTACGCCGACGTCCGGACCATCGGCGACCCGGCGGATCCCGAGGCCCGCCGGGTGGACACGGTGACCGTGGCCGCCTCGGCCGCGCACCGGGGCCGCTCCTTCACCGCCGCGCGGCTCGGCACCGGCACGCGGGTTCTGGTGTGGGAGCCGGTGACGACGTGGTGGCTGCCCACGCCGGCGGCAGCGGACCGTGCCATCGGCCTCAGCTGAGCGTCACCTCGGGGGTGTAGAGCTCCAGCCACTGTGCGAGGTCCAGGGCGCGTTCCAGGCCTCGCCGGGCCGCCTGGGTGCTGACCGGCTCCTCGCGTTCGGCGGCCTGGCGGAGCCGGTCGCGGTCGACGAGGTCGAAGACCTGGTGGGAGGGGCGGGACAGCAGCTCCTTGGCCTGTTCCTGGAGGGCGCGGGCGTACTGCGGGTCCTGCGTGGACGGGTACGGGCTCTTGACCCGCTCGTACACCGAGCGCGGCAGGACGTCCGCGGCCGCTTCGCGGAGCAGGCTCTTCTCCCGGCCGTCGAAGGACTTCAGCGCCCAGGGGGCGTTGTAGACGTACTCGACCAGCCGGTGGTCGCAGAACGGCACCCGGACCTCCAGGCCGACGGCCATGCTCATCCGGTCCTTGCGGTCGAGCAGGGCGCGGACGAAGCGGGTGAGGTGCAGATGGCTCATCTGCCGCATCCGGTACTCGAAGTCGCTCTCGCCGTCCAGCCGGTCGATGACGGCGACCGCGGTGCGGTAGCCGTCGGCGGCGTACCCCTCCAGGTCCAGAGCCGTGCGGAGGTCGGCGCGCAGCACCTCGGCGTCGTCGCCCATGAGCCGGCCCATGCCGACCAGCCAGGGGAAGGTGTCGGCGCGGCGTGCCTCCTCGTCGAAGAACTGCAGGTAGCCGCCGAAGACCTCGTCGGCGGACTCGCCGGACAGGGCCACCGTGGACTTCTCGCGGATGGCGCGGAAGAGCAGCAGCAGCGAGGTGTCCATGTCGCCGAAGCCGGCCGGCAGGTCGCGGGCGCGGATCACCTGCTCGCGCACGGCGGGGTCGGCGAGGGACTGCGCGTCGAGGACGATGTCCTGGTGGTCGGTGCCCGCCAGTTCGGCCACGTCGTGCACGAAGGGCGTGTCGGGGGTGCGGCGGAGTTCGTCGGCGACGAAGTTGTCGGTCTGGCCGACGAAGTCGACGGCGAAGCTGCGCACCTTCTCGCCCTGCTCGCCCAGTTGACGGGCGGCGATCGCGGTCATCGCGGAGGAGTCGAGGCCGCCGGAGAGCAGGGTGCAGCGGGGGACGTCGGCGACCAGCTGGCGGCGCACGATGTCGTCGAGCAGTGAGCGCACGGTGGCGATGGTGGTGTCGCGGTCGTCGGTGTGCGGACGGGTCCGGAGCCGCCAGTAGACGCGGGTGGAGAGGCCGGAGCGGCCGACGGTGACGACCGTGCCCGGCTCCACCTCGCGCATGCCGTCCCAGATCGCCTGCCCGGGCGTCTTGACCAGGACGAACAGTTCCCGCAGCCCGTTCAGCGCGAGCCTCCGGCGGGCGAGCGGGTGGGCGAGGATCGCCTTGGGCTCGGAGCCGAACAGGACGCCGTCGGGGGTGGGCTGGTAGTAGAACGGCTTGATGCCCATGCGGTCGCGGATCATCACGAGCCTGCCGTGGCGGCCGTCCCAGATGGCGAACGCGTACATCCCGTTGAGCCGTTCGGCGACCGCGTCACCCCATTCGAGGTAGCCGCGCAGCACGACCTCGGTGTCGGAGTCGGTGGTGAACCGGTGGCCGCGGCCCTGGAGTTCCCGGCGCAGCTCGGTGAAGTTGTACGCCTCTCCGGAGTACACCAGGGCGACGGGCCCCTCGGCGGTGTCGAGGGACATCGGCTGCCGGCCGCCGGGGAGGTCGATGATCGCGAGCCGGCGGTGCCCGAGGGCGGCCGGGCCCTGCGCCCAGGTGCCGCGGTCGTCCGGGCCCCGGCAGGCCATCGTCTCGGTCATCGCGTCCAGCGTGGTGCCCTCGGTGGTGAGGTCGCGGTCGAAGGAGACCCATCCGGTGATGCCGCACATCCGCTACCTCCTGCCTCCGGCGCGAGACCGACTCTCTCGCTCGCCTCAGCCTTCCCAGGTGAACCAGGGACCGACCCGCAAACCAGTTGTATCTAGCACCTACATGGTCAGCCTCCGGCAGTTGCCCGAGGCAGTCAACACCGCCGGGCCGGTGCCGTCGGGAACCGGCCACGGGCAAAGACCTCCTCACACACCCGGAGTCATCAGGCTCTCTCGGTCACGAACCGCTCCAGTACGGCGGTCAGCTCGGCCGGCTTCTCCAGCGGCAGCTCATGGCCCGCGTCGAGGATGCGCACGACCGCGTCCGGGTAGGCCTTGGCCATCCGGAGCATCTGCCGCACCGGCAGCTGGACGTCGTGGTAGCCGTGCACCATCAGCGTGGGGGTGCGGATCTCGCCGGCCCGGTCCAGGACGTCGAAGGCACGCATCGCGCCGTACAGCGTCATCACGACCTCGCGGGGGGTCGCCGCGGAGGCGCGGAGGTGCGCGCGGATCTCCTCGCGCGGATAGCCGGGCGCGAAGGCGCGCTGGATGTTGGCGGCGACGAACAGCTTGTACGGCACGAGGGTGGAGAGGGCCATCAGCAGCCCCCGGCCACGGCTGTACGTCATCCGGCCGATGGAGCCCACCAGCGCCATCCGCTCCACCCGCTCGGGATGGGCCAGGGCGATGGTCTGCGCGATCATCCCGCCCATCGAGTGGCCGACCAGCACGAACCGTTCGACCTTCAGGTGATCGAGCAGGGCGAGGACGTCCTGGGCCAGCTCCGCGATGGTGCGCACCCCGGCCCCGGTGCTCTCGCCGTGCCCGCGCAGGTCCAGCCGGATCACCCGGCGCCCCGGCGAGAAGTGCGCGACCTGGTGATCCCAGCGGTGCCGGTCGGCGGTCCAGCCGTGGACGAACACGAGGGGCGCCCCCGGTGCGTCACGGGGACCCTCGTCGTCGTACGTCAGGGCCGCTCCGTCGAGTTCGAGCTGCGGCATGTCAGGCCTCCGGGGATGCGCTGCGATCCGGTTACTGGCCGGTACGGTAACGGTCCGCGGGCTGTCGCGTCACCGTGGTGAGCGGGGAGATCCTTGGGCCTTCGGTCCGGGTTACCCCGAATGCCGGACATGTGAATCGGACCTATCGTGCTGTCATGGAGCACGCACTGAGTCCCGCGACCCTCGCCGAACTCCGGCGCCCGCGTCCGTATCCGGCGGTGTCGGTGCTGACCCCGACGCACCGCCGCGAACCCGAGAACGGCCAGGATCCCGTCCGGCTGCGCAATGTGGTCAGCGAGGCCCGCAGACGTCTGGAGTCCGACCCCGCCGTCACCCGTGAGCGGCGCAACGAGGTCGTGGCGCAGCTCGACCGGGCCCTCACGGAAGTGGATCTGGCCCACGCCGAGGACGGCCTGGTGATCTTCGCCGCCCCGGGGGAGCACCAGGTGTGGTCCCTGGCCCGCACCGTCCCCGAGCGGGTGGTGCTCTCGGACACCTTCCTCACCCGCAACCTGGTCGCCGCGCAGGCGGCCGGACGGCGCTTCTGGGTGCTGTCGGTCTCCGCGGACCGCGTCACCCTGTGGAGCGGCGGCGACGACCGCGTGGTGCCGGACCGCTCGGGCGGCTTCCCGCTGGAGCGCCGGCAGGAGAACTTCGACCCCGAGCGCCAGATGCGCACCGGCGGCCTGCCGAGCACCTTCAGCGACGAGGGCACCCGGCAGTTCCTGCGCGAGGCGGACACCGCCATGAACACGGTCCTGCGCGACCAGCCCAGGCCGCTGTACGTCACCGGCGAACAGGCGGCGCTGTCCCTGCTGGACGAGGTCGGCAGCGCCGCCAAGGACGCCGTCCACGTCCCGCACGGCGGCCTCGCGCACGCCGGCCCCGAGGCGGTGTGGCAGGCACTGCGACCGGTACTGGAGGCCGAGGCCCGCAAGGACACCGCGGACGTGGTCCGGGAGCTGACCTCGGCCCGCGGTCACCGGACCTTCGCGGCCGGTCTGGACGAGCTGTGGCAGAGCGCCCGCGAGGGCCGGGTCCGGCTGCTCGCCGTGGAGGAGAACTTCCGGGCGGCCGTCCGCGACCTCGGCGAGCACCTGGTGCCGGCGGAGCCCGGCGATCTCGACGCCCGCGAGGACATCGTGGACGAGATCGTCGAGCAGTGCCTGGAGACCGGCGCAGACGTCCGCTTCGTCCCCGACGGCGTGCTGGCTGACGCGAACGGGATCGCGGGAGTCCTGCGGTACTGAGGCCCGCTGCGGCAACCGGCGCCCCCGGGGCACCGTGGCGGTACTGGGCGCCGGCCACATGGAGGCCGACCCCATACGTCGGCTCGACCAGGTGGCCGGCGGAACCAGGGGCTCGGCCGTGGCATCCGCCGCGTTCAGCCGCTGACGCTCGCGGCTCCCGTCTCCAGGTGGCCGGTGAGCCGGCGCGACCAGGTCGCGTCGGAGTCGACGGTCACCGTGAAGTCGTACCAGCCGTTCTGGTACGCGACGGCGTTGAAGAAGTCCTCCGTCGAGGCACCCGCGGCGACGGTGTAGGTCCAGGGGCCGTCGCCGCGGTAGTGGCGGGAGGTGATCGTGAACTTCACCGGCGCCGTGCCCGAGTTGGTCATCCTGACGTAGAGGGCGAGCCTGCCCGTGCCCGGCTCGACCGCGTACCGGGTGCTCACCTCCGCCGCCTTGCCCGCCTTGGTGGCGTCGCCCTGGAAGCGGCGCAGGAATCGGTTGGGCCCCACCATGGTCAGGTCGTACCTGCCGCCGCCGTAGCCCGTGCCGATGCTGAAGGAGTCGGAGGCGGTGCCGCCGGCGTCGACCGTGTACTGCCAGGGGGTGGTGTCCCGGTAGGCGTTCGGGTGGATGGAGAAGTGGGCGGCGCGGGAGGCGGGGCTGCCCTGGTTGGCCATGGTGAACCAGGCGACGATCTCACCGGCGGCGCCGAACTCTAGGCGGTCCAGGCAGCCGTTCGGCTGGTAGGGCAGCGCGCGGGCCGGGCGGGTGCCGGGCTCCTGGGCGGGCAGGGCGTTGTCGGCCGGCACCGGGTTGGGCAGCGGGCCGCAGGTGGCGATGCCGGTGACGCTCGTCGCGGGCAGGGAGACGGGGCCGTGGACCGGGGCGGCGAAGTCGAAGACGCCGGTGAGGTCGCCGCTGATCTTGCGCCGCCAGTCGCTGATGTGGGGGCACCTGGCGGGCGTGCCG
This sequence comes from Streptomyces sp. NPDC001851, assembly GCF_040297165.1. Classification (NCBI taxonomy): domain Bacteria; kingdom Bacillati; phylum Actinomycetota; class Actinomycetes; order Kitasatosporales; family Streptomycetaceae; genus Streptomyces; species Streptomyces sp. NPDC001851. The sequence goes on along the minus strand of NZ_JBEOYR010000023.1, from coordinate 49,799 downwards.
AGGGCGGTCGTCCAGGTCTCCAGGAAACGCAGCACCGAGGTGTGCTCGAAGACCTCGGAGGAGACCCAGCCGCCGCGTGTCCAGGGCGAGATGACGATCATCGGGACGCGGAAGCCGAAGCCGTACGGCACCCCGTTCAGGAACTCCCCGGGCGTTCCGGCGGGCGGCACCGGCGGGGGCACGTGATCGAAGCAGCCGTCGTTCTCGTCGTAGGTGAGGAACAGGACCGTCGAGTCGAAGACGTCCTGGTCGGCGGCGAGGGCCTGGTAGACGAGGTTCACGAAGTGGGCGCCGTCGCCGGGCGGGGCGTAGGGGTGCTCGGAGAAGGCCTGGTTGGGGACGATCCAGGAGACCTGCGGGAGCGTGCCCGCGAGCACGTCGGCCTTGAGGGCGGCGGCGATGTCATCGGGGGTCGAGCCGGTCACCTTCGGTACCGAGGACATGCCGCGGTCGTACAGCGGGTCGCCCGCCTTGGCGTTCGCGAAGTTCGTGAAGTAGGCGCAGCCGTTGTCACCGTAGTTGTCGGCCGCGTTCTGGTAGACCTTCCAGGTCACCCCGGCGGCCTGCAGCGCCTCGGCGTAGTTCTGCCAGGTCAGGCCGGACTCGTCGCCGCCGTCGTGGGAGGAGGCGTCGACCTTGCCGCTCCACAGGTAGGTGCGGTTGGGGCCGGTCGCGCTGAGCGCGGAGCAGAAGTAGGCGTCGCAGACGGTGTAGTTGTCGGCGAGCGCGTAGTGGAAGGGGATGTCGGAGCGGTCCAGGTAGCCGAGCGAGCGGACGTTGCCGACGCCCGCGACCCAGTTGTCCATGCGGCCCTTGTTCCAGGCGGAGTGCTGCGAGGACCACGAGTGGGGCAGGTCGCCGTTGCACTGGGCCAGGGTTTCACCGTCCCTGCCGCCGGCCGGCGGTGTCGCGCTGAGCTTCCACGGGTACTGGCGGCCCGTTCCGTTCGGCTGGCTGAAGACCGGGTAGCCGCCGGCCAGGGTGATGCCGCTGCGGTCGTCGAAGCCGCGCACGCCTTTCAGGCGGCCGAAGTAGTGGTCGAAGCTGCGGTTCTCCTGCATGAGGATCACCACGTGCCGCACATCCTTGATCGTGCCGGTCGCCGTGGTCGCGGCGGCCGCCGTGATGGGGGTACCTCCCAGAGCGAGCGCATTCGGGCTCTGGGGGAGTGTGCCGGCGCCCAGCGCCGCACCCGCCGCCACGGAGGCGCCGAGCCCCACGAAGCCTCTTCGGCTGATCGGTGTCATTGGCCCCGTCCTCGTCACCGGAGTGCCCCTGCGGCACACCGCGCGCCAGGGTGCCCGCGGTGGTGCTCAGGGTCCATACCGGTGCGGTGAGGCGGAGATGAACAGAAGCCGAAGTGGTCGGCGGTTCCCGTCACACCCCGCCGAACAGGGCGCTCAGCCCCCGCTCCACCACGTCGGCCACGTCCTCCTGTCCGGCCGCCACCACGGTGTAGGTGCGCAGCAGGAAGAGGCGCAGCGCCGAGGCGGGGAACTGCAGCAGGGCCAGGCCGTGGGGCGAGTGGAACTCCACGACGGTCCGGGTGCGGCCGTACGGCCATATCTGTACGTCCCCGTGGCCGGCCGGGGCCCGCAGGCCCTGGTCGAGCAGGGAGCGCGCGAAGATCCAGGTGACCTCCTCGCCCTCCAGGGCGGCCTCGGCGGGGAAGTCCACCTGGACGGCCAGGGGATCGTCCGTGGTGTAGCGCAGTGTGGCGGGCACGGGGATCTCCAGGTCGTCGGCGGTGATGAGCCGGGCCTGGGCGGGCTGTTCGACTGTGATGGCGTCCATGCCCTTATGGAGTCCTCGGGGGCGCCTCGCATGGCGCCAAATCCGGTCAGAGTTCGACGTGTACAAGACGATCAGAGCGTGCACGAACACATGAGCGGCGAACGTCCGGTGGGGTGTCCGCGAGAAACGTCCGCAATGCGGCAACTCCAGTAACTCGTCTACGACTTGGGTCGCCGGACGCGTACATCATTCGTGCGCCGGGATCACCCCGGGAAGACTCTGGCATATGCCGGAAGCACCACCGTATCGTGTGTTGCCAAATCCCTTACGGGGCGTCGCGGGCTGTGCGAGAGTCGTAGCGGCCCCCCGTCCCTCCCGGCCGTACCGTTCCCCATCGGAGTGCGCCATGCCGTCCCCAGTCTCCGCGGACCACCCAGCCGCCCAGCCACCCGGACGCGGCTCGGTCGAGGCGTTGATCACGCAGGCTCGGAGGCTCAAGGGCGACGTGGACGCCGTACGGCGGGACACCCGGAGCGACGGCGCGGACCCGGAGGAACGCTGGCAGCGCGCCCTGTACGACCTCGCACTGCACCAACTGGACGATCTGGACGCCCACCTGGCCCAGTTGCGGGACGGCCCCGAGGCCGCGCCCGCCGCCCCCGCCGAACCCGTCGAGACGCCCGCTGGCCCGGGCGGCTCGCTGCTCAGCCGGGTCGGCAGCGCGGAATGGAACCTGCTCACGGACGAGGCGACCTGGTCCGGGGAGCTGTACCAGATCCTCGGCCTCGCCCCGAACGCCCCCGCCCTGACCCTGGACGAACTGCCCTCACTGGTCCTGGAGGAGGACCGGCCGAAGCTGACCGCGATGGTCACGGACTGCCTGGTCGACGCCAAGCCGATCGACGGCGAGTTCCGGATCGCCCGGCCCGACGCCTCCGTGCGGACCGTGCACATGATGGGCGAGCCCGTGCTCGGCGCCGATGGCAGCACGACCTCCATGTGGGCCGTGCTGCGGGACGTCAGCGAACTGCGCCGCTGCCGGCGGACGGTGCACGAGACCCGTGACTCGCTGCAGCGCCACCGCCGGCAGGAGCAGACCGAGCACCGGATCGCGGCCGAGCTGCAGGACGCCGTGCTGCCGCCCTGGCGCGGCTCCCTGCGGCTCCCGCACCAGGGGCCACGCACCCTCGACCTCGCCGCCCGCCGTCTGACCGCGACGACGACCACGCCGCTGGGCGGCGACTGGTACGACGCGCTGGAACTGTCCGACGGCGAGACCCTGCTCAGCGTCGGCGATCTCACCGGGCACGGAGTGGCCGTCGCCACCGGCATGGCGACGCTGCTCGGCGCCGTACGGGGCATGGCCCTGGCCGGCACACAACCCGGTGAACTGCTCGGCATGCTCAACCAGTTACTGGACGCCACCGTGCAGCCCGCCCTCGGCAGTGCCGTCTGCTGCCGCTACCGGCCCGCGACCCGCACGCTGGTCTGGGCACAGGCGGGACACCCCGCCCCGCTGCTGTACCGCGACGGGACGGGGCGCATGCTGAAGGCACCGGACGGCGTCCTGCTCGGCGCCACCTCGGGTGCCGTCTACGGGCAGGCCGAGGCGACCCTGGAACCCGGCGACCTCCTCCTGCTGTACACCGACGGGGTGGTGCCCGGGCACAGCTCGGCCGACGCCGTGGACCGCCTGCTCGGCCTCGCCCCGCGGTTCGGCGCGGCGCGCAGCGCGCAGGACTGCGTACGGACCGTGGTCGAGGAGTTCGGCGAAGCGGGACGCGAGGACGACGCGTGCGTGCTCGTCGCCAAAGTCACCGCATGAGCTGGACGGTGGGGTGGTAGGCAGACCGGCGCACAGGTTCTGGGCCTGTGCGCTCACACCTGTGCGCTGCTGCCGCCCTTGCCCCTCGGCTTGGGCAGGGCGAGCCGGATCTCCTCCCGCAGTTCGTGGATTCTCGGATAGCCGGCGTACTCGGCGGTCAGCCGGTACATCTGGCGCAGCCGGTCCCAGGTGCGCCTGGAGGAGTTCGAGCCCATCGACATCAGGGCCAGCCGTGCGTAGCGGTCGGCCTGTTCGGGGTCGTCGGCGATGAAGCAGGCCGAGGCCATGGACAGATGGTCGAAGATCTTCGACCGCTCCCGGCCGTCGACGCGCAGGGCCAGGGCCTTCTCCGCGTAGTGCTGGGCGTGCACGGCCGCACCCGGGTCGAACTCCGCCAGCGTGCGGTAGGCGAGGGCCTGCATGCCGTACAGGTCCTCGTCCTTGAAGGTCTGCATCCAGTCCGGTGTCTGCGCGTCCTGCCGGTCGGAGACGAAGAGGTCCTCCGCCTGGCCGAGAGTGCGGCGCATCGCCTGGCCCTTCCCCATCGCCGCCTGCGCCCAGGCCTCGATGGTGTGGAACATCGCCTTCGTGCGCGGCTGCAGACGGTCGCCGGCGCCGGACTGGGCGAGCTTCATCAGGTCCAGTGCGTCGTCGGGCCGGCCGAGGTGCACCATCTGCCGGGCCGCCCGGGACAGGGCCTCGCCGGCGCGCGGCCGGTCCCCGCCCTCCCGGGCGGCGTGGGCGGCGATGACGAAGTACTTCTGCGCCGTGGGCTCCAGGCCGACGTCGTGGGACATCCAGCCGGCGAGGACGGCGAGGTTGGCGGCGACGCCCCACAGGCGCCGCTGGAGATGGGGTGGATGGTGGTAGGCGAGCATGCCGCCCACCTCGTTGAGCTGGCCCACGACCGCCTTGCGCTGAAGCCCGCCGCCACGGGCCGCGTCCCAGGCGCGGAACACTTCGACCGAGCGCTCCAGTTCCTCGATCTCCTGCGACCCGATGGGGGCGGCCTCATAGCGGTCGAACCCAGCGGGGTCGGCGTGCAGGGGGTCGTCGAGGACGGGGGCGTCGGCCTTCAGGGCCGGGTCGGTGTGCAGCCAGTCGTACATGGCGCTGCTGAGTGTGGATCCCGCGGCGAGCGCGGCACCCGCGCCCACCAAGCCGCGTCGGTTGAGCATGAGGTCCATTCCCGTGAATTCGGTGAGGACCGCGGCGGTCCGTTCGGGCGCCCACGGCACGCCGTCGGGATGTTCCTCGATCCCGTCGCCCTGCCGTTTCCCCGTACGCCCGTGCCGCACCAGACCGAGGTCCTCGATGGTCACGACACGGCCGAGACGCTCGGTGAACAGAACCGCCAGCACCCGCGGTACGGGATCGCGCGGGATCTCTCCCATGTCGATCCACCGACGGACCCGGGAGGTGTCGGTCGACAGCTGGGGGTGGCCCATGGCCGCCGCCTGCTTGTTGACCAGCCTCGCGAGTTCGCCCTTGGACCAGCCGGCCAGGCCGAACAGGTCCGCAAGGCGGGTGTTGGGTTGTCCGCTCACGTCAAGCCCCCAGGTTCTCGGCTGAGTTGACAGTAGCCCCGTGGAGGTTGCCGGGCGACTATTCGCCAGGGTTCGCCAGGGTCCGCCAGATGGTGTGCCACTGGGCATCGGGTGTCGAGTAGGAACGCGCCACCCCGACCCGGTCGCAGCTCGACCTCGTCGGGCCGTCGGATGCACTCCCCAGGGTGCCCCCGTGCGGCCGGGCCGGGCAGGCGCACGCTCGCAGTGCATGCGATCGGAGTACGGGCTCCTGGAGCGACCGGCCCCGCGCAGACGCGCCGAGCACGGAACCACCAGGCAGGCACCGCAGGCACACGAAGGGATCTGTATCTCCCATGTACGCAGCATCGTCCTCCGTGTCCGCCCCGCCACGGCCGCTGCGCTCCCGCCCGGCGGGCGGCGGACCCTATCTCGACCCGGTGGCGCGACCGGGCGGACCCGTGCCGGTCGCGGGCCGGCCCCGGCGGGTCCCCGGCCAGCCCGGCGCCCAACCGCTCAGCGGGAGAGTCGACTTGTCCGGCCCCCAGGGTGCGCAGCTGCGCACCGCGATCGCCTCGGTGCACCGGATCTGTCCGGAGTTCGCCCCGGTGCAGGTGCTGCGGCGCAGCGGACGGTCCGTCCTCCTCGTCGGGACGACGGGGCGCAGCACGGCCGTGGCCAAGTGTCTGCTGGACCACTCGCCCGCCTGGGCCGAGCGGTTCCGCCACGAGATAGCCGCATACCGCTCGTTCGTCCGGCACCGGCCACCGGTCCGTGTGCCCCGGCTGATCGCGGCGGATCCGGACAACTGCACACTGGTGATCGAGCGTTCGCCGGGCCGGGTGGCGGCGCTGCAACGGCATCCGGTCGAGGCGCCGCCCCGCGCGGACATCCGGGCCGCGCTCGGCGCCATCTGCCGGGTGAACGCCTGGCGGCCCCCGGCGGGCACGTTCGAGAGGCCGCTGGACTACGGCCTCCGGATCTCCCGGTTCCACGAGCTGGGCCTGCTCACCGACCGGGACCTCGGTGACCTGCAGAAGCTGCTGCACGGCATCGCCCATGAGGTGGGCCGCCACGGCATGCTCCAGTTCAACCACGGCGACGCCCTGCTGTCGAACATCCTGTTGTCACCGGCCGGTCCAGTGCTGGTGGACTGGGAGCACGCGGGCTGGTATCTGCCGGGGTACGACCTGGCGACGCTGTGGCTGGTCCTCGGGGACGCGCCGGCGGCCCGGCGGCAGATCAGCCAGATCGCCCAGTCGGCGGGCCCTGCATCGCGGGACGCCTTCCTGGTGAACCTGATGCTGCTGCTGACCCGGGAGATCCGTACGTACGAGACGGCCGTGCAGCGTTCGATGCACGACGCGGCCCCGGCGGCACCGGGCCCGGCCCTCCCCGGTGCCGTGGCGTCCGGCGAGGAACAGCGGCTGCTGCTGAGGCGGCTGCACGACGACTGCCAGATGGCCCGCAGGGCCGTCCGCGCGGCGGTCGGCACCCGCTGAGAGAGAAGCACGAAGGTCCGGGTCTGCGGGGTGTCACTGGTGTACGCCAGTGACACCCCGCAGGCCCGCGCACCGCCACTGCGAAACTCGCCGAAACCCCTCCGTGGCCAGCAAATCGCCTCCGTGACGGCATCATTGACGAATCGTCGGCAAGCCGGTACCACTGACCCAGCTCGGCGCCGCTCGCCCCGCCACGCCCGCCCGTCACAGGAGGCCGCATTGCGAGGTTCCGCCACCGATCCCACGTCCACACCCGGCCACAGACACCTGCGGCGGGCAGCCGTCCCCCTGGCCTCCGCGGCCCTGCTGCTGCCGCTGCTCGGCGCGGCCCCCGCCCCGGGCGCCCCGGACTCCACCGACCAGCTGCAGCAGGCGTTCGCCGCCGCGGCGGCCGACTACCACGTGCCGCAGAACGTCCTGCTGGCCGTCTCCTACCTCCAGTCCCGCTGGGACTGGCACGCGGGCGCGCCGAGCGTGACCGGCGGCTACGGCCCGATGCACCTCACGGACGCCCGGACCGCGCTCGCCACCACGGAGCACCTTGCCGAGGGCACGGGAGACGCCCGTGGCGACACCGCCCGCGCCGCCCTGCACCCCGACATCAGGGTGCCCGCCGTCTCGACGCTCCCGCCCCGCCTGAAGACGCTCCCGAAGGCGGCGGAGCTGACCGGTCTCCCGGCCGAGAGGCTGCGCACCGACCCGGCGGCGAACGTGGCCGGCGGTGCCGCCCTGCTCGCCGCCGCGCAGCGGGAGCTGGGCGAGCCGCTGAGTGCCGACCCGGCCGACTGGTACGGCGCGGTGGCCCGTTTCTCGGGCGCCGACGACACGGCGACCGCGGCGGCGTACGCGAACGACGTGTACGACGTCCTGCGCACCGGCGAGGAACGCACCACGGACGACGGCCAGCTGGTCGCGCTCGCCGCCCAGCCGGGGCTGATCGCCGACACCGCCCAGCTGGCGCGGGCCGGCCTGCGCACGCTGCCGACGGACGGCGTCGAGTGTCCGCGGTCGGTGTCCTGCGAGGCGGTCTGGGCGCCGTACGCGCAGTTCGGGAACGACGACTACGGCAACCACGACCTCGGCGACCGTCCGGTGTCACAGCGCATCAGGTACATCGTCATCCATGACACGGAAGGCGCCTGGGACGGGGTGCTGAACCTGATCCAGGACCCCACCTATGTGTCGTGGAACTACACCGTGCGCTCCACGGACGGTCTGATCGCCCAGCACGTCAAGGCGAAGGACGTGGCCTGGCACGCGGGCAACTGGGACATCAACGCCCGGTCCGTCGGCATCGAGCATGAAGGTTTCCTCGCCGACCCGGACGCCTGGTACACGGAGGCGATGTACCGGTCCTCGGCCCGGCTGGTGAAGTACCTGGCCGGTAAGTACGGCATCCCGCTGGACCGGCAGCACATCCTGGGCCACGACAACGTGCCCGGTCCGACCGCGTCCACCATCCCCGGCATGCACACGGACCCGGGTCCGTACTGGGACTGGCGGCACTACTTCCAGCTGCTGGGCCACCCTTTCCGGAGCACGGCCGGCCGGACGGCCGGACTGGTGACGATCCTGCCGGACTACGCGGCGAACCGGCCGGCCTACACGGGCTGCACCACCGGCGGTGCCGCGTGCCCGGCGCACGGCTCCAGCGAGGTGCGCCTGTACACGGACCACGACGTGAACGCGCCGCTGGTCACGGACATCGGTCTGAAGAAGGACCCGACCACCGACGTGAACGACCTGTCCTCCCGGGTGGCCACGGGCCAGCAGTACGTGGTGGCCGACCGCTGGGGGGACTGGACCGCGATCTGGTACCTGGGCCAGAAGGCCTGGTTCCAGAATCCGCGCAAGGCGCCGACGGCGGTGCCCGCCCGGGGGCTGGTGGTCACACCGAGGGACGGCCTGGCGAGCGTCCCGGTGTACGGCCGCGCCTACCCGGAGAAGGAGGCCTACCCGGCGGATGTCCCGGCCCAGCCGGTCGTCCCGCTGCCGTACACGGTCCCGGCCGGTCAGGAGTACGTGGTCGGTGACGCGGTGCCGGGCGAGTACGACTACTCGGTCACCTTCACCACCGACTCGCACCGGGTCGTGGTGGGCAAGGACCTGTACTACGAGATCCAGTACGGCCACCGGGTCGCCTTCGTCCGCGCCGCGGACGTGACCCTGGAAGGCTCGGCCGGCTAGGGCCTGGCCGGCCTCAGCCCTGCTGGAAGAGCTCCGCCGGGAGCGGCTTCAGCAGGGCGTACAGGTCGTCGGTGATCGGGCGGTCCCAGGCGGCGATGGTGACGAGGACGCCGTCGCTGCGGTCGAACTGCACGCAGGAGATCCGGGACTCGGACAGCTTCAGCCGCCGCACGATCAGGAGGTTGTCGCCCTGGAGGACCGGGGTGTCCTCGACACCGACGACGGTGACGTCCTCGTCGTTCTCCAGCGCGAGCAGCAGCTGGCCCACCTCGAAGGGGATCTCGCCCTCGGCGACCTCGCGGGCCGGGGAGCCCTCGGGGAGGTTGCCGATGATCATGGCGGGGCCGCGGCCGCCGAACAGGTCGTAGCGCAGGAAGACGCCCTGGCAGGTGCCGTCGGGCGCGGGCAGCAGGCCCGCGCCGAGGTTGCCGGGCCAGTCGCCCGGGTCCATGGCCAGCACGTCGAAGTCGGGTCCGGCAGGGGTGGCGCTGCGGCGGCGGAGGAACGACATGCGGCCATGGTACGTGCCCGGACCGCGGTGGGTGACCTGTGGGCGCCGGGGATCGTCCCGTGCGGGGGGCGGCTGGTGAGCAGCGTGGCCGGGGCCGCCCGGATGCGCCCGCGGATGCCTTCCCGGTCGGCCACGCCGTCGTACAGAGCCCTGGGTGGTTCGCCCGCTGCGGGCGGACTCGGCAGCCGCCATCGGGCCGTGGCGCGGGGCACCACAGCCGGGTCCGTGCCGGTCGGCGCCGCAGGGATCGCGGGGGCCGCTCGGTCTGCTCCGCCGCTTCGGCCGCGTCCCTGCCGGGCTGCCGGGCTCACCCCTGCGGCGGTCCCGGCGGCACGACCGCGATCGGGCTCGCGGCGTGCAGCAGGACGGCCTGGGTGACCGAGCCCATCATGCGCGCCGGAGCGAGCAGACGCCGCCGGTGCCGGCCGACTACGACCAGCTCGGCGTCCTTGGAGGCGGCGACGAGGTGGCCGGCCGCGTCGCCGGGCAGCGCCTCGGCGTCGGCGCGGACCTCGGGGTGCCGTGTGCGGTGCGGGGCGAGGAAGCCCTCGGCGAGGGCGCGGGTCTCGTTCTCGACGGCGGCCTGGTCGATCTGGGGCGGCACCAGCTGGCCGGGGGCGGACCAGGTCTGCACCGGCCACGGGTAGGCGGCGATCACCTGGACGCGGGCCTCGCGCCGGGCGGCCTCGGCGAAGGCGAAGGCGAGGGTGGTCTCGTCGGGGCTGTCGGCGTGCAGGCCGACGACCACGCGCGGCCCGGGCTCGGCCGGGCCGCCGCCGTGCACCTGACGGCCGGGCCGGGGTACGACGACCACCGGGCACTCGGCGTCCCGGGCAGCGGCCAGCCCGTTGGACCCGAGCAGCAGGCTGGCGAAGCCGCCGCGCCCCCGGGAACCGAGGACCAACAGCTGGGCGTCCGCGCCGAGTTCCGGCAGCACGGCACCCGGCACGCCCTCCAGGGCGACGTACTCGACGTCCGGCTGCGCGCCGCGGCCCGCGAGCCGGGTGCGCACGTCGTCCAGGACGGGATCGCCCTCCGCCTCGGACGGCCCGGCGACCAGCACGTCGGCCTGGCCCCAGGCGGCGTACTGCCGTACGTGCACCACCCTGAGCGGTGCGGCGCGGCGGCGGGCGGCGTCCAAGGCCCACTCCAGCGCGCGCAGGCTGTCGTCCGATCCGTCGACCGCGGCGATGACCGGCGCAGTGCTCATCGTCCCTCACCTCCCGGAACACGGCCTTTCCGTGCCGGGGCCAGCCTGACGCAGGCGGCGGTCCCGGCGGGCCCTGCTGGTCGCGTGTCCGGAAATCGGCTCGGAACACCCCCGGTTCAGGTCATGTGGACTCGGATCAGGTGAGGTCGAACTCCCCTTCACGGGCCCCGGAGACGAAGGCGCCCCATTCCGCCGGTGTGAAGATCAGGGACGGGCTTTCCGGACGGCCGCTGTTGCGCATCGCGATGAAGCCGTCGACAAAGGCGATCTGGACATCGCCCAGACCCCGGCTGCTGGACTGCCAGTCTGCCTTGCTGAGGTCCAGCTCCGGTTTGTCCCAGCCCGCGAGCGGCTGCTGCTGGATGGTGCTCTCGGCCACGTCCGTGCTCCTCCCGGTTCGTCGTCCGCGGGCCAGCCTAGCGACCGCTCACGACGCCCGACAGGCCACGTGGGGACGACTTTCAGGACTCCGGTGGCCGCGCTCCCACCAGCCACATGGAGAAGAACTGGGAGCCGCCGCCATAGGCGTGTCCGAGCACCCGGCGGGCGCCGTCCACCTGGTGCTCCCCGGCCTGGCCGCGCACCTGGAGGGCGGCCTCGGCGAAGCGGATCATGCCGGAGGCGCCGATGGGGTTGGTGGACAGCACCCCGCCCGACATGTTGACGGGCAGGTCGCCGTCGAGTTCCGTCACCCCGGACTCGGTGAGCTTCCAGCCCTCCCCTTCCTCGGCGAAGCCGAGGTTCTCCAGCCACATGGGCTCGTACCACGAGAACGGCACGTACATCTCGACGGCGTCGATGTCCCGGCGCGGGTCGGCGATGCCGGCCTGCCGGTAGACGTCGGCGGCGCAGTCCTTGCCGGCCTGCGGGGAGACGAAGTCCTTGCCCGCGAACAGGGTGGGTTCGCTGCGCATGGCGCCGCCGAGCATCCAGGCGGCCGGCCGGGGCGCGCGGGCGGCTCCGGCGCGGTCGGTGAGGACCATGGCGCAGGCGCCGTCGGAGGACGGGCAGGTCTCGGAGTAGCGGATGGGGTCCCACAGCATGGGCGACGCCTGGACCTTCTCCAGGGTGATGTCGTGCTCGTGGAGGTGCGCGTAAGGGTTCTTCAGGGCGTTGCGCCGGTCCTTGTAGGCGACGAGGGAGCCGATGGTGTCGGGGGCGCCGCTGCGTCGCATGTAGGCGCGCACGTGCGGGGCGAAGAAGCCGCCGGCGCCGGCGAGGAGGGGCTGCTGGAAGGGGATCGGCAGGGACAGGCCCCACATGGCGTTCGACTCGGACTGCTTTTCGAAGGCGAGGGTGAGGACGGTGCCGTGGACGCGGGCGGCGACCAGGTTCGCCGCCACGAGGGTGGTGGAGCCGCCGACGGAGCCGGCGGTGTGCACCCGCAGCATGGGCTTGCCGACGGCGCCCAGGGCGTCCGCCAGGTACAGCTCGGGCATCATCACGCCCTCGAAGAAGTCGGGCGCCTTGCCGATGACGACGGCGTCGATGTCGGCCCAGGCCAACTCGGCGTCGTCCAGGGCACGCCGGGCCGCCTCACGGACGAGTCCGGCGATCGACACGTCCCGGCGGGCGGCCACGTGCTTGGTCTGGCCGATGCCGACGACGGCCACGGGCTCCTTGCTCATCGTGGATCCCCTTCGAGTACGGCGACCAGGTTCTGCTGCAGGCAGGGGCCGGAGGTGGCGTGGGCGAGGGCGCGGTCGGAGGCGCCGCGGTGGATACGGGCGGCGGCCTCGCCGATGCGGATGAGTCCGGCGGCCATGACGGGGTTGGCGGCCAGCGCCCCGCCGGAGGGGTTGACGCGTACGTCGTCGCCGAGGCGGAGCGCCCTGCGCAGGATCACCTCCTGGGAGGTGAACGGTGCGTGCAGCTCGGCGGTGTCGACGGGCCGTTCGAAGGCGCCGGCCTTCTCGGCGGCGAGCCGGGTGGACGGCGAGTCGGTGAGGTCCCGGACGCCCGGGCCGTGCGCCTCGATGCGGTGGTCGATGCCCCGGATCCAGGCGGGCCGCTCGCACAGCCGCCGGGCCCGCTCGCCCGCGGCGAGGATCACCGCGGCGGCGCCGTCGGAGACGGGCGGGCAGTCGCCGGTGCGCAGCGGCCGGACGACGTAGTCGCCGTGCGGTGTCCGGCCCCTGAGCCGGGCGTGCGGGTTGGCTTCCGCATCCGCACGGCTGCGGGCGCCGATGGCGGCGAGCGCCGGTTCGTCGGTGTGGCCGGCGTCCATGAGGGCCTGTGCCTGGAGGGCGGCGAGGGCTATGGAGTCGGGCCACAGGGGGGCGATGTAGTACGGGTCCAGCTGGCGGGTGAGCACGTCCCGCACCGAACCGGGCGAGCACTTGCCGTAGGAGTACACGAGCGCGGTGTCGGCGTCGCCGGTGAGCAGCTTGGTCCAGGCCTCGTGGAGCGCCCAGGCGCCGTCCATCTCGACGTGGGACTCGGAGATCGGCGGCCAGGCGCCGACGCCGTCCAGGGCGAGGGTGAAGGAGAAGGCGCGGCCGGCGAGGTAGTCGCTGGAGCCGGAGCAGGTGAAGCCGATGTCGGCGGTCCGCAGGCCGGTCTGGGCGAGGACCTCGTGCAGCACCGGCATGAGCATCTCGACCTCGGAGGACTCCTCGGTGGAGCGCCGGTGGTCGGTCTGGGCGAAGGCGACGACCGCGATCTCCCGGGTCACAGCAGCTCCTTGAAGGTGTCGTAGTCGGCGTCGGGTTCGCCGGTGGGCCGGTAGTGGTCGGGGTAGCGGGCGCCCTCGGTCCACACGGGCTCGACGCGCAGGCCCATGCGCACCTGGTCGTAGGGGATGCCGCCGATCCGGGCGTGCAGGGCGAGGTCGGCGCCGTCGAGCGCGATGTGCGCGTAGACGTAGGGCACCTCGATGTCGAGGTTCTTCGCCTTGATGTTGACGATGCAGAAGGTGGTGACTGTGCCGCGGGGACCTACTTCGACCTGTTCCGCCGTGGCGACGCCACATGTGGGGCACGCACCCCTCGGGGGGACGTACACCTTGCGGCAGGAGGGGCAGCGTTCGCCGACGGTCCGCCGGTCGGAGAGGGCGTGGATGTAGTCGGACTGGGCGCGGCCGGGTGAGTAGGTGTAGTCGAGGCGGGCGGGGGCGACGATGCCGGTGAGCGGGTCGGCGAACGCGCCGCTGTGGCCTCCCGGTCGCTCGGGCTCGCCGTCGTACGGCTCGAAGCAGGCGATGTCGGTGATGGCGCCGGTGCGTTCCGCGGCCCAGCGGACGCGGACCCGCATGCCGGTGCGGACGGCGTCGGGGCCGGGTGCGTCGAGAGCGTGCAGCAGGGCGGTGTCGGCGCCGTCGAGCCGGACCAGGACCCAGGCGAAGGGTGTGGTGAGGGGCTGGCCGCGGCGGGGCTCGTGGTTCCAGGCCCAGGTGGTGACCGTGCCCGTGGGGGCGACCTCCACCAGGTCGCGGATCTCCTCGGCGGTGACGGGGTCGTACTCGACGGGCGGGACGAGGGTGCGTCCGTCGGTGGTCTTCACACCGAGGACGACGCGTTCGCGCAGGCCGGTGAGGAAGGCGCTCTGGACGGGGCCGAGGGAGCGGGTGAAGGGGAATTCGACGACGAGGGGTGCTGTGAGGACTTCGGGCATCCTGGGTGACTCCTTCGGCGGTTCAGGCCCGCTTGTAGACGGGTGGCCGTTTCTCCGCGAAGGCGCGGGCGCCTTCCTTGGCGTCGGCGGTGTCGAAGACCGGCCAGCCGCGGGCGAGTTCGGCCGCGAGTCCGTCGGTCTCCGTCATCTCGGCGGTCTCGTACACCGACGCCTTGACGGCCTCGACGGCGAGCGGGCCGCAGGCGTTGATCTGCTCGGCGATCTCCAATGCCCTGGTGAGAGCGGTGCCGTCCGGGACGACATGGCCGATCAGGCCGATGCGGGCGGCTTCCCGGGCGGTGTACGGCCGTCCGGTGAGCAGCATCTCCAGGGCGTGGGTGCGCGGGATCTGGCGTTGCAGCCGGACGGTGGAGCCGCCGATCGGGAACAGCCCGCGCCTGACCTCGAACAGGCCGAAGGTCGCGGACTCGCCCGCGACCCGGATGTCGGTGCCCTGGAGGATCTCGGTGCCGCCCGCGACGCAGTAGCCCTCGACGGCGGCGATGACCGGTTTGCGCGGGCGGTGGTGGCGCAGCATCGCCTTCCAGTGCAGGTCGGGGTCGGCCTTGAGCCGGTCGCGGTAGTGCTCCCCTGCCATGCCGCTCCCGGCCAGCGCCTTCAGGTCCATACCGGCGCAGAAGGAGCCGCCGGACCCGGTGAGCACGATGCAGCGGATCTCGTCGTCCGCGTCGGCCTCGGCCCAGCCGTCGTGGAGGCCGACGAGCATCGGGAGTGAGAGCGCGTTCCGTGCGTCGGGCCTGTTGAGCGTGAGCACCAGTGTGGCGCCCTCGCGCCGCACGGTGAGGTGTTCCGTCCCGCCCATGGGCTTTCTCCCCTCGGTGAGAACGAGAACAGGTTGCAGTAGGCGGCGGGGCACTTCAAGGGAACTTCCAGGGTTTTCTGACAGCCAGTCAGATTTATTGGCGCGGGCCCTTCACAGTTGCGGCGCCCTTTGCTCTGATGACCCGCCAGCGGACGCATACGGGCACGATCGGGGCCAGGAGGAGCGGTGGAGTACAACCTTGCCGACCTGTTCGAGTCGGTCGTCGACGTGGTCCCGGACCGCGAGGCGCTCGTGTACGCGGACCATCCGGGCACCGGCGCGGAACGCCGCCTGACGTACGCGGAGCTGGACGCGGCCGCCAACCGCATCGCCCACCACCTCATCGACAGCGGGATACGCCCGGGCGAACACCTCGGCCTGCACCTGTACAACGGCGTCGAGTACCTGCAGACCGTCCTGGCCTGCCTCAAGGCGCGGATCGTCCCGGTCAACGTCAACTACCGCTATGTGGCAGAAGAGTTGGTATACCTCTACCGGGACGCCGATCTGGTCGCGCTGGTCTTCGAAGCGGAGTTCGCGGACCGGGTGGCGGGCGCGCTGCCGCGGGTGCCGAAGCTGCGGCACCTGCTGCGGGTCGGTCCGGAGACGGCCGGGGTGCCGGGCGCGGTGGCGTTCGCCGGCGCGGAGGCCGCCGGCTCGCCCGGACGGGACTTCCCGGCCCGCTCCGGGGACGACCGGTTCATCATCTACACCGGCGGCACGACCGGCATGCCCAAGGGTGTGATGTGGCGGCAGGAGGACCTGTTCTTCGCCGGGCTGGGCGGCGGGGCGCCGACCGGGGAGCCGGTGAGGACACCTCAGGAGCTGGCCGAGCGGGTCGCCGCGGGCGGCTCCGGGATCACCTTCTTCCCCACTCCCCCGCTGATGCACGGCACCTCCACGCTGACCGCGTTCATCGGCTTCAACTTCGGCCAACGTGTGGTCCTGCACCGCAAGTTCGTCCCGGAGGAGGTGCTGCGGACCGTCGAGAAGGAGAGGGTCACCAGCATGTCGCTGGTCGGCGACGCGATGCTCCGGCCGCTGATCGACGCGCTGAGCGGACCGATGAAGGGCACGGACTGCTCGGCCCTGTTCAGCGTGTCCTCGTCGGGCGCGATCATGTCGGAGACGGTGCGCCGGCAGTTCCGGGAGCTGGTCCCGAACGCCATGCTGCTCAACAACTTCGGCTCCTCCGAGTCCGGTTTCAACGGTACGGCGACGGAGGACTCGGGGCCCGAGCGCGGCTTCCGCATCAGGGTCAACTCCCGTACGCAGGTGATCGATCCGGCGACGCGTGAGCCGGTCGCCGTGGGCGGCATCGGCCGGGTCGCCCAGTGCGGCCATGTGCCGCTGGGCTACTACAACGACCCGCGGAAGACGGCCGAGACGTTCTTCGAGAAGGACGGACAGCGCTGGGTCCTGCTGGGCGACATGGCGACGGTCGACGAGGACGGCGTGGTCACCGTGCTCGGCCGGGGTTCGCAGTGCATCAACACCGGGGGCGAGAAGGTGTATCCGGAGGAGGTCGAGCAGGCGCTCAAGGCGCATCCGGACGTGTACGACGCCCTGGTCGCCGGCGTGCCGGACGCCACGTGGGGCAACCATGTGGCGGCCGTGGTGCAGCTGCGCGAGGGAGCGGCGCGTCCTTCGCTGGCCGACGTCCAGAGCCACTGCCGTACCCGGCTGGCCGGTTACAAGATTCCCCGCCAGCTGGTCATCACGGAGTCCATCCAGCGGTCCCCGAGCGGCAAGGCCGACTACCGGTGGGCCAGGGAGGTGGCGGTCGCCGCCGACCAGCGGTAGCACACCGGGGTGCGCGGCCGCCGGTGCCGGTGGTCACCGGTCGAGGAACTCCCGCACCACCGCGAGGAATTCCTCCGGGCGGGACTCGTGCACCAGGTGCCCCGCGTCCACGGTCACCAGTGTGGCGGCCGGGATCAGCCCGGCGAGCTGCGCCACCTGGTCCTGCGGGATGGGGCTGGTGGGACCGCCCCCGATGACCAGCGTCGGCATGGTGATCCGGTCCATGTGGTCCCACCACACAGGATCGGGCGCGTTACGTTGCGCGTCGGCGGCCCGCACCATCGCCCAGTCGAACGGCAGCTCTCCGGCGGGACGTTCGGCGGGCGGCCGGGGCGGGTCGAGCGGCACGGGAGCGCAGACGTCCTCCAGCACCAGGCGTCGTACCACCCCGGGGTGGCGCTGCGCCAGCAGGTAGGCGACGATCCCGCCCAGCGAATGGCCCACGACATCGGCGCTGTCGAGACCGAGGGCGCACAGCAGGGCATGGACGTCGTCGCTCATCGCCTCGGCCCGGTAGTCCCCCGGCCAGTCGCTGCGTCCGTGGCCGCGCAGGTCGGGGGCGTACACCCGGCGGGGGCGCGGGGACGCCGCGAGCCGCTCGGCGATGTGCGTCCAGTCCCCGCCGTCGGCACCCCGGCAGTGCAGCAGCACGACGGGCGGGGCGTCCACCGGTCCCCAGGCCCGGCAGGCCAGGGTGATGCCGTTCGCCTTGACGGAGTGCAGCGCCGCGGGGTCCCCGCGGGACACGCTAACGGGGCCCGTCCAGGAAGGCGAGGGTGCGCTTGACGAACCACTCCGGGTCGTCCAGCCAGGGGTAGTGACCGGCACCGGGCTGGACGGCGACCTCGGCCCGCGCGAAGGCCTCGGCGGCACGGCGGGCGAGGCTCGGGCACGGACCGCCGTCGAGTTCCCCGGCGTGGACGAGGACCGGCGCGGTCAGCGCGGCGAGGGCGCTGCGCGTCGCGTCCGGGGTGAAGGCACCGTCGGCGAAGTAGCGCTCCCCCGCCTCGTCGTTGGTCTGCTCCAGTTCGGCGTCGGTGTGCGCGCGGGCGGCGTCGTCCCAGCGGCCGTAGAAGAAGGGCAGGAACACGTCGTCGAAGTCCGCGTCGCCCGCCAGCCAGGCCCGGAAGGCGGGGAACGCCCGCGCGAACCACGGCTCGTCCGCGCGCAGCCGGGCCGCGGCCAGCCGGTCCTCGGGGGTCGCCCGCAGCCCCAGGGCGGACGGGTTGGGCGCGATGAGCAGCAGCCGCCGGATCCGCTGCGGATGGCGGGCCGCGTAGAGCATGGCCAGGGCCGCGCCCGCCGAGTGGGCGAGCAGGTCCATGTGCTCCAGCCCCATGTGTGCGCGCCACACTTCCACGTCCTCGACCATGCGGTCGCAGCGGTACGTCGCCGGGTCCGCCGGCAGCCCCGAGTCACCGGTGCCCCGCAGGTCCAGCAGGGCCAGGCGCCGGTGCGCGGCCAGCCCGCCGAGGTCGCCGAGGTAGGCGGAGGCTCGCATGGGCCCGCCGGGCAGGACGACGAGGGGGTCGCCCGCACCCCGCAGGTGGTAGGCGAGCCGGGTCCCGTCGTAGGTGGTGAAGTGCGGCATGCGCATGATCATGCCAGGCCTACGGGACGACCGGCGCGGAAAAATCCGCGCAGCCCTCTTGCCTGGAGTCCGATGGCCTGAATTACTGGCCCCGACGGATCAACCGAATGATCGGTCGTCCGGAATGTGAGGACGCGAGGGAGACGACTCGATGGCGGACGCGACGGATCTGCTCGACGCGGGCGAACGGCTCGGGCCGGAGGAGCTGCGGCAGCTTCAGCTGGAGCGGCTGCGTACCTCGCTGCGGCACGCGTACGACAACGTGCCGTTCTACCGGGAGTCCTTCGACAAGGCCGGCGTCCGCCCCGAGGACTGCCACTCCCTGGCCGATCTGGCCCGGTTCCCGTTCACGACCAAGGCCGACCTCAGGGAGAACTATCCGTACGGCATGTTCGCCGTACCGCGCGAGCGGATCCGCCGGCTGCACGCCTCCAGCGGCACCACCGGGCGCCCCACGGTGGTCGGCTACACGGACAACGACCTTTCCATGTGGGCCGACATGGTGGCGCGGTCGATCCGGGCGGCCGGCGGGCGGCCCGGTGACCTCGTGCATGTGGCATACGGCTATGGGCTGTTCACCGGCGGTCTGGGCGCCCACTACGGCGCCGAGCGCCTGGGCTGTACGGTCGTGCCGGCCTCCGGCGGCATGACGGCCCGGCAGGTGCAGCTGATCCAGGACCTGCGGCCGGCCGTCATCATGGTGACGCCCTCCTACATGCTGACGCTGCTCGACGAGTTCGAGCGGCAGGGCGTGGACCCGCGCGCCACCTCACTGCGCGTGGGCATCTTCGGGGCCGAACCCTGGACCGAGCAGATGCGGCGCGAGATCGAGGAGCGGTTCGCGATCGACGCCGTCGACATCTACGGCCTGTCCGAGGTGATCGGCCCGGGGGTGGCTCAGGAGTGCGTGGAGACCAAGGACGGACTGACCGTCTGGGAGGACCACTTCTATCCGGAGGTGGTGGACCCGATCACGGGTGAGGTGGTCCCGGAGGGCGAGCGGGGCGAGCTGGTGTTCACCTCGCTGACCAAGGAGGCCATGCCGGTCGTCCGGTACCGCACCCGCGACCTCACCCGGCTGCTGCCCGGCACCGCGCGGGCGTTCCGGCGGATGGAGAAGATCACCGGACGCAGTGACGACATGGTGATCCTGCGCGGGGTCAACCTGTTCCCGACCCAGATCGAGGAGATCGTGCTGCGCACTCCCGGCGTGGCGCCCCACTTCCAGCTCCGGCTGACCCGGGAGGGCCGGCTGGACCGGCTGACCGTACGTGCCGAGGCCCGCCCGGACGCGGACCCGGAGACACGGGACGCGGCGGCCCGGTCCATCGCCGCGGCGGTGAAGGACGGGATCGGGGTGTCGGTCGACGTGGAGATCGTGCAGCCGGAGTCGCTGGAGCGGTCCGTCGGCAAGATCCGGCGGATCGTGGACCTGCGCCCCAGGGAGGCCGGGTAGGGCCGCCGGTGCCCCCATGGGGCCCGCGCCGATCACGTCGCCGTACGGGTGACCGCCGTCGAAGGCCCCGGCCGGCCGCTGAAGCGAGTGCGCAGTTCGCGCTTGAGGATCTTCCCGCTGGCGTTGCGCGGCAACTCGGCCACGAACAGCACCCGCTTGGGCGCCTTGAAGGGCGCGAGCTTCCCCTTCACGTGCTCGATGAGCTGATCCTCCGTCACCTCGCCGCGCGGGACGACGACCGCCGTCACCGCCTCGATCCACCGCTCGTCGGGCAGGCCGATCACGGCGGCCTCGGCGACGGCGTCATGGGTGTAGAGCGCGTCCTCGACCTGCCGCGAAGCCACCAGGACTCCACCGGAGTTGATGACGTCCTTCACCCGGTCGACGATCGTGAAGTAGCCGTCGGCGTCGCGCACCGCGAGGTCGCCGGAGTGGAACCAGCCGTCCCGGAAGGCCTCGGCGGTCCCCTCGGGCTTGTCCCAGTAGCCCTCGCACAGCTGGGGTGAGCGGTAGACGATCTCGCCGGGCGTGCCGTCGGGCACGTCCTTGCCCGTGTCGTCCACGACGCGCGCGTCCACGAACAGGACGGTACGGCCGCAGGAGTCCAGCCGGCCCTCGTGTTCGTCGGGGCCGAGCACCGTGGCCAGCGGGCCGATCTCGCTCTGTCCGAAGCAGTTGTAGAAGGCGAGCCGAGGCAGGCGCTCGCGCAGCCGCCGCAGGACCGGGACGGGCATGATCGACGCGCCGTAGTAGGCCTTGCGCAGGCCGGCGAGGTCGCGGGTGGCGAAGTCGGGCCGGTTGGCCAGGCCGATCCACACGGTGGGCGGCGCGAACAGGCTGTCCACGCGGCCCGCTTCGACGAGGTCGAAGAGCCGGTCCCCGTCCGGCGCGTCCAGGATGATGTTGCTCGCGCCGACGGCGAGGTACGGCAGGAGGAACACGTGCATCTGCGCCGAGTGGTAGAGCGGCAGCGCGTGCACCGGCCGGTCCCCGGCGCTCAGGTCGAGTGCCGTGATGGCGCTCAGGTACTCGTGCACCAGGGCCCGGTGCGTCATCATCGCGCCCTTGGGCAGGGCGGTCGTACCGGAGGTGTACAGCAGCTGAACCAGGTCCTCGGTGCGGGGTTCGGGCCCGTCGTACGGCGGTGTGTCCGGCAGCCGGGCGAGGAGCGAGCCCTCGGCGTCCCGGAGCGGCAGCACGCGTACCCCGTCCGGGAGTCGGCCGGCGAGACCGGGGTCGGCGAGGACGAGGGTGCTGCCGGACTGGCCGACGAGGTAGGCGAGGTCGTCCCCGGTGAGGTTCTGGTTGACCGGTACATGGACCAGGCCCGCGCGGGCGCAGGCGAGGAAGCCGATCAGGTAGGCGTCGGAGTTGTGGCCGTAGGCGCCGACCCGGTCGCCGGGCGTGAGGCCCTGCGCGAGCAGGAGCGAGGCCGCGCGGGAGACCGCGTCGTCGAGTTCCTCGTACGTCCAGCGGCGTTCGCCGTACTCCACCGCGAGGCGGGCCGGGGTGCGCCGGGCGCTGCGGCGCAGCACCCCGTCGACCGTGCTGCCGTGTCCCTGCGTCATGGCTCATGATCCTCGGGGCGTCGGGGAGGCAGGTCAAGCATCAACGGGCATGCACCGAGTGCAACGTTCTGCTTCTGCGTGCTCCTGTGCGCCCCTTTGGAGAAAGGATTCCGGACACCGTGCACCGTTGAACCTGGGCAAGACAAGTCTCAGGTCAAGTCCGTAGCACGTTCACACAATTCGCGTGTCACGTCGCGCAGGAGGTATCCATGAGCCGTGCTGTGCCTGAACAGGAGCGAGCCTGGAGGACAGGTACTGCTCCCGGCATATTCCCGCTCCTTGGCCACGGTATCGCCTTCTACCGTCGACCGCTGGCGTTTCTGAATTCTTTGCCCGCGCACGGAGATCTGGTCGAGATACGACTGGGCCCCCAGCGCGCCTGGATGGTGTGCCACCCGGAGCTGGCCCACGAGGTGCTCATGGATCCGCACACCTTCGACAAGGGGGGCCCGCTGTACGACAGGCTCGGGAAGCTGATGGGAGACGGTCTCGTCACCTGCCGCCAGGCGACGCACCGGAACAAGCGGGCGCTGCTGCAACCCGGCTTCCGTCCCTCCCGCGTCGCCGACTACACGGACCTCGTCACCGAGGAGGCCGAGTCGGTGTGCGACGCGTGGTCGGCGGGGCAGCCGGTTCCCGTCACCGAGGCGATGATGACCCTCACGACCCGCGTGATCAGCCGGGTCCTGCTCTCCGGCTCGCTGGACGACACCACGACCGCCGAGGTGCGGGAGTGTCTCACCGACGTCGTCCGTGGCCTGTTCGTCCGCACGGTCGTACCGGTCGACGCCCTGTTCCGCCTCCCTGCACCCGCCAACCGCCGCTACCGGCGCGCGCTTTCCCGTCTGCACGCGATCATCGACGCGGTGATCGCGGAGCGCCGCCGGGGTCCCGACCGCGACGACGTGCTGGGAACCCTGCTGACCGCCGCGCGCGGCGACGGGGAGGCGGCGGCGATCACCGACCAGGAGGTCCACGACCACCTGATCACACTGCTGCTCACGGGCGTCGAGACCCAGGCCCTGTCGCTCGCCAGCGCTTTCAGCCTGCTGGCCCGCCATCCGGCGGTGGAGCGCCGCCTGCACGCCGAGCTCGACACCGTCCTCGCCGATGGCCGGCGGCCCGGTCCCCGCGACCTGCCGAACCTCGTCTACACCCGGTGCGTCTTCTCGGAGACGCTGCGCCACTCGTCACCCGGCTGGCTCTTCACCCGTGTCACCACCAGGGAGACGGAACTCGCCGGGTGCCGGCTGCCCGAAGGAGCCACCGTCCTGTACAGCCCCTACCTCCTGCACCACGATCCCTCGTCGTTCCCCGATCCCGAGCGCTTCGACCCCGACCGCTGGCTGCCGGGGCAGCCCACCGCCGGTCAGCGCCGGGCGATGATGCCGTTCTCCGCAGGCAACCGCAAATGCCTCGGCGACGAGTTCGCGATGGTGGAGGCCACCCTGGCGCTCGCGACCATCGCCGGCCGCCGGCGCCTGCGCCACCTGCCGGGGTATGCCGATCAGAAACCGCGCCCCGGGATCACCATGGGGCCGCGTGCACTGGTCATGACCTGCGAACCCCGTTCCCGCGTGCTCTCCGCCGCCTCGCTCACGCCCCGAACAACAGCAGCCCGGCGCACATCGGACATCCAGACGGCAGGTGACCACATTGTCGACAACACATGAGGAAGTCACGCTCGGTCCACCGGACCGAATGCCGCTCTCCAACCTCCGGGACCTGATCGACGCCAACATCCACATGCCTTTCCCCTTCCGGCGCAACCCTGCTGAAGCCGCAGCCGCGGCCGGCGTCGACGCATGGCTGAGGGTATGGGGGCTGACCGACGACCCGGATGTGGCGGCGATGATCGCCCGTACCCGCCCCGCCGAACTCGCGTCCCGCACCAGCCCCGCCGTGGACGCCGGTCTCCTCCAGATCGTGGCGCGCCAGATCGCTTACCAGTTCGTCTTCGACGACCTTGCGGAGGACCTCGGCCGGCACTCCCCGGGCAGGCTGCTGCCCATGCTGTGCGAAAGCGTGGACATCCTGCGCGACGGCCGGCCGCCCAGGACTCCCCTCGGCGCGGCCCTGGCCGATCTCCACCGGCAGGTCCGGGAACGGTGCACACCCGCACAGGCCGCTCGATGGGCCGGGCAGAGCCGTGAATACGTGCACGGCCTGTTGTACGAAGCGGTGGCCCAGACCCACCCCTTCCCCCTGCGCACCGGCGACTGCACCTCCATACGGTCGCTGACCGCGGGCGTCGAGCCGTTCTACCCGCTGTACGAGGCCGCCCAGCCCCACGCACCGACCGCCGCGGAGGTCCACCATCCCGTGGTGCGGCGACTGAACCGGCTGTCGGCCGACGCGGCGGTGTGGACAGCCGACCTGTTCTCCGCGGTGAAGGAACAGCGCGCGGGCGAAATGATCAACCTGGCCCTGGCCCGCCGGCGCGAGCACCGGTGCTCTCTGCAGACCGCCGTGCTCCTGGCCATCGAGGAGATCAACAGCACGATCGAGGAGTTCCAGAGGCTCTATGACGGGATCAAACCGGAGTTGAGCCCCGCGGGCGTCGGCTATGTGGAGTGCATGATCGGCTGGATCCGCGGGTGCTACGACTGGTCCCGCACCGTGCCGCGCTACGCGGATGTGACGTCGGTGCCCGCCGTACCGTAGACCGTCCTGGCGTGCTCCTGCCACAGCATCACCGGGAGCTGCCCATCCGTGCCTGATACCCGGCGGACGGGCATTCTCCCACCTGTAGTTCATGATTCACCCGATGGTGCCCAATCCGGTCTGTCACACCTCGGCGAGGCGTACTCTCGGCTGTCCTGAGCCGAATGACAGAAGGCGGTACGGCACATGGCGATGGAGCCGCGGCACCCGGTCACCGAGCAGCGGACGTTGATCGAGCGCCGACGGGAACTTCAGGCGCTCGACACCGCGTTCAAGGAACTGCGACGCACGACCGACGGCGTGCCGCGGGCGAGGCACAGGGGACTGCTCGCCTTCAGCGGACCGGCCGGACTGGGCAAGACGGCTCTCATCACGCAGGCACGTGAGCGGGCCGCGGCATCCGGATTCACCGTGCTGTCGGGCAGAGGCGCGGAGACGGAACAGCGATCGGCGTTCCGCGTGGTGCGCCAGTTGGTGCAGCCCTGGCTGGCCAGGATGGAGGGGGCGGAGCTCCGCGCCCTCCTCGGGAGCTGGTACGACGTGATGGCCGGCGTGCTCGGTCTCGAGGCGAGGGGCCCTGCCCCGGCACCGGACCCGACCGGGGTCCGCGAAGGCCTCGACTGGGTCATGACGCGCCTCATCATGAAGAAGGCGCCCGTGGTGCTGCTCCTGGACGACCTGCACTGGGCGGACGCCGAATCCCTCAGCTGGCTCGACTCCTTCGCGTCACGCGTCGACGACCTTCCCCTGCTGATCGTGATCGCCTACCGGCCCGACGAGCTGCCGTCCGACGCGGGTGAACTCCGCACTCTCGTCGGACATCACGGGGACCGCCCCCACGACCTGGCACACCTCACCGCCGACGGCGTGGCGCAGATCATCAGGACCGAGGTCGGTGAGGCGGCCGAGGACGTCTTCTGCAAGGAATGCTGGTCGGCCACCGGCGGGAGCCCCTTCGAAACGGTGGAGCTCGCCATCGGGCTCGGCAAGCGGAAGCTGAGCGGCACCGCGGACGACCTGCCCGCGATGCGCGAACTCGCCGCGGCGATCAAGGGCCCGGGCCTGATCGAGCGTCTGGAACGGCTCGACACCGCAACCGTCCGCTTCGCGCACACCGCTGCCGTACTGGGTTCGCCCTTCTCACCGCAGCTCGCCGCGACCATCGCGGTGCTCGGCGAGGAGGCCGCCGCCGAGGCGGCCCAGAAGCTGCGCGCGGCCCGGATCCTCACCGACGGCCAGGGGCCCGAGGGGGAGCTGGAATTCGTGCACCCGCTGATCGCCACGACGATCTACCGGTCCATCCGGACCGGCTTCCGGGCCGGTCTGCACAACGCGGCCGCGGAGGCCGTGCTGGCCGCGGGATACGGCCCCACCGCCGCCGCACGGCATCTGCTGGAGGTGCCCTGTGAGGGCAGCACCGAGACGGTGGCATGTCTACGCGAGGCCGCTCGCGAGTACCTTCGCGCCGGGGCCACCGAGGCCGCCCGGCGCCTGCTGAACCGCGCGCTGCAGGAGCCGCCCCTTCCCGAGGACCGTGCCGCGGTTCTGCACGAACTCGCGTGCGCCACGTTCCTGATCGAGCCCACGGCCACGGTGCGGCATCTTCGCCAGGCGCTGGCGGAGCCCGACGTCGACCCTGATCTGCGCGCCTCCATCGTCTATCGGCTGACGACGGCGCTGGCCCACACCGACCGGATGGCCGAGGCCGTCACCGTGGCCGCCGAGGAGGCACGGCAGGCCACGAATCCGCGCGTCAAACTGCGGATGCAGGCCGATCAGTTCGTCTGGAGCACGATGCGCGCCGACGATCCCGACTCACCCGCCCGCTCCCGGACGCTTTCGCGCCTGGCCGAGCAGCTGCCCGGTCGCAGACTGGAGGAGCGTTACATCCTGGGACTGCGGGCCTGGGATGCCGTCCTGCGCGGCGAACCGCGCCGGACCGCCCTCGCGTACGCCGAGAAGTCGCTGCGTGGCGGCATGAGCTGGACCGACGAGAACCGGGGCTTCGAGGTACCCCTTTCCGTCGCCTTGGTGTTCATGTACGCCGACCAGCCGCGGCGGGCCGAGGAGCTGTTCGAGAAGGGGATCGCCGAGTGCGTGGGCAAGGGCTGGCACGGCTCGCACCTGGCCTTCGGCCAGACCATCGCCGGCTATGTGCGCTACCACCGCGGTTGCCTGGCGGAGGCCGAGGAACTGGTCCGCGAAGGCCTGCGCATCGCCGGGAAGGTGGAAGGGGTCGTGGCCGCCCAGTGGTACGGCGTCAGCGTCCTGATCCAGACGCTGCTGGCCCGTGGGCGCGTCGCCGAGGCTCGCGCACTCGCCGACGACCACCACTTCGCTGAGATGACACCGAACGCCGTCATCTATCCGGACCCGCGCACCGTGTACGCGGAGCTGCTCCTGGCGGAGGAACGGCACGCGGAAGCGGCCAGGCTGCTGTCCGCGGTCGGGAACTGGCTGGACGGACGGGCCTGGCGCAACCCGGCATGGTGCCCGTGGCAGCTGCGGCTCGCGACCGCGCTCGCCCCCACCGACCCGGACGCGGCGATCGCCCACGCCCGGGACGCCGTCCGCCGTGCCCGGCACTTCGGCGCCGCCTCCATCGTCGGCCAGGCCCTGCACACCCTTGCCGAGGTGACCGGCGGGACCGCAGCACTCGACCTGTACGCGCAGGCCGTCGACCACCTGGAGCAGTCGCCCGCCGCCTACGAACTCGCCCGCGCCCAGATCGGCCACGGCGCCACGCTGTCCCGCAACGGGCGGCTGCAGGAGGCCGCCGACCGGCTCTACCAGGGCCTGGAGGGAGCCGTCCACTGCGGAGCCGAGGGACTCGCCGCCCGGGCCAGGGCAGAGCTCTCGGCAGCCGGACTGCGCCCGCTGCCGCTGCGCTACGTCCAAGTGGACACGCTGACCGGCCAGGAACGCCGTACGGCCGAACTGAGCGTCCAGGGGCATCCGGTGTCGGTGATCGCCAAGGAACTGCGCCTGACCGAGCAGGGCGTGCGGCAGCTGCTCTCCAGCGTCTACCGCAAGGCCGGCACCGACGCCGCCGGTCTCGCCGGGTTCCTGGAGGGCGGTCCGCACCACCGCCCTTGAGGCCGTGCGTCCCGGCTTCGCTCCGGGGCGCGGTCACACCGCCCGCGTACGCCCCTGCCAGTACGGGTCCCGCAACCGCCGCTTGTACAGCTTGCCGTTCGGATCGCGGGGCATCTCCGCGATGAAGTCGACGCTCTTGGGCCGCTTGTAGCCGGCGAGCCGCTCGGCGCAGTGGCCGAGGAGGGACGCGGCCAGGTCCGGGCCGGGGTCGTGCCCGGGGGCCGGTTCGACGACCGCCTTGACCTCCTCCCCCCAGTCGTCGTGCGGGATGCCGAAGGCGGCGGCGTCGGCGACGGCCGGGTGGGAGAGCAGCACGGACTCGATCTCGGCCGGGTAGATGTTGACCCCGCCGGAAATGATCATGTCGATCTTGCGGTCGCGCAGGAAGAGGTAGCCGTCCTCGTCCAGGTAGCCGAGATCGCCGACGGTGAAGAAGTCGCCGATGCGGTTCTTGCGGGTCTTGGCCTCGTCCTTGTGGTAGGAGAAGCCGCCGGTGCTCATCTTCATGTAGACGGTGCCCAGTTGTCCCGGCGGGAGCCGGTTGCCGTCGTCGTCGAAGACCGCGAGTTCGCTGATGGGCCAGGCCCTGCCGACGGTGCCGGGCTTCTTCAGCCAGTCCTCGGCGGTGGCGAAGGCGCCGCCGCCCTCGCTGGCCGCGTAGTACTCCTCCACGCAGTGGCCCCACCAGTCGATCATGGCTCGCTTGACGTGGTCAGGGCAGGGGGCGGCACCGTGGATGGCGTGCCGCATGGACGAGACGTCGTAGCGGGCCTTCACCTCGTCCGGGAGGGCGAGCAGGCGGTGGAACTGGGTCGGGACCATATGGGTGTGGGTGCACCGGTGGGTGTCGATCAGGCGGAGCATCTCCTCCGGGGTCCACTTGTCCATCAGGACCAGCCGGTGGCCTATGTGCAGGGACGCGCCCGCGAACTGCAGGACCGCTGTGTGGTAGAGCGGTGAGCAGACCAGGTGGACGTTGTCGTCGAACGGCTTGATGCCGAAGATGCCGAGGAAGCCGCCCAGGTAGGCCTCCTCGGGTGCCCTGCCGGGCAGCGGGCGGCGGATGCCGCGCGGGCGTCCGGTCGTACCGGAGGTGTAGTTCATGACCCAGCCGAGTTCCCGGCCGTCGGGCGCGGACTCCGGTTGTCCGTCCAGTAGTCGGGGGTACGGCCGGAAGCCCTCGACCGCGCCGACCGCGTACCGGTGTGTGCCCGGGAGACCGGCCTCGTCGGCGGCCCGGCGCGCCGCGTCGCCGAACCGCTCGTGGGCGATGAGCACCTTGGCGCCGGAGTCGGCGACGATCCAGGCGATCTCGGGGCCGACCAGGTGGTGGTTGACCGGGACCAGATAGAGGCCGGCCTGGGTGGCGGCCAGGTAGGCGGTGAGGAACTCGACGCCGTTGGGCAGGACGACGGCGAAGGCGTCACCGCGCTCCAGGCCGGCCGCGCGCAGGCCGTGGACGAGCCGGTTGGCGGCGGAGTGCAGGCGCTTGGCCGTCCACTCCTCGCCGTCCGGGGCGATGAGTACCGTGCGGTCCGGGTCGCCCGTGGCCTGGGCCCAGAATCCGGCGGGGGGCGTGCTGGTCACGTGCCGCTCCTTCCGGCGATGCGGTTGATGCGGTCCACGGCCTTCTCGAAGCCGCGGGTGAGGTCGTCGAAGACGGCCTGGACGCTGCGTTCGCTGCTCATCCGGCCGACGATCTGGCCGACCGGGGTGCCGAGCAGCGGTTCGGCCTCGTACTTCTGGATGCGGGAGACCGCCTCGGCGACCAGCAGGCCCTGCAGCGGCATGGGCAGGGTGCCGGGTCCGGCCGGGTCGTCCCAGGCGTCGGTCCACTCGGTACGCAGCTGGCGTGCGGGCTTGCCGGTCAGGGCACGGGAGCGGACCGTGTCGCCGGAGCCGGCGGTGAGGAGCTTGCGGGTCAGGGCGGGTGAGTGCAGGTCCGCTTCTGTGGTGGTGAGCCATATGGAGCCCAGCCACACACCCTGCGCGCCGAGTGTGAGCGCGGCAGCCACCTGTTGCCCGCTGCCGATGCCGCCGGCGGCCAGAACGGGCAGCGGGTCGACGGCGTCCACGATCTCGGGTGTGAGCACCATGGTGGCGATCTCGCCGGTGTGGCCGCCGGCCTCGTAGCCCTGGGCGACGACGATGTCGATGCCCGCCTCCCGGTGCTTGCGGGCGTGCCGGGCGCTGCCCGCGAGCGCGGCGACCAGCACGTCCCGGTCGTGGGCGCGGGCGACGACATCGGCGGGCGGGGAGCCGAGGGCGTTGGCGAGCAGCTTGATCGGGTAGTCGAAGGCGACGTCGAGCTGGGTGCGGGCGACCTGCTCCATCCAGCCGGTGATGCGCCACCCGGACGCCTCCCCCTCGGCCAGCTCCGGGACGCCGTACCTGGCGAGGGTCTCGCGCACGAACTGCCGGTGCCCCTCGGGGATCATGGCCTCGACATCCTCCTCGGTCACGCCCTCGACCTTCTTCGCGGGCATGACGACGTCCAGGCCGTAGGGCCGGCCGCCGGTGTGTGCGTCGAGCCAGTCGAGGTCGCGTTTGAGGTCGCCGGGGGCGGTGTAGCGGACCGCGCCGAGCACGCCGAAGCCGCCGGCCCGGCTGATGGCCGCGGCGACGGCGGGGAACGGCGTGAAGCCGAAGACGGCGTGCTCGACTCCCAGTGTCCTGCTCAGCTCCGTCTGCATGGGCGCAGGATGCCGCAGCCGGCCGGACGACGGAAGGGCTTTCCTGACTGAGCGTCAGATTCTTTTGCCACCGGTGGTGTTACGGCGTTGCCTCCAGCACGGCCATCGCCGCGTTGTGTCCCGGTACGCCGCTCACCCCTCCCCCGCGCACCGCGCCCGCGCCGCACAGCAGCACGTTCGGGTGCCGGGTCTCCACTCCCCAACGGCCCGTCTCCTCCTGGGCGTAGGGCCAGGACAGGGCGCGGTGGAAGATGTTGCCGCCGGGCAGCCGCAGGTCCCGTTCGAGGTCGAGCGGGGTCTTCGCCTCGATGCAGGGGCGGCCGTCGGCGTCGGTGGCCAGGCAGTCGGCGAGGGGTTCGGCGAGGTGGGCGTCGAGCTGGGCGAGGGTGGACTTCAGCAGCTCCTCGCGTACGGCGTCGTTGTCCCGGTCGAAGAGCCGGGCCGGGGTGTGCAGGCCGAACAGGGTGAGGGTCTGGTAGCCGCGCGCGGCGAGGTCGGGGCCGAGGATGGTGGGGTCGGTCAGGGAGTGGCAGTAGATCTCCGAGGGCGGGACGGCGGGGAGTGCACCGGCGGCGGCCTGGGCGTGGGCGGTGGCCAGCTGCCGGTAGCCCTCGGCGATGTGGAAGGTGCCGGCGAAGGCCTCGCGCGGGTCGACGGCCGGGTCGCGCAGCCTGGGCAGCCGGGTGAGCAGCATGTTGACCTTGAGCTGGGCGCCCTCGGCGGGTTCGGGCGCGGTGTCACCGGTGAGCGTGGCCAGGTCCTGCGGAGAGGCGTTGACGAGGACGTGCCGGGCGGCGGCGACGCCCTCGCCGTCGGCCGTGCGGTAGGTGACCTCGGCCCTTTCGCCGTCGGTGGTGATCCGGACCGCCTCGTGCCCGGTCGCGATGACCGCGCCCGCCGCGCGGGCGGCGGCGGCCAGGGCGTCGGTGAGGGCGCCCATGCCGCCGACGGGCACGTCCCAGGCACCGGTGCCGCCGCCGATGACGTGGTAGAGGAAGCAGCGGTTCTGGACGAGGGAGGGATCGTGGGCGTCGGCGAAGGTGCCGATGAGGGCGTCGGTGAGGACGACTCCGCGGACGAGGTCGTCCGCGAAGTTCTCCTCGACGGCCACGCCGATCGGCTCCTCGAACAGGGTGCGCCAGGCGGTCTCGTCGTCGATGCGGCGGCGCAGCTCCTCGCGGGCGGGCAGGGGCTCGGTGAGGGTCGGGAAGACGCGCTCGGCGACGCGCGCGGTCATGCCGTAGAAGCGCTGCCATGCCGTGTACTCGCGGTCGCCGCCGGTCAGCCGGGCGAAGGCCTCCCTGGTGCGCGGCTCGCCGCCGCCGACGAGGAGTCCGGTGGGCCGGCCGTCCCGCTCCGCCGGGGTGTAGGACGAGATCGTGCGGGAGCGGACCCGGAAGTCCAGTGCGAGGTCGCGCACGATCTTCCGCGGCAGCAGGCTGACCAGGTACGAGTAGCGCGACAGCCGGGCGTCGACACCGGCGAAGGGGCGGGTGGAGACGGCGGCGCCGCCGGTGTGGTCGAGCCGTTCCAGCACCAGCACCGAGCGGCCGGCGCGGGCCAGGTAGGCGGCGGCGACCAGGCCGTTGTGGCCGCCGCCGACGATGACGGCGTCGTACGCGCGGGTTCCCTCGTTGGCAGACATGGTTCTTGGTAGCACGGGGTGATCCTTGTCGGCGAGAGCACGTGCCGCGATCGACCGCCGGGGCGCTCCGCTGTCATCGTCCGCCGGAAGCCCGCTGCCGGCTCAGTACGGCGATCCTCCGGTACAGCTCCCCCGCTTCGACGCCGCGGCCCAGGCGTTCCAGGCAGTGCGCCTCTTCGTTGCGGCCGGCGAGGGTGTCGGGGTGGTCGGGGCCGAGGAGCTGCTCGCGGGTCGCGGTGATCCGCCGGTACTCGGTGAGGGCTTCCGCCCAGCGACCCAGCCAGCCCAGGGCGACCGCGACCTCACGGCGGCTGACGAGCGTGTCGGGGTGCGCGGGCCCCAGGGTCTGCTCACGGAGCAGGCATACGTCCCGGGCCTCGGTCAGGGCGTCCTCCCAGCGCCCGAGGCGGCCGAGGTTGACCCCGAGGCCGTGCCGGGCGCGCAGGGTCTCGGGGTGGGTGGAGCCCTGGACGCGGGTGCGGTCCCCGACCAGCGCCCGGTACATGCGCAGGGCGTCCGCGCTGCGCCCCATGCGGCCGAGGCTGAGGGCGGTCTCGTAGCGGGCGGCGAGCGTGTCGGGGTGGTCGGCGCCGAGGACGCGTGCTCTGGCCTCGGCGACCTCGCGGTAGATGCGCAACGCCTCCTCCCAGCGGCCCGACTGGCCTGCCGCGTAGGCGACTTCGCAGCGCGAGACCAGGGTGTCCGGGTGGTCGGGGCCGAGCACCCGGGCCCGGGCGGCGGCCACCTCCAGGGCCGTCCGGCAGGCGTCGTCCAGGCGGCCGAGCCGGCCGAGGGTGCAGGCGAGGTTGTGGCGGCAGCGCAGGGTGTCGGGGTGGTCGGGGCCCATGACGCGCACCCGGGCGGCCAGCACCTCCGTGTACACCTGGTGGGCCTCGAAGTGGCGGCCCAGCCGTCCCAGCGCATAGGCCGTCTCCTGGCAGGCGGCGAGCGTGTCGGGATGGTCGCCGCCGAGCGCACGCGCTCTGGCCTGCGCGAGGTCCGTGTAGGCGGCGAGCGCCTCGGCGACCCGGCCGGCGCGCAGGAGGACGTGGGGGGCGGTGCGCTCCGCGGGAAGCGCCGTGCGCGCCGCCGGCAGTGCCGGCAGGGGGCGTCGCGCGTCCGCGGGGCCGTCGCCGCTGGGCGCGCCCACGCGCCGGTAGTCGCCCGTCGGATACAGCCCCGCGTCCCTTCGGGGCGCTGCGGCCCAGCGGGCCGACAGGGCCGCGCCCGAGTCCGGCGGAAGTGCGCCGAAGCCGGCGCCGAGTGCCTTGTGGCCGGTGGTCATGCCCCGGGTCCAGGACGGCAGACGGGTTCCGTCTCTCCTGCCGGGGTCCTGAACGGCGGGAGCCTCGGGGGCCGTTGTGTGTGCGCCCAGGATGCGGCGGACCAGCTCCCCGGCGTCCGGCGGCCGTTCCTCCGGCCGTTTGGCCAGGAGGTCGAGGATGATCTGCTCCAGGTCGACCGGCAGCTCGGGGCGTAGGTCGCGTGGGGGGCGGGGCGGGGTGTCGCGGTGGCCGATGAGGATCGCCCAGGCGTCCTCCAGGTCGAACGGCGGTGCGCCGGTGGCGATCTCGTACAGCACGCAGCCCAGCGAGTACAGGTCGCTGCGCCGGTCGACCTGATCGCCGCCGATCTGCTCCGGTGACATGTAGTGCGGGGTGCCCAGGGCGACGCCGGTGCCGGTGAGCCGGGCGGTGAAGCCGATGTCGTGCCCGAGGCGGGCGATGCCGAAGTCGCAGATCTTCACGGTGCCGTCGGCCAGCCGCACGATGTTGGCCGGCTTCAGGTCCCGGTGCACGACGCCGTGTTCATGGGTGTAGGCGAGGGCGGCGGCGACCTGGACGGCGATGTCCGTCACGTCGTCCACGGGCAGCGGATGGCCCTTGTTGTCCTCCAGCAGCCGGCTCAGGTCCCGGCCCTCCAGCAGCTCCATCACCAGGTACGGGACCCCATCGAACTCGCCGAAGTCGTGGACGACGGTCACCCCGCGGTGCGAGAGGGCGGCGGCCACCCGAGCCTCGCGGCGGAAGCGCTCCCGCAGGGCGCGGGTGAGGGACGGATCGGGGTAGGGGCCGAGCGGCTTGAGGCACTTCACCGCGACCTGCCGGCCGAGGGACTCGTCCCGGGCCCGCCACACCTCGCCCATCCCGCCCCGCCCGATCAGGTCGAGCAGCCGGTACCGGCCCTGGACCAGCCTGTTCTCCCCCATAGCGATCCGCCGCCCCCGTCGCCGTCCGCCCCGCCGCACCGGGAGGCCGGCCCAGAACCGCGTCCCACCACGCCGTCCCGGTCCGCGCCACACCCCCGTCCAGTATGGCGGCCTATCGTCCGACTTTGTACGGTGCCGGACGCGCCTGCGGACCGAGCCTCGCCATGGCCCGCAGGATGTGTTTGGGGGGCAGTTGCCAGCGCACACGTGCCGGAACGCGGCGCAGCAGCGCACCGGTCGCCCGCAGCCGACGGGTGACGGCGGCCGGCGCGGGGGCCGGTCTGCCGTACAGCTCATGGGCGTACGGCGGCAGAGCGGCGTACGCCAAGTGCGCCACACGCCGCCACAGCACCTCGCGCGCCGGGACGAGGAGGGGATGCGTCGGCGGGCGGAGCAGGAAGTCGTCCACCTGGCGTGCCTCGGGTCCCGCCGCCAGCTGCGGCCGCACCTCGTCGAAGTACGCGGCGAGTTCGGCCCGGCTCGCCGGTACGGTCTCCGGGTCCAGGCCCACCAGGCGTGCGCTGACCCGGTGTTCGGCTATGTACCGGTCGGCCTGGGCGTCGGTGAGCGGGAATCCGGAGCGGCGCAGCACGTGCAGATAGGAGTCGATCTCCGCGCAGTGCACCCACAGCAGCAGCTCGGGCTCGTCGACGCCGTAGCGTTCGCCGGTGTCCGGGTCGGTGGCGGTCAGCATGCCGTGGATCTTCCGCACGCGCGCGCCGGCCCGCTCGGCGGCCTCCGTGGTGCCGTACGTCGTCGTGCCGACGAAGTCCGCGGTGCGCATCAGCCGGCCCCAGGCGTCGCGCCTGAAGTCGGAGTTCTGCAGGACGCCACGTACGGCGCGCGGATGCAGGGCCTGGAGGTAGAGCGCGCGGACACCGGCGACCCACATCATGGGGTCGCCGTGCATCTGCCAGGTCACGGAGTGCGGTGTGTACAGCCCGGGGTCTCCCATGTCCGCAGGTGTGACCACAGCCATTGGTTGTCCCCTCTTATTGCCGCTGACCTGGTCTTTTGCCAACCAGCGACGGCATCGCCCTGCGTCGGCCACCGAGCCTTCTTGGCACATTGGTACACGCCGACGGCTCCCAGCTCACGGCGCCCTCAGTACCCACGGCACCGCCACACGCATGAGGCACCGCTCGGCGATCAGTACCTGCCCAGATCACCAAGGGATCATTCACTCGAAAGGGTAGTCATCCATCTCGCACGGCGCGCATTGCCCCTGCGCACAGAGCGCAAGATCGGTTCACCACATAGCGACGCTCGGCCCGGTGCCACTTGATCCACCAGACCAGCGACGAGATCGCCCGCCACATAGCACATTCGCTCTGATCGACACACGGATGTCCGCCAGTCCACCCGGACTCGCAAGGATCTGCCGGCGGCAAGCCGCGGGCGCCATAGTCGCTACCACATCGAAGGCTGAGGATCCCCCCCCCGCCAGCATGAGCGCAAACCGGTCAAGTGCAGGAAGCGGCCGCCAACAGGTCTCTGCATCGGCCGGTCAGGACAACAGCTCAGCGAGCCACGCGCCGTACGTTTGTTCAACCGTCCCAGGTCCAGTCCGCCACTTCCGGCAGATCCATGCCGTGCTCACGGATCCAGACGTGGTGGCGCTGCCGGGCGTCCTCCATCTGCTGGCGGACGGCCGCCGCGCGGACCGCGAGGCCGGGGACGCGGTCGATGGCGTCCATGACGAGGCGGTAGCGGTCGAGGTCGTTGCGGACGACCATGTCGAACGGGGTGGTCGTGGTGCCGATCTCCTTGTAACCGCGCACATGAAGGTTCTTGTGACCCGTGCGGCGGTAGGCCAGGCGGTGGATGAGCCACGGGTAGCCGTGGTAGGCGAAGATCACCGGTTTGTCCCTGGTGAACAGGCCGTCGTACGCGAAGTCGCTCATGCCGTGCGGGTGCTCCTCGCTCGGCAGCAGCCGGGCGATGTCGACGACGTTGACGACGCGCACGGCCAGGTCGGGCAGGTGACGGCGGAGCAACTGGGCCGCGGCGAGGACCTCCTGGGTGGGTACGTCACCCGCGCAGGCGAGCACCACGTCCGGCTCCCGGGTGCCGTCCTCGGTGCCGGCCCACTCCCAGATGCCGGCGCCGCGGGCGCAGTGGACCTTCGCCTCCTCCATCGCCAGCCAGTCGAAGCAGGGCTGCTTGCCGGCCACGACGACGTTGACGTAGTCCCGGCTGCGCAGGACGTGGTCGGCGACGGACAGCAGGGTGTTGGCGTCCGGCGGGAAGTAGACCCGCACGGCTTCGGGGCTCTTGTTGAGGATGTGGTCGACGAAGCCGGGATCCTGGTGGGAGAAGCCGTTGTGGTCCTGGCGCCACACGTGCGAGGTCAGCAGGTAGTTGAGGGAGGCGATGGGGGCGCGCCAGGACAGGCGGCGGGTGGTACGCAGCCATTTGATGTGCTGGTTGACCATGGAGTCGACGATGTGGACGAACGCCTCGTAGCAGGAGAACAGCCCGTGCCGGCCGGTGAGCAGGTAGCCCTCCAGCCAGCCCTGGCAGGTGTGTTCGGAGAGGATCTCCATGACCCGGCCGTGCGGGTCGAGGTGTTCGTCCACGTCGAGGGTGTTCGCCTGCCAGGCCTTGCCGCTGGCCGCGTAGACGGCCTGGAGCCGGTTGGAGGCGGTCTCGTCGGGCCCGACGAGACGGAAGTCACGCCGGCCGGCGGTGGCGGCCATGGCGTCCTGGAGCATGTCGCCGAGGACGCGGGTCGGTTCGTGCAGGGTGGCGCCGGGCTTGTCGACCTCGACAGCGTGCTTGTCCAGTGGCGGCAGCGGCAGTTCCCGCAGCAGGAGGCCACCGTTGGCATGCGGGGTGGCGCCGAGCCGACGAGCGCCTCGCGGGATGCACGCCAGGACGTCCGGGCGCGGTGCGCCGTGCTCGTCGAAGAGTTCCGCCGGCCGGTAGGAGCGCAGCCACTGCTCCAGTTGCCGCAGGTGCTCGGGGTTGTCCCGGACCGCGGCCAGCGGCACCTGATGGGCCCGCCAGGTGCCCTCCACCGGCAGTCCGTCGACCTCGGCGGGACCGGTCCAGCCCTTCGGGGTGCGCAGCACGATCACCGGCCAGCGGGGACGGTCGGTCACCCCGTCATCGCGGGCAGCCCGCTGGAACGCGGTGATCCGGTCGACAGCGGTGTCCATCGCCTGCGCCATCGCCCGGTGCACGACGGCCGGTTCGTCGCCGGTGACGTGGAGGGGCTCGTGGCCGTAGCCGCGCAGCAGCTCGTCCAGTTCGGCTTCGGGGAGCCGCGCGAGGACGGTCGGGTTGGCGATCTTGTAGCCGTTCAGGTGCAGGACCGGCAGGACGGCGCCGTCGCCGACCGGGTCGAGGAACTTGTTCGAGTGCCAGGAAGCGGCCAGTGGCCCCGTCTCCGCCTCGCCGTCGCCGATCACGCAGGCGACGAGCAAGCCGGGGTTGTCGAAGGCGGCACCGTAGGCGTGGGAAAGGGAGTAGCCGAGTTCGCCGCCCTCGTGGATCGAGCCCGGCGTCTCGGGCGCGACGTGGCTGGGCACGCCGCCGGGGAAGGAGAACTGCTTGAACAGGCGGGCCATGCCGTCCGCGTCCCGGGTGACGTCCGGGTACGTCTCGGTGTACGACCCCTCCAGCCAGGAGTTGGCGAGCACGGCCGGGCCGCCATGGCCAGGGCCCCAGATGCACAGGGCGTCCAGGCCGCGGGCCGCGATGACGCGATTGAGGTGGGTGTACACCAGGTTCAGGCCCGGGGAGGTGCCCCAGTGCCCCAGGAGCCGTGGCTTGACGTGCTCGGGCCGCAGGGGCTCGGTCAGCAGCGGGTTGTCCATGAGGTAGATCTGGCCGGCGGCCAGGTAGTTCGCGGCGCGCCAGTGGGCGTCGAGCGACCTCAGCTCTTCCTCGTCCAGCTGAGCGGACGCCTGCTGCGTGTCGAGGGCCATCGGGATTCCTTCCCTGCCGGGGCAGCCTTCACGGGGTCGTGCGTGGCGGCCGCTGTATGACCCACCTTCCACCGGGGCACCGGGTACCCGACAGGGCCGTTCGGACCATCCGGCAGAGCGAGTCGTCCGATCGAGTGCAGAGCCGGCAGTGCTTCTCGGCCACCGGAACGTCCACCACGCTCGTCTTCGTCAGCTTCGTCAGCGCTACCGCGACCAGCGCCAAGATCCGCCATCATCGACAACATCACCGCCGCACCCCTCAGCCCGTGCTTCCGCGCTTGACTCGCCGGGTCCACCTGCGAAGTCCGCCTCCTTTATCAGGGCAGTCCGCTCCTGCTCAACGCCGACCGGGGCCAGGGCCGTCCCGACTGCCTTCCCGCAGGACGGTCAGCCGTCGCCGGTATTCGTCCTCGTCGATCTCCCCACGGGCGAAGCGTTCGGCGAGGAGCTGCTCGGGGGAGGTCCCCGGCTGCCCGCTGCCGGCACGGTCGCTGCCCTCCCCCGGCCTGGCCAGGGAGCGATACAGGAGAACACCAAGGGCGATGATCAAGATCCAGAAGAGGAGCATGCCCACGGACATGGCGAGCCAGCCCCATCCACCGACACCATGGCCGTACCAGAACATCACGGTGAGCCACCTCCTGAACGGCCCGGGAGCACACGGACCGGAGCCTGTCTGTTTCGCAGTGTCTGCTCTCCACTCTCACCGTCGAGCGTCCAGTACGTCAGGGCCACTCGGCCCCCCGGGGTGCCCGTCAGCCCCTTTGCCGCCGGGCCACGCCGCTGGACGCTGAGGAGAGAGTCGTCCGGAGGGAGAGTTCGTGATGACCGGCCTCCAGGAAGCCCCGGTGCATGCCCTGCTGTCCGATGGAACCGCTGTCCGCATCCGGCGGGCGGGTCCGGCAGACCGAGAACGGGTTCAGCGGCTGTACGAGGAGATGTCACCGCAGAACCTGCGACTCCGGTTCTTCTCCCGCAGCCGTTCCTCTGTCCGGCAGGCCGCCGAGCGGGGGGCCGCAGGCGTACGCCCGGGATACCGCGCGCTGGCCGCCGAGCGCGGCGGGCGGCTCGTGGGACTGGCCGAGTACGAGGTCCTGCCGGACGGCAGCACGGCGGAGATCGCGGTGGCCGTGGCCGACGACTGGCAGCACCGCGGTGCGGCCAGCCTCCTGCTGGAACACCTCGCGGACGCCGCGCGTACGGCGGGCGTCACCGCCTTCAGCGCCGACGCCCTGGCCGAGAACCACGACGTGCTGAAGGTGTTCCACGACCTCGGATTGCGCGTCACCCGCCACTTCGAGGGTCCGGAGGTGCATTGCGCGGTCGAGCTCACCGAGGACGAGACGTATCTGACCGCGGTCGAGGCACGGGGCAGGGTCGCCGACGTCACGAGCCTGCGGCCGCTGCTGTGCCCCCGGACGGTGGCCGTGGTAGGCGCGGGACGCAGGCCCGGGTCCAGTCGGCCGTGCGATCTTGCGCAACATTCACAACGGTTCCTACGCCGGGCGGCTGTTCACCGTGCACCCGGAGGCCGCCGCGATCGCGGGTGCTGCCCGGCGATCCGTCGCCGACCTTCCGCAGGTGCCGGACCTGGCGGTGATCGCCGTACCTGCCGTGTCCGTCCCCGCGGTGGCCGAAGAGTGCGGAAAGGCGGGCGTACGCGCCGTGCTCGTGGTGTCCGCGGGGCTGGACACAGAGCAGAGCAGCGCGCTGATGGACATCTGCCGACGCCACGGCATGCGGCTCGTCGGCCCCAACTGTCTGGGTCTGGCGAACACCGAGGAAGACGTCCACCTGGACGCCACCTTCGCGGCCCGGCACCCCGGGGCGGGAAGCGCCGGGGTCGCCGTGCAGTCCGGTGGCGTCGGCATCGCGCTCCTGCACCGCCTCTCTGGATGGCCACGGACCTCCCCCAACTGGCGGAGGCCGACCTCACCCCTGGCCGGCCGACGCGGTGCCGCCGTCCTCGACGCCCGCGTACGACCGGTCCCGCGCCGGCCGCACGACCCGTACCTGCGCCGGCTTCGCTGACGGGGCCGCGACCGTGGTACAGGAGGACGGCCACCGAGGTGGACGGGCGTTTCGTCTCATCGGGCCATGGGGCCGGTCGGCCCCGCGGACAGCCATTCCTCGCGACATGAGCCGAAAGGCTCAGAACGGGGGGCCGGGCGACCCCTGGTGGCGGCTTACGGGCGCGCGCACGCTGGGATCGACAGCTCGTGAAGGGAGCCGGTGCGATGACCTCCGCAACCACCAGGAGCACGGGGCTGGAGCCCGTGCACCACGAACGGCTGATGCGGCTCGCCCGCGAGGTCTCCTTCGAGGCCGGGACCCGCCTGTTCGAGGAGGGCCGGCACGCCGACCGCTTCTGGATCGTCCGCACCGGAACCGTCGCTCTCGATCTGCATGTGCCCGGCCGCCGCTCGGCTGTCGTCGAGTCGCTCGGGCACGGCGAACTCGTCGGCTGGTCCTGGCACTTCCCGCCCTACCTCTGGCACCTGGGCGCCGAGACGACCACACCGGTGCGGGCCTGGGAGTTCGACGCCGAGGCGGTGCGCGCGATGTGCGCCGCGGATCCCGCGTTCGGACGGGCCGTGGCGGTGTGGCTGGGACGTGTGGTCGCCCAACGGCTGCACGCCACCCGGGTCCGGCTGCTCGACCTGTACGCCCCTTACGGCAGCGGTGGTCAGTGGTGACCGGGCGCCCGTTCCGTCGGGCCGAACGGCCTGGGGAGAACAGGATGGGCAGCAGCCCCCACCAGGTGAGCGACGTGATGACCCGAGCCGTCGTCGCGGTGGGCCGCAAGGCCCTGTTCAAGGACATCGTCGAACGGATGGCGGAGTGGAAGGTCGGTGCCCTGCCCGTGCTGGAGGGCGACGGGCGGGTGATCGGGGTGGTTTCCGAGGCCGATCTGCTGCCGAAGGAGGAGTTCCGGGACAGCGACCCGGACCGGTTCACCCAGCTGCGCCGGTTGTCCGACCTGGCCAAGGCCGGGGCGGTGTCCGCGGAGGAGTTGATGAGCGCCCCGGCGGTCACCGTCCATGGAGACGCCACGCTCGCCGAGGCGGCACGCATCATGGCGTTGCGGCAGGTGAAGCGTCTGCCCGTGGTGAATTCCGAGGGCGTCCTCGAAGGGGTGGTCAGTCGCGGTGATCTGCTGAAGGTGTTCCTGCGTCCCGACAACGACCTGGCGGACGAGATCCGACGCGACGTCGTCGACGTTCTCTTCCCGGCCCCGGTCGAGCCCGTGCACGTCATCGTCAGCGACGGCGTCGTGACCCTCACGGGACGCGTCGGAGATGCCTCAGGAATCGAACTGGCCGCGCGGCTGGCCCGGGGTGTGGAAGGGGTCGTGGGCGTGGACTGCCGGCTTACTGCCGCGGACTCCCACGCCGGGTGAAGCCGACGACCCCGGTCCAGCCGTCAGACAGGAGTCGTCGGCCGCGGGTCCGGCAGGTCCGGGTCTGGATCGGGGTGGCGTGGTGGGCCGGTGAGGGCGCAGTGCACGTCCACCACGCCCGGCACGGCCCGCGCAAGGCGGGCGGCGATCGGGACCAGGGCCGTCTCGTGCACCCGCCCGGTGAGAGTGACGACACCGTCCCGCACGCGGATCCGGACGGTGTCGGCATGCGTGCCGAAGAGCCATGTGACGACCTCGCGCCGTACCTGTTCGGCGACGTCCGTGTCGTCCCGAAGGAAGATCTTCAAGAGGTCGGACCGGCTGACGATGCCCTGCAGGGTGCCGTCGTGGCGGACGACCGGCAGGCGCTTCACCCTCGCGTGGGCCATGAGGCGCGCGGCATGGGCGAGAGGGGCTTCCGGCGTCACGGTGACAGCAGGGGCGGTCATCAGCTCGCCGGCGGTCACCGCATCGGCCTTGACCTCGTCGGCGGGGTCCGGACCCGGACCGAAGTCACCCACGGCGTCCTCGGCGTACTCCTCCTTGAGCAGCAGGTCGGCCTCGGAGACGACGCCGACGACACGTCCGCCGTCGTCCAGCACAGGAAGGGCACTGACCCCCCACTCCTGCATGGTCCGCACGATGTCCTTGAAAGCGGCCCCCGTGCGCAGGGCGACCACCTTGCGGGTCATCACGTCGTTCACGACACGGGGACTGCCGATCATGGCGTCCTCCAGGAGGCCGGGTGCCGCAGCAGGACACCTTCAGACTGCGCCGGCGAGCGCTCTTCGGACAGGGGCCGAACGGCCCGTCCGGGGCCCCCGACCGTCGTTACGCCACCTGTGAACGAGTGATCGGCACTCGCCGGCGCAGGAGGGCGCCGCCCCCGCCGGGCTGGACACCTCGAACTGCCCGGCCAGCTGTTCCGCCCGCTCCGCCATGTTGCGCGGGCCGCTGCGCCGGCTGCGGGGCGGGATGCCCACAGAGTTGTCCGAGACCGTCAGGGAGACGTCGCGGCTGTCGGTGGTCAGGACGACCTGGGCACGGTCGGCGTGGGCGTGCCGGGCGACGTTGGTGAGGGCCTCGGAGAGGACGGCCATGACCTGGTCGGCGATCTCGCGCGGCCGTCCGTGCCGAGTAGGCCCTCCATGCGTACGCTGGGCGCGAACCCGAGCACCCGTGCCTCCTCTCCGGCCAGCCGCACCACCCGGGTGCGCAGACCGGCGTCGGCTGAGCCCGCACGCGTTCGCAGCCCGAAGATGGCGGAGCGGATGATGCGGCTCGTCTCGTCCAGGTCGTCCACGGCCCTCAGTACGCGTTCGGCGGCCTCCGGGTGTTCGATGAAGCGGCCGGCGCTCTGCAGGGTCATGCCGGTGGCGAAGAGCCACTGCATGGCCAGGTCGTGCAGGTCCCGGGCGATGCGGTCGCGATCCTGGAACGCCGCGATCTGCTCGGCGTCCTTGCGGCGCTCCGTCAGTTCCATGGCGATGGCGGCCTGGGCGGCGAATCCGCCCAGCATGCCCGCTTCGTGTTCCGTGAACACCGGCCGGCCGGCTTCGCGGGCCACCAGCACCGCGCACCGCGCACCGCCTCCCGCGGTGCCGATGGGGACGGCGACAGCGGGTCCGGCCCGTGGAAGCGCGGGGGTTCCGGAGAGATCCGCCGGTCTTGGTGCAAGGCAGCCTGGCCGCCTCGGTGACGGTGCCTTTCGGCGGCAGGTCCGTGCCCGGAAATCCACGAAGGGCCGGTCAGCCCACCCCCTTGGGGCCGGGTGCACCTGTCCCGGCCCACGGCTCCGGCCCAGGCTGGGGGTACGGAGTCCGCACAGCCGAGGAGTGGCGTCATGGCCCGCTATGTGTACGGCTTCCAGGACGGCGGCCGCGACCTCGCCGGCCTGCTCGGCGGGAAGGGTGCGAACCTGGCCGAGATGACCCGGCTGGGCCTGCCGGTGCCGCCGGGCTTCATCGTCACCACCGAGGCGTGTCGCACCTTCCTGGCCACGGGTGAGGAGCCGGAAGACCTTTGCCCGGACGTTTCCGCACACCTCGGCCTGGACTACGTCTCCTGCTCGCCGTACCGGGTTCCGGTGGCACGCCTTGAGGCCGGCCGGGCGGCGCCGGCGGGCGTGGATACGGGGGACGGCAGATGACGAGAGCACGCGGTCGCTCCCTCGGTACGGGGCCGACCGGCAGCGGAAGGAAGACACGTCATGGCCGGCAGTGAGGTACGGGCACACCGGCGCATCGATCTCGACCGCGCCGAGGCGCTGCGGTTGTTGGGCAGCGTGTCACTGGGAAGGATCGCTTTCACCCGGCAGGCCCTGCCCGCCGTCCGCCCGGTGAACCACGTCGTGGACGATGGGGACATCGTCATCCTCACGCACGAGGGCACCGCTCTGGTCTCGCACGCCCAGCGGTCCGACGGCACGGGCGTCGTCGTCGCCTACGAGTCCGGTGCCATCGATCCGGACACCCACCTCGGATGGAGTGTCGTCGTCACCGGGTACGCCCACGTCGTGAGCGATCCGCTGGAACTGGCGCGCGTCCGTGCGCTGTTGGAGCCGTGGGTGCTGATGGGGGGCGGGGAGCAGGCGGTGCGCATCCAGCCCGAGCTGGTCACCGGTGTCCTGTTCACGGAGGTGGCCGACACGGAGAGGACCGCCGACTGACGTACGACGCGTCCTCAGGTGCACGGCGCGGTCGGTACGAGGAACGAGGTTCTCGTACCGACCGCACCTTCGGCGCATGACTGCGGTTCACACGGTGATCCGGCGTCCCGTGACCATGCCGGGTTCGATCCGCAGCCACAGGTCACGGTCACCGCCCGCCCATGGTCCGCTGTATGTCTTCTCGGCGTACCGGCGTCGCTGCTCGGGATCCGTCACCGCCCGGGCGACACCCCGCACCAGGACGCTCCATCCCCGGCTGAACGCGT
This sequence comes from Streptomyces sp. NPDC001851, assembly GCF_040297165.1. Lineage (NCBI taxonomy): Bacteria > Bacillati > Actinomycetota > Actinomycetes > Kitasatosporales > Streptomycetaceae > Streptomyces > Streptomyces sp. NPDC001851. Next base: position 5,878 of record NZ_JBEOYR010000023.1, on the reverse strand, counting down.
CGTCGATCCGGTCGACCTCGAAGGCCACCGGGTGGCCGTCCGCCAGCGCCGGTGTGGTGCCGGGGGCGGTCCGGAAGACGATCACCTCGTCCACGACGCTGTAGTTGACCGGCACGATCTCCGGCCCGGTACTGGTGGTGACCGCCAGCCGCCCCACTCCGTGCGACCCCAGCAGTGTCCGGCACTCAGAGGCGGTCAACTCGGTGAAATGGGGTTCACGCGCGGCCCGGCCGGGCCCGGGCGGCATGTCGGCGGCGCCCCCGGTCAGTTCGGTGACCGTGGTTTCCAGCACCTGGGCCAGCCGGTGCAGCACGGCAGGGCGTGGTGCGGCGCCGGGTTGTTCCTCCAGGTACCCCAGGTAGCCGGCGGCCATACCGGCTCGGGCGGCCACCTGCCCTCGCGTCAGGCCGAGTCGGGCTCGGTGTGCCGCCAGGCGACGGCCCAGGTCACCCAGCGGCGCCTCCGCCACCGTACGCTTGCTCGTCTGTTCGGTCATGACCGTCACGCTCCTTCTCGTTCAGGCCGCGGGAACGGCCACTTCCGCGTGACGCTCCCCGCCGAGCACCACCTTCAGCGCACCGGTCTCGCCCGCCTTGGAGAAGACCTCGTAGGCGTCCTCCATACCGTCCAGCGGGAAGGTGTGCGTGACCAATTGCCCGGTGGGCAGCCGGCCGGCGGCGGCCATCCGCAGCAGCGTCGGTGTGGAGTAGGTGTCCACCAGACCGGTCGTGATGGTCACGTTCTTGATCCACAGGTCTTCCAGGTGCAGCGTGGCCGGCTTGCCATGCACGCCGACGTTGGCGACGCGGCCTCCGGGCCGGACCATGCGGGTGCACAGTTCGAAGCTCTCCGGCACGCCGACCGCCTCGATCGCCACGTCCGCGCCGAGCCCGTCCGTCAGGTCGGCGACCAGCTGACCGGGGGCCTCGCGGACGTCCGCGATCGCGTCGGCGCCGAGCCGGTGCGCGGCCTCCAGCCTGGCCGGGGCCAGGTCGACGGCGATGATCCGTTCAGGGGAGAACATCCGGGCCGTGGCGATGGCCGCGAGGCCGATGGGACCGGCGCCGACGATGACGACGGTGTCGCCCGGACGTACGTGTCCGTTGAGGACGCCGACCTCGTAGGAGGTCGGGAAGATGTCCGCGAACAGGACGGCGTCCTCGCTGCGTACGGTAGCGGGGAGAGAGTGGACGGAGAGGTCGGCGTAGGGCACGCGGACGTACTCGGCCTGGGTGCCGTCGACGAGATGGCCGAGGATCCAGCCTCCGCCGCCGCGGCACTGGCCGTAGGCGCTCTCCCGGCAGAACCGGCACCGCCCGCAGGAGGTGATGCACGAGACCAGCACCCGGTCCCCGGGACGTACGGTGCGCACGTCGCCGCCCACCTCGACGATCTCGCCGACGGCCTCGTGGCCGAGTACCGTCCCGGGCCGCACCTCGGGCACGTCGCCCTTGAGGATGTGCAGGTCGGTCCCGCAGATCGTCACCGCGTCGACCTTGACGATCGCGTCGGTGGGTTCCTTGATGCCGGGGTCCGAGACGTCCTGCCAGCAGGCCTGCCCGGGACCGTGGAACACGAAGCCCTTCATCGCACTGCTCACCCAGTTTCGGTCTGCTGCGGGACCAGCGGTCCGGCGCGTACGACCAGGGGCACGGACCGGGCTCCGGCACGGTGCCGGGAAACGCCCCGCACCCCTAGGCTGCGCAGGTGCGCGGGAGCCACGCTTGGGCCATCCGGCCCTGGTGCACGGCCGGCAGGGCCCGGCCACAAGGGGTTCCGTGGGGAGCCGTGCCCCCCACCATCAGGGCTGCCAGGGCACCTTGGCCCGTACGGGCCGTCGAAGAGGTCCGTCGGCCCCTGTGGGCGCGGGCCGGCCGGGGCCACCGTCGTGGTAGTCACCCGGACGAGGAGGTGTTCTGCCATGGGCACCACGAAGCGGCTGTGGCGGTGGCGGCGCAATCCACTGCGGCGGCACGAGGACGTCGTCGAGGCGTGGATCGTCCTGATCGTCTGGACCCTCGTTCTCGTCGGCGGTGCCCTCGCGGCACTGGTGACGGCCGGCGCGGCCGAAGATCAGTACGCGGAACGGCGCGCCCACCGGCACGCCGTTCGAGCGGTGCTCCTCGCGAGTGCGCCGCACGGCGTCACGACAGAGTGGTCGACGGACAGCCGCGTCCAGGGATCGGTGCGCTGGATGGCCCCCGACGGTACCCCCCGTACGGGGCACACACTGGTGGACGAAGGTCTGAGGGCCGGAACCCGGGTGACCCTCTGGCAGGACGACCAGGGCCGCCTCGTGCTCTCGAAGCCGACGGGCCGAGCTGAAGGGCACGTCGAAGCGGGTCTCTTCGGTGCCGCAGCTGCTCTCGCCGTCGCAGCCCCGGTCTTCGGAGCGGGCGCTGCCACACGGGCATGGCTCGACCGGCGCCGCCTGGCCGACTGGGACCAGGAGTGGGACCTCTTGGGACCGCAGTGGGGTCCGAGGACGGGTTGAGCGGATCCTGAGGAACCGGCTGAGGGCTGCGCCCCGCACGTTCGCCGAGCGGGCAAAGCTGCTTTCGACCTGCACTGGAGCGTTCTTGCCGCGATGACCGCAGGCCCGCCGCACCGAGACGCGGGGGCTGCTGGGCAGTGTCCCGGTCAGCCGAGTCACGGCCCCGGAACCGGTCAGGGTCCCGGGGCGGTGACCGTCGCCGACTCCCTGCCCGTGCGGCGCGTTGAGGCGACGCCGCAGCAGGTCCGTGCCGCCACGGCGGCCCACGACGTCAGGCGCCTTCGCGACGACATCGTCACCCTCTCACCCGACGAGTCGGTGCTCGACCTGTTGCCGCGCCTGGAGACGAGCCCGGTACGCCGCGCGGTGGTGCTCGACGGGGCACGCCTCGTCGGCATCCTGACGATCGCCGACTCACCTGTGCTCCGACCTGGCCGACTGCGCCCAGCGTGCATGACTGGCCGAGGCCCTCGAGCAAGGGGCTCGGCCAGTGGGAACGACGGAGGCTCCAACGCCGTGTCTCAGCCGCTTTCCGGTACGACGGCCACCGGGCAGGCCGCGTGGTGGAGCACCCCGTGGGAGACGCGGCCGAGTTGGAGTCCGAAGTGGCCGTGGCGGCGTCGGGCGCCGACGACAAGCAGGTCGGCGTCACGGGAGGCGGCCAGCAGGGCGTCCCGGGCGAAGCCCTCGATCGTGCGGCGCCGCACCCGCAGGTCGGCCGGGACGGCCGCCAGCGCCCCCTCGACCAGTTCCGCGGCCAGCGCTTCCTCGTAGTGGGCCGGCTCTCCGGTGATCAACGGGTGTGCCCGGGGTTCGTGCAGGGGCCGGCGCCAGGCCCGTACGGCCTCCAGCGTGACGCCGCGCAGCTGGGCCTCCTCGACCGCGAACCGCAGGGCGGCCGAGTCGGCCGGCTTCCCCGCCACACCCAGGACGATGCGACCGCGCGCCTCCGAGCGGACCGTGTTGTCGTGGCTTCCGCGCAGCACGATCACAGGACAGTGCGCGTGCCCGGCCACCGTGAGGCTCACCGAACCGAGCAGTGCCTCGGTCACCCCGCTGCGGCCACGGCAGCCGAGGACCATGGCGAGAGCACTGCGGCTCTCCCGGATCAGGCCGTACTCGGCTTCCTCAGGCAGCAGGTCGGTGGTGGCCTTCACGCCTGGCCGCCGGTGACGGGCACGCCGCTCGGCGGTCTCGACGATGTCCTCGGCCATCACCTCCTCCGACGGCTTGCCGAGATCCTCGGCAAGGGACGTGCCCTCGTAACGTTCCCAGAGCGAGGCGTACACCAGCCGGAGCGAGACCCCGCGCAATGCTGCCTCGTCGGCGGCCCATTCCACCGCTCGCAGGCTCGGCTCGGAGCCGTCGACGCCGACGACGATCGGGAGGTCCACGAGCTCACCGAAGGCCCGTGTGGCTGCTGATGCCTTCATGAGGGTCTCTCCTCCGAGGTAACTGCTCAGGTGTGCGCGACGACCGCGACGGGCACGGCGATGTGGTGGAGCGCCGCGTGGGTCACGTGACCGATGTGGGCTCCGAACGAGCCGCTTCGGATCCGACGCCCGACGACCACGAGAGAGGCGTCACGGGACTCGTTGACGAGGACCTGCGCGGCGCTGCCGCACCGGCTCGCCTCGACCACCTCGACGTCCGGGAACTTCTCCCGCCAGGGACGCAGCACCTTGCCGAGGAGCGAGGCCTGCCCTCGTTCGAGGGAATCATGGGATTCGAGGTCGGCGGCGAAGCCGTGGAAGGAGGTCGGCGGCTCCGGCCAGGCGTGAACGGCCCGCAGGGCGGCATTGCGGCGCGCGGCCGCGTCGAACGCGAACTCCAGCAGCGTGTCGTCCGGCTCACCGACGTCGATGCCGAGGACGACGGGACGGAAGGGGGCCGCGGCGGAGGGCACCCCCGCCGGGTCCATCCGGTGCTCGTCGGCGGCCTGCTCACCGGCCCGCACCAGCACCACAGGGCGCTCGGCGCGGGCCACCACGCCCAGGCTCACAGAACCGACCATGAAGCCGCCGAGCCCGCCGAGGCCCCGCGAGCCCAGCACCAGCAGCTCGGCGAAGCCCGCTGCCTCGCACAGAACGTCTGCCACGGTCCCCGTGAGCTGATCGGTGGTCACCTCGATGCCCGGGTGGCGAAGCCGGATACCGTCCGCGGACTCGCGCGCCAGCTGCTCGGCCCACTGCCGGTAGCCGCCCAGGTCCAGCAGTGGGGTACGGGCCACGTACCAGGGCGTCGGCTCCAGCACGTGCACGATCTTCAGGGACAGACCGCGCAGCAGCGCTTCGCGCGCCGCCCACTCGGCTGCGGCACGGCTCTCGGCCGAGTCGTCGAGGCCTACGGTGACCGTACGGGGCATGGTCTCCACCTCCTGGTGCGAGGTTCCTGGCATCAGGGTGGCTGCCCGGCGCTTCCGTCAGCAGGGGCCATACGGCTCGGTCGGGGTCCGACCGACCCTCTCCGAGTCCGAGGCCGTAGGGGCCGGACGGCCCCTGGCACGCCACGGCCCGCGCGGAACACGCTGGAAGGACCCGGCATCCCAGCGAGGCCCTGGAGTCACCATGTACGGCACCCGGCCCACCGTCAGCGACGTCATGACCCAAACGGTTGCCGCCGTCGGCCGGCGGACCCCCTTCAAGGAGATCGTGCAGCTGATGCAGGACTGGCAGATCAGCGCCCTGCCCGTCATAGAAGGCGAGGGCCGGGTGGTCGGCGTCGTGTCCGAGGCCGACCTGCTGCCCGAGGAGGAACTCCGGGACGACCCCGATGCGGGCTATCTGTCCCTCCGCCGGACCATCGACGTGGCCAAGGCGAGCGCCCTCACCGCGGAAGAGCTCATGAGTTCCCCGGCCGTGACGGTCCGGGCGAACGCCACCCTCGCCGAAGCCGCGCGCGTCATGGCGCGCCAGGAAGTCAAGAGGCTGCCGGTCGTGGACGGCGCGGGCCTGCTGGCGGGCATCGTCAGCCGTGCCGACCTGCTGAAGATCTTCCTGCGCGGGGACGAGGAGATCGCCGAGGAGGTCCGGCGTGAGATCGCCTCCCACCTCTTTCCACCGCCCTCATCGGCTGTGCGGGTGGAAGTGGAGGACGGCGTGGTGACGCTCACCGGCCGGATCCGTGACACGGCCCTCGTTCCCACCGCCGCACGCCTGGTCAGAGCCGTTGAAGGGGTCGTGGACGTGAGATTCGACCTGGCACGTGACACCGCGCCGCAGCGGTGAGCAGGGGCGAACCTTGCCACCATCCCCGGTTTGTGACACCTAATGACGGTGGTCGCAGCAGGTGTGACCAGGATTCTTAGTTGGCACTAACGCACGATGTTGACCTGCAGTGATGCCAACTAGCCTCACGGACCTTCCTGCCAGTTTCAGAAGGATA